>JAITMM010000154.1 GCA_031277335.1 Tannerella sp. | reverse complement strand
GGCTTCAAGAACAACTTTGGTCTTGAATGCCGCACTAAATTTTCTTCTACTTTTCATGCTGCAAAAATAATCTTTTTTTTTGTCTTAACATGCTGTACTAAATAGGGGGGACATTATAGTCTAAGGAGTTTGATTTTTGTGGTAAATGTATTGTTATGGAATTGAAGTTTTGCAGAGGAAAAGAAGGAGTTACTTCATGCAAAGGAATTATTAACGATATTAACAAAATTAAGGAACTTCAAAAAATCGCAAAAAAAAACAATCAAGAATACACTATCGGTATTGTTGTTGTATTCAGTAAGGTAGATAAAAAATCAAACGATTTTGAAATGTTGCTTCAAGAATATAAAGATAATAATGAGATACAACTGGTGTATTGCACAGGTGACGTTATTTTTGAATAAATCAATACACATCATCGCCAAATACGGCATCAATTAATGGTTGTAATTACATTTACTAATGTTTCGCATCCTTCTCCCCCCATTTTGCTTATCCCATACTTATCTGGAATATTTCTTTACATTTTTTTTCGGTCGGGCATACAAGTTGTTCATTTCTTCGCGGGTCTTGATTAAGACAAATTCAATCAGTCCATTACATGATTTAAGTTCATCTATTGAATGCTCAATGTTGTCGAACATACACGTTAATTTTCCGTCTTTATACACTCGACAATGGTATATTTTGTAAACAAGACGATATTCGGGCTTATGCCCAAATGGGAATTTATAAAACCCCTGAAAGTTACCTTTCAATTGTTCACCTTGAATTGTTCCGTCTTGAATTTTATCTGCTACATCAAGGATAAATTCTTGAACGGAAAGTTTTAACTTTTTGAAATCCCGCTCAAAACTGTTTCGGTAAGCGATTTTATATGCCATTATTTGAAATGATTTCGCGTAAAGAATTTCCTGATTTTACTCTCTGCGTTTTCATCGCGTCGGTAATCGCCAATTCCAATTCTTTTTCTCTGTCCATAAAACGAACATAGTCATTTGTTCCATCAATACCTTTGAGAAGTCTCAAAAGCGCTTTCCCGTTTGCTTTTTTTTCGTTTATTGCAACATATACCATAATCCAAATATTTATAATTCATTTTTATTTAAGCGCAAAAGTACAACTTTTCAGTGAATAACGCATACATTTTCGTTTTTTTCCACTTTTCGGTTAGTCAATCTTCATTGCCTTGAATATTCCCGATATTTTACTTTCGTAGTGCTGACCGGTGCAACGGAAATGTTTGTTCAAGAACGTAAAAGCCGTGAGTGTTACTATAGTTTGGTTGATGAAAAATGCGAATTTACTGAGGGTAAATACTTTACTGAGGACTATAGTTCTGAACCCTATTAATTGGAACCGGTGGGAATGGAAATAACATGCAACGAACAATATGTTGATTTCATCTCACCATGCTTCATTTCAAACAGCCACCATACCATTTCATACAATGGATGGAAAATGATGTTTGGATATAGGACGAATCCGGTACTTTTGCATGTCAAAACAAGGCAACGTTGCACACCAGCATCTATTCTCTCGAAGATTTGTCAAATGGCAGGGAGAACTATCATTCCGAAAAGTAGAATATGACAATATATTTGCCCCAAAAGAGTCACTTGCTCAATGGGAAAGTCCACCGATTTTTACTATAATCGTCAGTCTTTATTTGCGGAGAGACAGGGATTCGAACCCTGGGTACCCGTAAGGGTACAACGGTTTTCGAGACCGCCCCGATCGACCGCTCCGGCATCTCTCCTTTTCGCCTACAAAAGTAAGCGAAATTTTTGTCATTTCCAATATGGCAAGATATTATGTTGTCAACGTTACGTATACGCTGCCTTCACGTATAGTGACAGGCAATTGAGGCAATGCTTTTGAAGGAGGCCCTTTGACTACGGCGCCGTTTTCGGGATTGAATACGCCTTTGTGACAAGGACAGAAAACCTGCTTGTCTTCAGCAACATACTTTACCAAGCAGCCCTTATGCGTGCATTTTTGGTCGAAGCATCTCCACTCATTTTCCGATAAGTGGATTAAAATATACGGCTTATCTCCGTTATCGTCGGTAGCAAAAGCCCGCATTTCTCCGACGGCCAAATCGGCAACTTTACACACCAGGAGTTCTTTTGTCTGACCCGATTGCGAATACATCTTGGTGATTCCCAAGGCTAAACCGCCCGATAGCAAGCATAGCGATTTAGTGAATTTGCGACGGGAAATGAGGCTTGTTTCGCCTGCTGACCACGGAAAATTCGATTTTCCACGGTTCGTTTTGTTATTTTCTGACATTTTGTTTTAAATTTTAAATTAAACATTCTGATTATAAATCAGTTAAAAAATCGCTTTGTAGATTGATATACAGTTGATCTCATTTTATTCCAAATGATAAGTCTTATTTATAGGCTTTTAGAACAGTAGAAAAACCGCAAAACATTCATTAGAGCGTTTTATTGAGTGCAAATTTATGCTATTTTTCCGACAAGTAATCTATTTTCATCTCTTTTTTTCGGAGAATACTGAAAAAAAACACAGGAAAGGCTGTCTTCTTCTCCTTTTGTTTATTTACATCAAACAAGAACTTGAGCATGACTGTCAAACACATAGCAATACATATCTGAGGTCATATTGCGTCAGATGTTATGTATTTCCTTTTGAGGGACGTCTGCGTATTTTGACGATGATGTCGCCGATATACAGCGCAAGTCCCACCCAGATCAGTGAAAAGGAGATAGCATGGTCAGCGGAAAACACTTCATGGTAGATGAAAATTCCGATAAAGAGATTTATTGTGGGTGAGATATATTGAAAGAAACCGATTGAATATAAAGGTATTCTAACGGCTGCCATGCCAAACCAGTAAAGTGGAAGCGAGGTCACCAAGCCGGCCAGCAACAACAACGCGACTATTGAAACAGGCTGAGAATTAATGGAATCCGTGCCAACGGGCGACCATCCTGCTACTGACGCTCCAAAAATCAGATAGGCTAAGGCGAAGGGAGCAATCAGCGCCGTCTCAACGGCCAATGCACTCATGGAATCGTAGTTCATCTGCTTTTTCAACAGGCCATATACGCCGAATGTCAATGCCAGCGATATGGCAATCCATGGGAAATGTCCGTAATTGACAGCAAGATAGGCCACGCCGGCCACTGCAAACATAAAAGCGATCAATTGTGTTTTATTAAGTTTTTCGCCCAGAAAAATCATGCCTAACACAATGCTGACTAATGGATTGATAAAATACCCCAAAGACGTTTCAACGATTTGATCCGAGTTTATGGCGTAGATATAAATCCCCCAATTGAGCGTAAGAAGCAAGCCGGTAACGGCTAATCTGAACAACGATTTGGCGTGGGAAAAATAATCGAAAAAGGAATGCTTCTTCATCAACAGACATAAAATCAACGTAAATACCGTAGACCATAACATCCTGTGCGCCAGAATTTCAACTGACGGTATTGTTTCCAACTGTTTCCAGAAAATAGGTAATAACCCCCAACTCAAATAGGAAATGAGAGCGAAGAAAATCCCTTTTTGATAATTATTCATTTTTATGAATATCAATCACTTATATGTTACCCATTTAATCATTTCTTTTATATTAGGTTTCTTGCCGTACATCAGAATACCTACCCTGTAAATTTTGGCCGAAACCCATACGAATCCGATAGCCGTTGCATATAATACAATGACGGACAGCAATTTTTCCCATAACGGTATTTCAAATGGAATTCGCATCAGCATCACTATCGGCGAAGTAAGAGGAAACAGCGAACACCAAAAAGCCATCGGGCCGTCAGGATTATTGACGCTATACATGCCTGTATAAAGTCCAAAAATCATAATCATCATCATGGGCAGCATAAACTGTTGAGCATCTTCGGGACTATTAATTGCTGACCCGATAGCTGCAAAGAGCGAAGCGTATAGCAAATAGCCACCGATAAAAAACACGACAAAAAAGACGGCTATTTCGCCCAGATTAAACGACTGCAATTGGGAAATCCATTCAACGCCGGGCTGCAATTCGGCTGCATTGACTTGTTGAGACATTGCAACTCCCTGTTGCACAGTAGATATATCTGCTGCACCACCAATTCCTCCCATTATCAAACCGCCTGAGCCAATCAATAAAAAAGCGCTTGCCAGAACAACCCATATTATGATTTGCGTCAGTCCTACAAGCCCGATCCCCACAACTTTGCCCATCATCAGAGTGAAAGCGCTGACCGACGAAACCATTATCTCCACAATCCGGTTAGTCTTTTCTTCCGACACGCCTTGCATCACCATTGCCCCATATATCGTGATAAACATATAGATAACGAAAGTCGTTATTAATCCTATGATAATGGCAAGCTGTCCTGACGAACTTGTCTGCGAGCCGTCTTTACCCCATTTGATGGTCTGAATCTGAAAATTGATGCGGCTTTCGTCGATGATTTTTGCCAAATCGGGAATATTGAATGAAGCCAACTTATCAGCCTCTAATTGCTTGGATAGTATCTGATTGACGTAGTTTGACAAATCACCCGGTATCTGTTTTTCAGAATATAGCGTGGCTGATTTCGGGTCATCCATCAGGTCTCCGGTAATACTAAGTACGGCAAATAGTTCTTTTCGGTCGCTGTTACGATATTCGTCCAGCGATTGGTCAGAGTTGAAAAACAGATAGTTATCTGTCTTGTCAAATAATGACGCATATTTGCCTGTCTTGTCAATCACAGCTACATTATGGATTCCATCACCTCTCAACGTGGCAAGCCATAAGGGCACAAACATCAGTGCCACAACAAGTAACGGCGTAAGAAAAGTCATTACTATAAATGACCTTTTACGAACCCGACGTAAGTATTCCTGCTTAATAATAAGTCCTATTTTATTCATAATCAAATATTTAATTATTCAAAGATTCAAAAACCTACGTTATTATTTTTTACCGTTTGAATAAATACATCATTCATCGAAGGCAATTCTTCAACAAACGATTGTATATCATATTGTTGAGCTAACGTGCTTAACAAATTGGAATTACTGATGCCGGCTTCTTTCTGTATACGTGCTTCGGCATAAAAATCCTTCTTTTCTTGCGTAATGATAGAAAAAAGACCGGGCACTGGTACAATATTTTCATTTGTCACACAAAGACGGAATATATTGCTTTTGAAACGATTACGTATCTCGTGTACATTTCCGCTGAGCACGACTTTTGCCTTATTAATCAATGCGATTTCATCGCAAATCTCCTCTACGGAGGCCATATTATGTGTCGAAAAAATCAACGTATGTCCTGCTTGTTTCAATGCTATCATTTCATGTTTAAGCAAGTCGGTATTAATAGGGTCAAAACCGCTGAAAGGTTCGTCAAAGATCAGTAGATCAGGTTTATGTATCACTGTGATGATAAACTGTATTTTTTGTTGCATCCCTTTTGACAATTCTTCCAATTTTCGATTCCACCAAGACATTATTTCAAACTTTTCAAACCACTCTGTCAGTCGTTTGCGCGCTTCGCCGGAGCTGAGACCTTTGAGTTGGGCGAAATAGATGGCTTGTTCGCCAACTCTCATTTTTCTATAAAGGCCACGTTCCTCAGGCAGATATCCAATCCTCATTATATCAGCCGGTTGAGACAGACGTCCATCGAAATACACTTTGCCCCGGTCAGGCGCCGTAATCCTGTTGATAATCCTTATCAACGTTGTTTTACCTGCTCCGTTAGGGCCAAGCAATCCGAAAATTCTGCCTCGCGGCGCATTAATACTTACATCGTCAAGTGCCAGATGATTGGAGAATTGTTTGACAATATTTTCTGCAACAATAAAATCCATATATTACATTTTTAAAATGATTCGTTCACCTAATTCTTTGCATAACACGTTTTTAATATCATTCAGCTGTTGCAGTTTTTTTATAAGTTTGATTGATTCATCTGTCTCTCCTCGCTTTTGCAAGTCTTTCAATTCATTACTTATATCACTTATTTGCTGCATAATAAACGCATTTTTCAGCGAAAATAAATCGTGCCTGATCATGCGTTCCACGTCATCAATTTTCTTTTCAACACTTCTCTCCCACTCTTTTCGTTCCTTTTCAGACATCGACGTTGTATCGGTCGTTTGCGGCAAATCAATTTGAGGATTATATTTTTCGTCGGTCAAGTCAATGGCAATCCGACTGATAACCGGATTTGGATGCGACAGAAAATGGCGTGAAGCCGAGAAATGAGGTCCTTGGCACAGCCTCACACATTCTTCGAGCATTGTCCTATACGAGGGAGTATAAAATGTCAAGTCGTCTTCTTGCAAAACTGAATGTATATACTCAGCTACTCTGATAGTAATATGCTCATTATCTTTTATATAGTCATAAAGTACAAATTCGCCGAATTGCACAATATAACGGAGAAGCGCTTCTTCGCATGCTTTGTAAGGCGATGGTTGTGATTTATAAGTGTTTGCATCTTCTTCCTGTGTTCCATTTAAAGAGATATTTTGTCTTTCGTTGTCCTCTGCCGTTACATGATTGGGAGGAATGTCGGCATCTTCCGAAGATTTCCCGTTATCTTCAAATGGTTGATTTTGAGTCGATACAGTTGCATTTTGACGGGCTATATCTGCTGCTTTCCTTTTGTTAAGGCGTATCTTATTGAGTTCGTTTATTAATGTTTGTTCTTTAATATCCAGTAAATCACTACAATCCTTGATATATACCGAACGAATAATATTGTCGGGAATGACGGCAATTGATTGCAGTATATCACCTATCAATGATGCCTTTTTAATCGGGTCATTTCCTGTCTCCTCTAATAACAGATTGGTTTTAAAGCGTATAAAGTCAGTCTCATGTTCATTTATAAAAACATCAAATTCAAACGCATTACGTTTTCTGGCAAAAGAATCAGGGTCATCACCTTCGGGAAGCAATACAATTTTCACATTCATTCCCTCCTCCAACAAGAGGTCGATACCACGAATTGCGGCTTTGATTCCGGGAGCATCACCATCGTAAATAACTGTAATATTGTTAGTTATTCGTCGAATCAAATTGATTTGTCCGGGCGTCAATGCTGTTCCCGACGAAGCCACCACATTTTCGACACCGGCCTGATACATAGAAATCACATCTGTATATCCTTCGACTAAAAAGCACTTATCTGCCTTAGCAATAGCTTGTTTAGCAAAAAAGAGGCCATATAGTTCATGGCTTTTATGATAGATGTCGCTCTCCGGAGAATTTATATACTTACCTACTTTTTCATTTTTTTTGAGGATACGTCCGCCGAAAGCTACAACTTTTCCGCTCATTGTATGTACAGGAAAGATGACGCGCCCTCTAAACCTGTCGGCCACGGTGCCATTTTCATAGAAGCCTACCAAGCCTGTTTTTTCTAAAAACTCGGCTTTATATCCGTTTTGTAAAGCCGTAAGATACAGGTCATCACGCTTTTCAAGAGCGTAGCCCAACTGGAATTTACGAATTGTGTCTTCTCTAAATCCGCGTTCATTAAAATAACTCAGACCAACCGTTCTGCCTTCGTCGTGCTCGAACAGTCGCGACGTAAAATGCTTTTGCGCCCAGCTATTGACTATGAACATACTTTCACGTGCATTTCGCATTTGCAGTTCACTATCAGTGATTTCGCGCTCCTGCACTTCAATATTATATTTTTTTGCCAAAAACTTAAGCGCCTCATTATAACTGAGTTGTTCATGTTTCATAATAAAATAGACAGGGGCACCACCTTCACCGCAAGAGAAACATTTGCAAATGTTTTTGGATGGCGAGACATAAAATGAAGGCGTCTTATCGGCATGGAATGGGCACAATCCGACATAGTTTACGCCGCGTTTGCGTAACGTAACAAATTCAGACACAACATCTACTATATTTGCTGCATCTAAAATCTTATCCTTTGTCACCTGATCAATCACAAAATCATTTTGAAAGTCTCACCCTGCAAAGTTAAGTTAAGTTGCGCGCACTTGCAAATTTATTTTTTTTCTCCTCTTGCTTGCAATTTGATAAATTTGCGTACATTTGTGACTTAAAAGTTAAAAGATAATCAAATTGGACAAGAAGATTAAAATTAAAGTTCAAGGAATTACTCATAGTCAGGCTCAATCGGGCGCTTA
>JAITMM010000112.1 GCA_031277335.1 Tannerella sp. | reverse complement strand
CAAATGTATTTACTTTGCATCAAAATTAGAAAATATGAAACGAGCAAGTAAATCATTCATAGTAAAAGAATATGATTATTGCGAGTTCCATACACCATAAAGAAAAAAATAAAATAATTGTATGAATAATCTTGTTGCATTAAATAATTGGTGGTGGTATCAATCTTTAACAAAGGTGGATACCGTTGCGTGTGTTTTATAGTTTCAACAAAATAGATATACAACAAACCGTAGGAAATCCACTCCTGCGGTTTTTTTGTTGCAAGAAAGTTGCAGGGGAATTCAAATAATTAATAAAATTTAAGTATATGAGTACGAAAACAAAAAAAATCATTTTACAAGAAAATGAAATTCCAACCGCTTGGTACAACATTGTGGCTGATATGAAAAACAAGCCGCTACCAATGCTAAATCCGGCAACCAAACAGCCGTTGAAAGCCGAAGATTTGTATCCTCTTTTTGCCGAAGAACTGTCGCGACAAGAGATGAACCAAACCGACCGCTACATCGAAATTCCCGAAGAGGTGCGCGAAAAGTATAAAATTTATCGCCCCACACCTTTGGTTCGCGCGTATGGATTGGAAAAAGCGTTAGACACGCCTGCGCACATCTATTTCAAAGACGAAAGCGTAAGTCCTGTCGGTTCGCACAAATTAAATTCGGCACTGGCGCAAGCGTATTACTGTAAAAAAGAGGGTGTTACAAACATCACAACCGAAACAGGCGCAGGACAATGGGGAACGGCACTCTCTTACGCCGCCAAAGCATTCGGATTGGAAGCGGCAGTGTATATGGTGAAAATCAGTTATGCACAAAAACCATATCGCCGTTCCATTATGCAAGCGTTTGGCGCACAGGTAATTGCATCGCCGTCTATGTCCACCAAAGCAGGACGCAAAATTCTTACCGAACATCCTAATTATCAGGGAAGTTTGGGTACTGCCATTTCCGAAGCCATAGAATTGGCAATGCAAACGCCTAATTGCAAATATGCGTTGGGAAGTGTGCTCAATCAAGTATTTCTGCATCAGACAGTTATCGGTTTGGAAGCCGAAAAACAGATGCAGATGGCTGACGAATATCCCGATATTGTGATAGGGTGTTTTGGTGGCGGGTCGAATTTCGCGGGAATTTCGTTTCCCTTTCTTCGGCATAAATTGTCGGGCGAAAAAAACACTCGTTTTATTGCTGCCGAGCCATCTTCGTGTCCGAAACTCACACGCGGTGTTTTTGAGTACGATTTTGGCGACGAATCGGGCTATACCCCTCTTATTCCGATGTTTACACTTGGACACAATTTTTCGCCCGCCCACATTCACGCCGGCGGTTTGCGTTATCACGGTGCAGGAATGATTGTCAGTCAGTTGAAGAAAGATAATTTGATTGAAGCCGTTGATATTCAGCAGTTAGATTCGTTCAAAGCAGGTATTTTGTTTTCGCAAGCCGAAGGGATTATTCCTGCGCCCGAATCGTGCCACGCCATTGCCGCCACTATCAATGAAGCGTTGAAGGCAAAAGAAGAAGGCTCGAAAAAAACGATTCTGTTCAATCTATCGGGACACGGATTGCTCGATATGGCGGCTTACGATGCGTATTTGACCGATAGTTTGATTAATTACGAGTTAAGCGATGAGGTTATCTCTCAGAATACGAGTAAATTGGAGAAGTTAGTGTGAATTGAAATATTTGAATTCGTTTTTGCTGCAAATTTACGCCCGAAAAGGCGTATTTTTGCAGCAAATTTTGCATATGCCAACATTTTACTTTGCGGATAAGCATAAAGTCCTTAAAAAACTCCCGCCCCCGCAAACTCTATAAAGGTGGAAAAAACAGGTTTTTCTTTGTGGTTTTTGGGGAAAAGTTGTAGCTTTGTAGCATTAAATTCATAAAAAGAAATTGATTATGGAAGCAGTAGTAACGAAACAACCGTTTAATGACGCGCAATTATTTGTGATTCGCTCGTTTGCAAGTGTAAAAACAGACGGGGATAGAGAAGAATTAACCTCATTATACCTTGATTTTCTTCAAAGAAAATTAGATGCCGAAACCAATCGTTTATGGCAAGAGGGAAAATTGAGTGACAGTATTTTTGAAGAAATGCTTCACACACATATCCGAACACCTTATGACAAGTAAATTGATTAAATGGTGATTTGTTTATTCGGTGATTTGTTACAAACGACAAATAGACATATCAACAAATAAGCAAATAACCTAAATAATGAACGAATGAAAGTAGTTTTTGATACAAATTGTCTGTTAGTGTCAATATCTCGGAAATCGCCTTTTTACGATTTGTGGCGAGCATTTATTGCAGGAAAGTTCACACTTTGTTATACTTCGGAAATACTGCAAGAATATGAGGAGCTTTTGCTGCGATATTACTCTCAACTAACGGCGGATATTGTAATGAGTATGCTTCTTGACGCACCCAATACGAATAAAATTACATCTCACTTTAACTGGAATTTGATTGTTGCAGACCCCGATGATAACAAATTTGTAGATTGTGCCCTCAATGCAGGGGCAGAATATATTGTTACAAACGATAAACATTTCAATGTAT
>JAITMM010000058.1 GCA_031277335.1 Tannerella sp. | reverse complement strand
CCGACCGGTCAGCTTGACGCCGACAATTCGCTGAAAATCGCCTTGCTCCTCTCGGAAATCAACAAAACGCTGCAAACCACTATTGTGATGGTCACCCACTCGACCGAAATGGCTGCTACGGCGCATCGGATATTAACGCTTAAAGAAGGGATACTGTCGTGAATTTCAATAATCTGATCAAAGGAAACCGGACATATTATGCACGGTATTACAAGCTCGTCGCGCTGGCTGTGGCCATCACGACGGCTGTGCTGACCGGCAGTCTGGTAATTGGCGATTCCGTGCGTTCCACGCTGGTAAACAGGGTCAACGAGCGGTTGGGCAACACAGAAACGGTCGTCTTTTCGATGCAATCGTTTATGGATAGTAGTTTGGTGCATCATTCTGTATTTGAAGGACATACACGTTCGATGCTCATCTCGAACGGTTTTATATCGCAGTCAGGCCGGCTGATTCCGGTAATGGTTTGGGGGGTGGATGATATGTCGATTCAGGCAGGTAAAGCCCGTATAAATGAGAGTCTTGCAAAAGAATTGAATATTTCTGCCGGTAAAACCGTCCGCCCGTCTTCGCTTTCGACCGATATCGTGCTGCGCCTTCCCGCCACCGGTCTCGTGCCCTCAGGCTCTCTGTATGTGACAGATAACTATACCACGGGCTTGCGACTTGAATTTGATGGCATCGTCGACGTGGCGCAACAGGGCAATTTAAGCTTGAAAAACGAACAGACCCTGCCCCTCAATGTTTTTGTAAACCTTGATGAATTGGCCCAAACGATTGAGACAGAGGGCAAAATCAATCTGATGTTAAGCGACCGGCAAATCACGGCGGAAGAATTGGCTCATGCATGGAATCCGTCCGTTTCAGGTTTGAAGGCAACGGCAAAAGAAGGTTTTACGGAGATAACAGCCGATAGAATATTTATCCAAAATGAAGTGGTACAGACCATTGCCGCCGATTATCCCCAAACAGACCGTCTGTTTTCATATCTTATCAATTCGATGTCATCCGGCGACCGCGACATCCACTATTCATTTGCAACGGCGATGGACAGCTACAACGGCCGCACGTTAAGCCCCGATGAAATCATCGTTTCAGACTACACGGCCCGGCGGATGAACGTCAAACCGGGCGATTCGCTGGCGCTGACATTTTTCACTTCGAGCGACCTGAAAACGCTTAAAATAGATACGGTTACGCTGCGTGTAAGCCGGATTGTGCCGATTTCCGAACTTGCTGCCGACACGACCTTAAGCGCCAAATTTCCCGGCATGTCGGAAGCTGCCAATTGCACGGACTGGAACAGCGATATGCCGATTGACATGACAAAGATTACGGACGAAGATGAAAAATACTGGGACGACTATCGCTCAACTCCCAAAGCCATAATACCTTACAGTGAGGTGGCTGCCAGGTGGAGCAATTCCTACGGTAGTGCGACCGCACTGCGAATCCCTGTCTCTACTACGGACATCACCCCATGGAAAGGGCTGGAATCCACCATGTTCGGCATCCAGCTGACCCACCCACGCGAATCTGCTTACAAGGCAGCACGTGGCGGCGTAGACTTTTCGAGTTTATTTCTATCGCTCGGCTTCTTTATCATCCTGTCTGCCATCCTCTTAATGCTTGTTCCCCTGTCGGAAATGCTGTTCAGGCGCAAAGACGAAACGACGCTCATGCATTCGCTGGGATATACTACCCGCCGGATTGTCAGCCTCTTCCGGAAGGAATCGCTGGCGGTTGTGCTATGGTCGTCACTGGCAGGCGTGGCAGCCGGATTAATCTATACTTGGCTGGTACTCTTCCTGTTAGGGACGATATGGAAAGGTGCAACGCATACGGAAGGATTTTCACTTTATCCTGATGTCCGAACAATTGCTATAGGTCTGATTATCGGCGTGTTGCTATCTGCCGGTCTGATTTGGTACGCATTGGGTCGGTCATTGAGACAAACCGTAAAGCATAAAAATAAAAAACAGCCTTCCTTGCGTCTTAAACTTCTGCTCGCTATCCTGTTCAGTATCGCTGTTTGCGCAATAGCCATTATCAATCAGGCATTTATCCAGTCTGTCGGATTATTTGTCGTCGTTGGAGTGTTGTTTATCGGTGCTGCTGCGTTTTGGGGTGACTATATGATTTGCCGCTCAAGTGTCCCGTCAAGCAGGCCGTTTACCGACGAAAGCACGCTTTGGAAATCGCTATTTGCCGATCGGAAGCAGGTCGTCCTGTCTTTCTTTTCGCTTGCGATGGGCGTGTTTATCGTGTTTGCGGTCGGGCTGAACCGGCAGGGATTTGCCGACAGCGAGCAGTTGACGGCCGGGACCGGAGGCTATTCGCTCTGGTGCGAAAGTGCTGTGCCTGTGTATCATAACCTCTCTACTCCGTTGGGACGCGAAAAGCTGGCCTTGACAGATTTGCCTGCCGACGCAGAGGTGTTGCAACTCCTTCGCTACGGCGCCGACGATGCAAGCTGCCTGAACCTGAACAAGGTAAGCACTCCGACAGTACTTGGCATCGATATGGAACACTTGGGCAAGAGCCTCTTTAAGATTGGCCGGATTTGGGAACAGCCCGGCGTCGACACGGGCACCAAGACACCGGCCGATATGGAGAAATTATTGCGGACTCGCACCGACTCCGTTTATCCCGCACTGGTGGATGAGACCGTATTAACCTGGGGATTAGGCCTAAAGCTCGGCGATACGATCGTATACGAAGGCAGCAGGGGACAGCGCGCCGTGTTGCGACTGACCGGTACGTTGCAAAACACTATATTTCAAGGTAATATATTGATTGACAGAAATTTATTTACAGAGATATGGGATGAAATCGGCGGCAGTGAAGTGATGCTCGTCAAGGTCGATGCCACAGAAACGGAAAGCGTCAAGTCGCTGATTTCGCAGGCGATGAGCAATTATGGCGTCCGTGTGATGACGACGAATGACCGGCTGAAAATGTTCAACAGCGTGACGGACACGTATCTTACGATTTTCCTGATGCTGGGTAGCATCGGTATGTTGCTGGGAATCATGAGTTTTATCATCGTGGTACGCAAGAACCTTGCTTCCCGGCGAGAAGAAATCAATGTCTACCGTTCCCTCGGCTTTCCCGACGGCAAAATTGCTCATTTCCTGCGTATTGAGAACAATACCGTCCCGATATATGCCATCGGCACGGGCGTCATCGGCGCTATTCTCGCGGCCGGCGGAGGCATGGCCAACGTGACGATGTGGGTCTGGATCGCATCCCTTGTCTTCTCCACCCTGTTCATTATCGGAGTAATGGTTTTTATCCGTCTTATTATCAATAAAATAATGGTTGAATCAAAATGAATCCATTGATTTTCACACCTATACTCTCTGTTTTACTGTCCGGTTGCGTGATCAGACAACATATCACATTTGAACACAACGGACAGATTATATACCAAATGCGTTTTTCTGCTGCAAGACCCTTTGAACTATAGATACAATGATTTTTATCACAATCAAAAAAGATATATCTGGTAAAAAATGAAAATACTCTTTATTGTGCCCGGTTCGGGCGATTCGTTTTATTGCGGCAACTGCTTCCGCGACTCCCTGCAAGCATCTGCATTGCGCAAAGCAGGTCACGACGTCATGGTGATGCCGCTCTATCTGCCGCTGACCGAGGTATCATTTCCCTCAACGACCCCCCTGTTTTTTCCGGCAACGACCTATTATGTAGCCAGCAGTTTCTTCCGCAACCGTTCGATGCCGCGATGGATGCAACGTCTACTCGGCTCAAAATCAGCCTTGAAGTTAGCAGCCTCAATGTCCGGCAGCACCTCGGCGCAAGGCACGGAAGGCATGACACTCTCCATGATTTATGGCGATGACAAAACGTTCCACGAACAAGTAGCGACACTGATTAACTGGATTAAGCATCACGAGCAGCCGGATGTCATCCATCTTTCGAGTATCATGCTGATAGGCATAGCAAAAGCCATCAAACAGGAGATTCGGATTCCCATCGTATGCTCCTTGCAGGACGAAGAAGTGTGGATAGACAACCTGAAAGCCAAGTTTTCGGAGATGGCCTGGAAAGGCATGATGGAAAGTGTCAAATATGCAGATAAATATGTATCATCCAGCGAGTTCTATAAAAATATCGCCATGCAGAAGAATCCGCATCTTCATGATATCGAGGTGATCTATCCCGGCGTCGACGTTGAGAAATACGCCTGCGACACCTATCCGGAGCATCCCGTCATCGGATTCTTCTACAGAATGAACAAAATCAACGGATTGGAAATTCTCACCGACGCTTTCGTGAAATTGAAAAAACGCCAAACGATACCCGGCCTGAAACTCAAAATCGGCGGCGGATATACATCGCAGGACAAGAAATTTCTCCACATAATCCGCAATAAATTAAAGCCTTACATGCATGACGTAGAGATTCAGGAAGAATATCATGTCGAAGCCCATCCTCAGTTTTACAGCGATATATCAGTGATTTGCGTCCCGATCACATTCGACGAAGGCGTCGGCCTGTATCTGTGTGAAGCTTTTGCCGCCGGCCGCCCGGCAGTGGAGCCTGCCACCGGCTCCTTCCCCGAAATAGTCGGAGAAGCCGGAATCGTCTATAAACCAAACAATAGCGACGCCCTCGCCGATGCG
>JAITMM010000262.1 GCA_031277335.1 Tannerella sp. | reverse complement strand
ACATGGAAATTGTCCATACTAAAAATAGCGGTCGTACTTCGGGGCGATTGCCGATGGCTGACAGCGACAATTTAAACGGATTTCCGTGAGCGCCCAAATAAATTGTTAATGCAGGTACGATTACCAATGACAATATGCCAAAAACCCAAAGAAGTATTTTCATTTGCCGTTGATATTTTGCGCGATGTTTTACTTGTAACTTTTTCATTTCCTGTTTTTATTATAAGTTGTTTATTATCACACTCATTTCCCTTTATATTCTCTCGGCGACAGCCCCACAACACGCTTGAAATATTTCCCGAAAAACGATTGTTCGGAAAAGTTTAGTTCGTCGCTGATTTGTTGTACGGTCATATTGGTTGATTTCAGCAGCGCCTTTGCTTCAAGTATCACATAGTCGTCAATCCAGTCGCTTGCTGATTTTCCGGTAGATTCCTTCATTACTTTCGACAGATGTTTTGGCGTAAGAAACAGTTTGTCGGCATAAAAATCCAGCCCTCTCTGCTGCTTATAATGAGATTGAACCAGACTCAGAAATTTTTCCACCAGCAACTCCTGATGCGATTTCTTTTTATTTTCGGACTGTGGATGAAACTGATATGCCGCCCCGTAAAAGAAAGCCAGGGTGAGATGCCTGACCACTTCCAAACGGGAGGAATGATCTTGCAGTTTTACAATTCTTTGCAGCATTTGAAAATAGGCAACCATTGCCGTTAACTCATCTTCATTCAATGGAACTGCCGGATTATCCTGTACGGAAAGAAAGAGGGGAAGCCTGTCCTGTGCGCTTGGCATCAAACTATCAGTAAATTTTTTCGACATCACGATAAACAATCCCGAAAAATCTTCGCTGATATAGTTGTGTTCAAGAATCTGGTCGGGGAGAATAACGGTAAAACAGGGAGATTCGGCTTTATAGGATTTTAGATTGATAACTCCTTCCATTTTGCCTTTCAGACAAATGATTACGGTAGTAACATCTATCTTGAAAGGGTAATCGGTTCTTGATTCTCTGGGCATTTTTTCAAACAGGATGATGTCATTATCTATTGCATCAAACGCTGTATTTCCCAATTCTCCAATCCAATCCAATGACGAAATAACTTGTTTCATATTATGCTATTTTTTTTGCAAATATACTCCAATTTATCGTAAATATAAAGAAAAAGCGACTTTTCAGCCAATTTTAGGGAAAAACTGTACAAATTCAATTACTTTGGTACAGGAATACTGCAAATAAGCACATAATCAATAATATCGCCGATACAAAATTTGCTTTTTTATCGTATTATTTTATTAGAAGCGACAAATCAGCCAATTTTAAGGAAGAATTGACCTTGCGGGAGGTTAAAAACACCCGTACCTTTGCATCGGTTTTCATCAAGAACGAAAGCCAACATATATATACATTAAATAATAACAATTAAAAAATTAGAGCAATGAAAAAGATTTTTTTATCATTAGCAGTAGTAATGGGATTTGGATTATCACAAATCAATGCACAAGAAGCAAATTTCGGTTTGAAAGCCGAATTTAATTCTTCGAACTTCATCTTGAGTGATATGGACGGGATGAAAAGTAATTTGGGTGCTGGAGCTACTTTGGGCGGCTTCGAGAAAATTGAGTTTGGCGAAAATTTCGCCTTGCAACCGGAACTTCTTTTCCATTTCAAAACATCGGAAATGGAAACAAAAGCTACGGGAGCTAAATTGGATTACCGGTACTTTGGAGTGGAAATTCCAATTTATGCAGTAGGACAAGTGAAACTCGGTAGTGGAAAAGGTTTTATTGGAATTGGTCCCTACGCAGGATTTGGTATTGATTCGCGGTATAAAGCCGATGGCATGGACGATGTCACTTTGTACAAAGAGTATAACGGCGCTAAATCAGCCATGCAACGTTGGGATTTCGGCTTGGGAGGTATGCTTGGATACGAATTTAGCAATGGAATCCAAATCAATGCTTCTTATAAAATTGGATTTATGGACACTCTGAATGCCGATAAAGACAATGCTTCCATGCAAAATCAAACGATTAGTCTGGGAATAGGTTACAAGTTCTAAACTCTTTATCAATCAAAAAAGGGGGATATTGATTTCCCCTTTTTTTTACGCTATTGTAGTTCAACCGGTTAGAATAATCGTACTGAGATACGGGAGATACAGGTTCGAGTCCTGTCATCAGCGCAAGCAATAAACAATGTAAAATCAATTAAAACAGCATGAATATGAAATCAAAAATTGGAAACCTCGTTTTAGCGTCTATCCTGATATTCTTTTCTGTAGCAGGATATTCGCAGGAACTCACACCCTATCAACTGTCCCTTGAACAGGCTATCGAAATGGGAATGCAAAATCATCAGCAGTTGAAAATATCGCAAGCCCAATTGGAAGCAGGCAGGCAACAATTTGGCGTGTCAAAATCGGACAGATTGCCGTCCGTGTCTTTTTCAGCCAATGCAGCCTATCTGGGCGATGTGCTGATTTTGGATAAAGACTGGTCGAAAGTGCAAACCGAAAGTATGCCGCATTTCGGAAATACTTTCAGCCTGCAAGCATCGCAACTGTTGTATAAAGGCGGCGTTATCAAAAAGTCCATTGAAATGGCTGAACTTCAACAGCAATTGGCGGCATTGGACTTAATTGGTAACCAACAGGATATTAAATTCCTTATTATATCCAACTACTTGGACATTCAAAAAATTCTGAATCAAATCAAAGTGCTTGAACAAAATAAAGCCCTTGCCGGGCAGTTGCTCGACAATGTTACAAAATTGTACGGCGAAGATATGGTTACCCGCAATGAATTGATAAGAGCAGATTTACAGATTAAAAATATGGAACAGGCAATCCTTGCGGCTAAAAATAATCACGCCATTTTAAGTAATCAAATGAGTTATGCACTCGGATTACCTAACACTATTCTCGTCATTCCGACGGAAAGTGCGGACAGTACAATAATGGTTCAATCCCTGTCTTTTTATACGGAAATAGCTCACGGACAACATCCTGCGCTGCTGGCAGCCGGAAAAAACGTAGAGATAGCCCAAAAGAACATTGGTATTCAGAAAACAAACTGGATTCCTGCGTTGTCGGCTTTCGGCGGATATAATATGCAGCGCCCGCTCACTTCAACTACTCCGGTTATGGATATGTACAGCAATTCGTGGCAAGTGGGACTTTCGCTCAATTACGACCTTGATAACCTGTATAAAAACAAACGCCGTGTAAATTTAAGCAAAAGTCAGGCGATTATTACACAGGAATCTTTGACCTATACGCAACAGAATGTTGAAATCGGGGTAAATTCCGCTTATCTCAAATTTCAGGAAGCCAAACAACAGGTTAAGATAGCGGACGAATCCAAAAAATTAGCAAACGAAAATTACGAAATCGTCAAAAGCAAATATCTGAACCAGTTAGTCATTACGGCAGAAATGACCGATGCAAGCAATGCAAAGTTAAATGTAGAACTGCAATATGCCGACGCCGTTATCAATGCGCTATTCCAATATTATAACCTGCTTAAATCCGCAGGAACACTTTAAACAATTAATAATTAACAATATGAATACGAATAAAACGTCTTTTGAAAAAGCAAAAGCAAACAGAATAAAAACGAGAATTAATGTAACGGTAATCAATACTTTGGTATTCCTTTTCCTTGTGGTAGGCTTCTTCTGGCTGATTAGAAATTATTTCCATCTTGGAAGAAATGATTTTACGGAATCGGCGCAAGTCGAAGAATTTATTAATCCTGTAAATGCTCGTGTATCAGGATATATTAAGGAAATACGATTTATCGAACATCAAAAAGTGTGCAAGGGAGATACGCTGGTTATTATTGATGACCGTGAAATTAAGACGCAGTTGGAACAAGCCGAAGCCGCCTATATGAATGCGTTGGCTTCAAAAAACGTAACCCTGTCGTCTGTAAACACGGTGGCAAATAATATAAACACGACTCAATCGAACATCGCGGGCGCAAAAGCAAGGTTGGATAATGCAGAAAAGAATTTACAACGATACGAGAACTTGCTAAAATCCGAAGCCGTTACCCGTTACCAATATGAACAGGTCAAGACGGAATATGATGTTGCAAAATCTTCTTATGAAGCGTTAATGAGCCAAAAGCAGAGCGCCAATCTTTCAACTACGGAAACGAAAAGCCGTTTGGCATTGAACGATGCCGAAATCAAGCGAACCGAAGCCGCTTTGGATATGGCAAAATTGAATTTGTCTTACACGGTTATCACAGCGCCTTACGATGGCGCTATGGGAAGACGGCTGATTGAAGAAGGACAACTTTTACAACAACCCGGGATGCAGGTGGCAACTATCGTTTCGGATAAGGATAAATGGGTAACTGCCAACTTTTTGGAAAGTCAGATGCCCAATGTTGCCATCGGTAAAAAAGTAACAATGAAAGCCGATGCTTTGGGCGGAAAAGAGTTTGAAGGTGTTGTAACAGCTATTTCAGCCGCTACCGGTTCCAAATATTCAAGCGTTCCTGTCGATAACAGCACGGGAAACTTTGTGAAAGTGCAACAGAGGCGTCCGGTACGCATCGAATTTACCGATAATAACGATAAAGAAGCCTTACAGAATTTGAGGGCAGGAATGAATATGGATATTTACATTAAAAAATGAAATACAATGTATAACCAAGGATTATTTCATGCGTGGGTACCTAAACCCGGAATGATAGCGCTTATTATTGTGTTGGATGCTGTTGTACTGTTTATCAATCCGTTTAACGCAGGAAATATGGGACAGATGACAAGCAGTACGGGTATCATCAGCGAATATTATATGTGGGGAAGTTTTGCTACGATTATCGGTATGGCATTGGTACTTCCGTTCAGTATGCGCATCAAATTGCGGTTTCGCAC
Source organism: Tannerella sp. (assembly GCA_031277335.1). Lineage (GTDB taxonomy): Bacteria > Bacteroidota > Bacteroidia > Bacteroidales > Tannerellaceae > Tannerella. The sequence goes on along the minus strand of JAITMM010000262.1, from coordinate 1,829 downwards.
AAAGGAATTGATGCTTACCACTTTCATCGTTATGGCTGCAATGACTATGGTAGTAGCAACCACAACCGTAGGCGCAGTTGTTGTCGTCGCCTGTCTGATTTTCGGGATTGCAAAGATGTTGGGTATGAATGAATTGCTTCTTCCTATCATGGGATTGCTCGGCGGCGACAGAAAAAGGTTTTATGCCGTTTATTATCCCATAGCGTTGATTTCAAATCAAATAAGTACGTGGCTCACATCCGGTCTTTCACTTGATACCGGTTGGCAGGAGTTGCATTATTATGCTGCGGGAATATTATTTGTAGCAGCTATGATTTGCGTGATATTTATGCATAATAAGCATTATACCAAAGTAATGCCGTTTATTTATCTTGATTGGTTCGGATTGTTCCTGTTTGGAACTGCATTTATGAGTTTGGCTTATATATTTGCATTCGGCAAGCAACAGGATTGGTTCAACTCGCCGTATGTCTTTTGGGCGGCGATTTTCGCAATTGTATCAATAGGCGCTTTGGTAATTAGAGAATTAAATATAAAACGTCCATTTCTTTCATTCAAATTATACAAAATAAAAGATGTTCGTTATGGCATTATTCTTTTGGTTGCACAGGGAATGTATATGGGAATAAGCGTCATTATGTCAATCTATACTTCTGCCATTTTGGGATATAATTGGATGACCAACGGAGCAATTGGTTTGATGACATTACCGGGCATATTTCTGGCGGGTTTTGTCGCCTTTCATTGGACGGAAAACAAAATACCACTCAAGATGTATATTTTTTCAGGTTTTGCCGCTTACTTTCTTTATACCGTGATGCTCTATTTTATGATGACGCCGGAATTGAACATTTCACAACTGTATCTGCCTCAAATGTTAAACGGCTATGGTATGTGCGCTTTGTTCATATCAATATGGATATATGCACTCGATAAAGTTCCGCAGAGAAATATGATACAATCGGTAGCCCCGATTATGGTTTTCAGGAGTTTTGTTATGATGGCGTTTTTCACTTCTTTGTTTGGGTGGTTGCAATACAAATTTCAGTGGCAAAGCATCGGCGATTTGGCTTCTTCCGTAGATTCCTTAACGATGAGCCAAAGTATAGGAACGACTTCTTTGCGGGATATTCAGTTGGGCGCTATATTGGCATCCTGTAAAAAAATACTCGGCTACATCATCATTGCCGGAATTGCTATACTGATATTTGTACTTTTTCACCAATTTGGCAGATTAAAATTTCGAATAGCCGAATACAACGTATATAAAGGAAAGCAACCGGCATTGCCTGAACAGATTGCAGATATTGCAGGAACGATTTAAGAAAAAATAAAACAAATTTATGATGTATTTAAATCGGAGATAAAGTCTTCCTTTATCATTTTCAACCCATCCCTTTCCGTTGTTTCTTCGTAATCATTTCTGCTGAGATGCTGATAATCATTGTGATGACGAATAAAATGCAGCCGAGCATGAAAAGGGATTGATAATGAGCGCCGCCGGCAGGCGCTTCGCCCAACTCGGCGGCTATGGTGGCGGGAATGGTGCGTACCGACGCGAAAAGGGAGCGGGGCATCACTGCCGCATTGCCCGTCACCATCAATACGGCCATCGTTTCGCCGACCGCACGGCCGATTCCCAGTACGACAGCCGCAGAAATACCTGACAACGAATAGGGTATAACGACTTTACGGACGGTTTGCCATTGTGTGGCGCCGAGCGCCAGGCTTGCTTCGCGCATCGAGCGCGGCGTGTTGCGCATCGCATCTTCGGCTACGGTGATGATGGTCGGCAATGCCATGATTGCCAGTATCAGACTGCCCGTGAA
>JAITMM010000214.1 GCA_031277335.1 Tannerella sp. | reverse complement strand
GGCATCTGATTGTGCGCCAATTCCGCAAGCGCTCAATTTTTCTCCTTATATTCGCCTAAAACCCTAAATTCTTTCGTCAAGGGGCGGACGGCATCAAGTCCCTGCTTGTATTTCAATAGGTTTTTGAACGTCAAATCAACGTAAAACATATATTCCCATTCGCGTCCGAGTATGGGAACCGACTGTATTTTAGTCAGGTTGATATCGTAGAAAGACAAAATAGTCAACACTTTAGACAGACTTCCTTCCGTATGCGGAACCGTAAAAACGACCGATGTTTTGTTGACCTCATTGTGGTTGACCAATTCGTCGGCGATCCAGCTATTGGCTACGAATAAAAAGCGGGTGAAATTGCGCTTGTTCGTTTCGATTCCTTCTTCCAGCACCTTAAGATTGTATAATTCAGCTGCATATCTACTGCAAACTGCTGCATGACCCCGTTTCTGTTGCTCGAAAATATCTTTTGCGCTCAATGCCGTATCAGCCTCTTCCACAATCTTTACATGCGGTAAAGTATTCAGATACTCAGCGCATTGCATCAAAGCAATCGGGTGCGAATTGACTTCGGTAATCGTTTCGATCGTATCTTCTGGCAGGGCGGCAAGGCTGTGGGAGATATGTAATTTCTGTTCCCCTACAACCACAAGGTCGCTTTCACGAATCAGTTCATAATTTTGCAATAAACTGCCCGCGATAGTGTTCTCGATAGCCATCAAACCGATGACCGTAGGGTCGTGCTTCACGGCCGCTATCACGTCTTTAAACAGAATGCAAGGCAATAAATCAACTTCTTCGTGAAAATTCTCCTCGAAATAAAGACGGGCGGCAATATCGTGATAAGCTCCTTTAACACCCTGAATAGCAATTGTTCTCATTTTTATTATATATTGGTAAAAAAAAATATCAGATAAACTCCTCCCACAACGCCGAAGCGACAACTGTACGCACTTCATTGGCAAATTGTTGGAGGTCTTTTAAATCGGTAAATTTGGCAGCATCAGCCACCACCGGCGGATGAATCACCATCTCCATCAGGTGGGGAAAGATACGAAACGAATTGGATGCCATCACTTTATAAGGGCCATTCAACGTGATCGGCACGAGAGGAAGATGCTGGTCTATCGCCAATTGAAACGCGCCTTTACGAAAACGTCCCATCTTGCCGGTATGCGTCCGCGAGCCTTCGGGAAAGACGACAAGCGATGCACCGTTCTTTAACTTGCTTTTTGCCTCTGCAATGCTGCGTCGCGCCGAAACGGACGATGAATTGTCTACAAAAATAAAACCGGCAGCCCGGCAAGCGGCGCCAACAAGCGGAATTTTTCCCAGCCCCTTTTTCATCATCCATTTGATAGGGACACCTATAAAGCCGTAAATCAGGAAGATATCATAAGCGCTCTGATGATTCGACACAAAAACATAAGACTGGTTCTTCTTCAGATGCTCTTTTCCCTTGATCCTCACGGGACATAATGTCAGGTAACAGGCAATTTTCGACCATAACATGCCGGGATAAAATGAAAAAATCCTCTCGCCTCCCAACATGCACCCGACAATCGTCGTCAACGCCGTCAGGATAGTGGCCACGAGAAACAACGGAGCTACTAACAGCCAGAAATACAGAAAATAAAGTATCCGCAATATCATCGGTATCACCTTTTAACCTGCAAATATACATGGTTAAAATGAAATTTCATGTTCTTTGGACGTATATTTTCCCATTTGAACGTTTTTTGATGCTCTCCTGAAAGTTTCAGACAGTGTTTCGTCATTGTTGTTTCATTTTCCGATGGAACGGTAAATGGCATCCTGTATGCGGGTGCGGATATTCAACGAGGAGAGTTTATTGTTGAGGCGGGTGGGATTTACTCTGTTGCTTAAAAATATGTATGTCAGATTGTTGTCCGGGTCTATCCAAAAACAGGTACCGGTATAGCCTGTATGTCCGTAGACAGAGCCGGGAGCGAGTTCGCCGCAAGGCGAGTTGTCAACGTTCGTCGTATCGGGTTTGTCAAAGCCCAATCCGCGACGCGTTGTGGCGCTTTTGCTTTCCGTGAAAAGGCGGGTTGTGGCATCCGAAAGATACGTCTCACCTCCATAACTACCATGATTCACATACAGTTGCAATACTTTGGCCAAATCATTGGCATTGGAAAAAAGTCCTGCATTTCCCGATACGCCTCCCTGAAAAGCTGCCGCTTCGTCGTGTACATGGCCACGTAGCAGTTGGCGGCGGAGGAAACGGTCGTCTTCCGTCGGTGCAATATCCATTGAATCAATCTTTTGCAATGGATTAAACGTCGTGCGCCTTGCTCCCAGCCGGCTGAAAAACATTTCGTTTAATAGCTGATCCATCGGACGTTGCATCTGCTGCTCCACCATCATCTTCAGCAAAATAAAATTGATATCACTATAGACGTACTTGCCGCGTGCAGTCAGTTTGGCTGCCTTTATATCTTTCATATACACGTCCTTAAACGAGTCGCTGACGAAAAAGTTACGGGCGACTTCGGTTGTAAAACCGGGCTTTGACTGATTCGAAACCCTGTCGGAACGGAGTTTGAAATCAGTGCGGACATACATATCACGGTCATATTGAACAGGATACATAGTTGAAGTTTTTGCATTCCACAAAGCGCCTTTGAAACTGCTTGAATCAATGGCATTCAGGTAAAAATTAATCACCGGCGGCAAACCGGATTCATGATACAACAATTCCTCGACCCGTAAATCGCTTTTGTTGGTTCCCTGCAAGGCCGTCAAATATTGAGAAATAGGAGCGCTTATGGTAATCAATTGATTGTCATACGCTTTCATAACCGACAGCAAGATAGCGGTTGTTTTTGTCACAGACGCCAGGTCGTAAACAGCAGCATCCGTGATTTTCCTTTTCTGTTGAAAATCCTGATAACCATACGATTTGCTGAAAATGACCATACCGTCCTTGGCCACCAGCACTTGACAGCCGGGAAAGGCCTGCTCCCTTAATCCCTCATTTACAATCGTATCAATGGCTTGCAAGAGGGTAGCGTCAACGCCGACTTCCTCCGGTTGATGATATCCCAAGCGGGTTTTCGGGGTAAAATATCCTGTCCCGGCAAAGTACATGCCCGGAATCGATACGGTAAGCTTACCCTTGGCTGCTATACCTCCGTAAATGGTCTGGGCAGCAAACTGTTGAGCCAATGGCGTGCCTTCGTAGGCCATGATTACGGTTTTGGCGCGATAAATGGAAGTCTTGTAATCGGCACAGAAATATGGAGACGTAAAGAAAGCATAAATCAAATCTTTCTTAGCTGCAAATTCCTGCAAGAAAGGAGGTTCCGGAATATTAACCGTATAAATCGCACATATCAGGGCGTCATATTGATCCAATTCTTTCGCAAGTTGCTGTAACACCGGTTCTTTGGTGTCTTTTACAATCTGATAGCGCGGCAATGAATCGTATTTGTTCAGCATTTGCTGAAATTCATCACCAAACGGATCGCCGATGGTGAGAATGGCTATCTTCTTCTTATCCAGCTGTTTCAAGGGGACAAAGTCATAATCGTTTTTTAAGACGGTGATGGCTTCTTCATTCAGTTTGGCCGTCAGCCATGCAGCATGAGGCGTATTCAACCGTTCCATCAACCCTTTCAACTCGATCGGCCGATAGCGGTTCAGTCCGGCTATATACTTGTATTTTAATACTTTTCTGCATTTGGCCTCGATGTCTTTCATCTTCAATACTCCGGCTTTGACGGCTGTCTTGACGGCTTCAAATTCCTTTTCGGGGTTGCCGGGCGACAAAGCAACATCGTTACCTGCCAGCAACGCCGCTACGACCGGACTGTTCCTGATGTCGGAAGTAGCCGCACCACGCATCTCCAATGCATCGGTAAAGTATAAGCCCTCAAAATAAAATGATTCCTTCAACAGGTTGGTCACCACTTTTTCCGACATGGAGGCGGGGCGCATGATGTCGTCCAGCACAGGCACATAGATATGACCTGTCATAATCCCTGAAAAACCTTGCGAAATATACTGTTTGAAAGGATATAACTCTATGCTGTCCAGCGAAGTAAGAGTTCGGTTGACAATCGGCAATGTCACATGCGAATCATCCGATGTATTTCCATGTCCGGGAAAATGCTTGGCTACCGAAATAATCCCCATGCTTTCCAACCCTTTTGCATAAAGCAATCCCCTCTCAGCCACCACATTAGGATCCTCTCCGAATGAACGGATACCTATCACGGGATTGCTCGAGTTGCTATTCACATCGAGAACGGGCGCGAAATTGATATGGATACCCATTTCAAGACATTGACGGCCAACCTCTTTAGCATATTCTTCGATTAAGGACACATTTTCCACGGCCCCCAACATCATGTTTTTCGGAAAACGAGTTGTCCCCGACAACCGCATGGCCAACCCCCATTCGCCATCTAATGAGATCAATAATGGGACAGACGACATTTTCTGCAGCCGATTGGTAATGTCGGCCTGCACAACAGGGTCGCCACTGCGAAACAACATTCCGCCTACCTTCATATTTTTTACATAGCCCTCCATCATGCGCATATTCTGTGCGTCCGTAGTCGGAACAGCCACCGGCATAAACAGTTGCCCTATCTTTTCATCGTCACTCAACGCAGTATACACAGAGTCCACCCATTTGTTCATCTGCTCCCAGTCAACGTTGGAATATAACTTGGGGATACTGATTTTACGACGCATATCATTGTAATCAATTGATTTAGAATCGTTAGTGAATGATTCGGGTATATGCTGCTTCTGTGCCATCAGACTTACAGTCAGGACACTAAGCAGGCAGGTAAAAACTATCTTTTTCATCTTTATTTTCATTTCAATACACAAAAGTAGATTAAAATCTTATTTATTCCAAGTACACTGATTGAAAAAGATTTTTTAAAAAAAATCGTAGCTACCTATTACATAAACTGTTTCATCAGCCGTTTTTTGATTTTGACGCAGATTATCAGTGTTTTAATTCTTAGGATAGCACAAAATAAAATATGGAAATGGTTTGGATATGGAAACTTTTTCGTACATTTGCATGGTCAATAATAAAAAAATGAACAGATGGCAACTCCAATCAGATTTGCTCCGGTGCTTATAGGCAAGGAAGCAGAAGAGTTTTACGAAAGATGGCTTGAAACGATTGACAAACCCGACCCTTCTTATTCGAAAGAAGAAGATGAAAAGCGGAGAGAATATTTCAGGAAACTTATCGCGAATGGTACAATTAAATAATTGCGATTTTCTGGAATTAACTCCTCAAAGACCGATTACGGGGTTTGATTGCGGCGATAATGATATCAATGATTTTTTCAATCACGACGCACTTTTTTTTCAGCGTGCACGATTGGGACAAACATATTATTACTGCCTAATAGGTACGGATAAAATTGTATGTGCCTTTTCGTTATCTGCCGACAGTTTGAAAACAGTTTTATTACCTGGCAGCCGTGTCAAAAAGATAAAAGAATTGATACCCCGCGAGAAGGCATTACAATCGTATTCAGCACTTTTAATCGGACGTCTGGGTGTTTCGACGGAATTTGCCGGACAAGGTATTGGTTCTCAACTAATGGAAGACATTAAGTCATATTGTAATCTTCGATTTCCTTCTTTGGCACGTTTTCTTATGGTAGACGCCTACAACAATGATGCTGTTTTGACCTATTATCTAAAAAATGATTTTTCATTTGTTTTTTCAACTGAGCAGCAAGAGAAAGATAACCTGAAAAAAATGGTTGACGATAAC
>JAITMM010000183.1 GCA_031277335.1 Tannerella sp. | reverse complement strand
CTCCGCTTCAAAACGGGCGATCTCTGTGTACATTTTGAAGAACCCTGCGCCTGCGGACGTCATTCTTACCGGCTTGGCCCCATTATCGGACGTAAAGGGCAAATGATTAAGTATAAGGGAACTACGCTCTACCCGGCAGCATTGTACGATATCCTGGACAATATACCTGCCATCACAAACTATATCGTGGAAGTATATACAAATGATTTAGGTACCGACAATATTTGTATCAGGGTGGGAAGCGCTAAAAATAGTGAAATGTTTGTCAAACAGATAAAAGACTTGTTTCGCTCCAAAGTGCGCGTTGCACCGGATATCATCTTTGAACCAGTCGAATTGATAGCCCGCAAACAGATGCCTCCATTAAGCCGAAAATTGGTTAAGTTCTTCGATTACAGGACATAATGGAAGTACATTCCCATTAAAAATTCCTAATTCACCTTTAAAAAACTCTAATTTCTTCTGTATAAAGGAGAAAACATTAACTTTGCAACAAAAAACGTTTAAGGTTCAGTTATTCAGTTATTCAGTTATTTCCCACCTCGCCTATGAGAAAAATATATTTATTAATGTATGTGCTGACATGTTGTCTTTTAATGTACGGGCAGCCGTCGGCTCAGTTTGATTCACCAAATCGGCTATTCTATGAAGCAAAGCAGTTTTTTGAGCTTCAGAACTATCCCGGTTGTGCCGATAAAATAGAGGCTTTTAAAAAGCAATCTTCCGATCAGGACTTATTGCAGGAAGCTGATTATATGATGTCATATATAGCTTTTGCTCAAGGACATGTCAATTCAATGGACATATTGGAGGCTTACATCGACACCTATCCCGATTCCCGCCACCGCAATGAAATCTGCTTCTTGCTTGGTTCAGCATGTTTCGCCGACGAACACTACGATATGGCGCTATACTGGATGAATGAATCGGATATTGAGAATCTAAGTCGCAAGCAGCAGGAAGAATATGCTTTTCGAATGGGATATTCGTTGATGCAAATGGGTCGGATGGACGAAGCACGTTCTTATTTCGTTCGTACCCGGCAATTAGGATCGACATATAGCGAAGCTGCCTCCTATTATGTGGCCTATATCAATTATGCCACAGAACAATACGATACGGCGTTGCCTGAATTTACCCGATTGAGAAACAATCCTGACTATCGCGAAATGTCGCTCTATTATATTGCTCAAATATATTATGTTCAAAACCAATATGATAAAGTCATATCAAGTGGTGAAGAACTGTTAAAAGAATATCCTGCAAGCGATTTTAAAGACGAAGCCTACCGTATTCTGGGAAGTTCTTATTTTCAGCAGGGCAATCAGGGCAAAGCCTTTGAATTTCTGCGTAAATACGTCGATACGGCATTAATTCCAATGCGCGGCGAATTGTATTTGTTGGGAATATGCTACTATAATCAAGGCGATTATGCCAATGCCATCGAGACATTTTCGAAGGTCGCAGCCGAAGACGACGCGCTCACTCAAAACTCATATCTCTATCTGGGTCAATGCTATCTGAAGCAGGGCAATAAAAATAATGCACGGATGGCTTTTGAATATGCAGCCTCATCAGTGTACGACCCTCAAGTGCAGGAAGCGGCCATGTATAACTATGCTCTGCTTATACATGAGACGTCATTTTCGGGATTTGGAGAGTCGGTCAATATATTTGAAAACTTCCTCAACAAATTCCCCGATTCGCAATATGCAGATAAAGTAAATGACTACCTTGCAGAAGTATACCTGACGTCAAAAAACTATGAATCAGCCCTGTCTTCCATAAATAAGATACGCAATCCCGGTGCTAAAATACAGGAAGCCAAGCAAAGCGTGCTGTTTCACTTGGGTGCTCTGGCATTTACCAATCAGGAAACAACTAAAGCTATAGACTATTTTGATCAGGCAATTGCTATGGGAATCCGCGACAGGACAGCCTATTATGACGCTTATTTCTGGCGTGGAGAATCGTGGTACAAACAAGATGACTTTGGCAAGGCAGCATCTGATTATCAATTCTATCTGTCTAATGCCGACCGCCGGACGGAAACCTATCTGCTGGCCTCCTATAACTTGGGATACAGCTATTTCAAACAAAAAAACTATGCACAGGCATTGACGGCTTTCACGCAGTATGCCACGACGGAGAAAAATCTGTCGGCAGCTTCATTGGCAGATGCTTACAATAGAATCGGTGATTGCAGGTTCCAAAATCGCCAGTTTGCCGCTGCCGAAGAAAACTATCAGAAAGCAGCATCTTTACAGCCGTCGTCAGCCGATTATACATTTTATCAACGTGCCTTTATGATGGGACTGCAGCAGGATCACAAAGGTAAAATAGAGATGCTTGACCGGCTGATACAGGACTATCCGACATCTCAATACATTGATGCTGCGCTATATGAGAAGGGACGCTCGTTTGTCATGCTTGATAACTCCGAAATGGCTGCCTCGGCATTTAACAGGATTCTTGCCGACTATCCCCAAAGTAGCTTTGCACGCAAAGCAGGCTTGCAGTTAGGATTGCTCTATTTCAACAACAATCAGTTGGATCAAGCTATAACTGCCTATAAACAAGTCATCTCGGCTTATGCAGGCAGCGAAGAAGCTAAAGTAGCAATTCAAGACTTGCGCTCGGTATACGTAGAGAAAAACGATATAGCCGCATATACCTCTTATGTAAATTCACTTGGCGGCGTTGTCAGAATCGAAATAAATGAACAGGATTCACTCACCTACTTTGCAGCAGAACGGTCGTTTACGCGAGGAGACTACGAAGGCGCACAAAGAAGTCTTCGCAACTATCTGAGTCAGTTTCCGCGCGGAGCATTCAGCACTAATGCAAATTATTATCTCGGCGCAATAGCGTTCCAGCAAAAAGAATATCAGGAAGCTAAACAACGATATGGCGCAGTCCTTGCAAGCGGTGACACAAAATTCAGGGAAGATGCACTGGCGCGAACAGCCGAGATTCAATATTTTGATAAAGACTATGCAGCCGCGATGAACAGTTTCATTCAACTGCAGGCAGTAGCGCAATCGCCCGACAACCGATATGCTGCTCAATTAGGTTTTATGCGTTGCGCTCAATTCACAGATAATCATAGGGAAGCATTGCGTGCAGCAGATGAAATGCTGAAGAACGCGCGTCTTTCTCCCGAAATAGAAGCCGAAGCACGAAGTCTGCGCGCCAAATCTTATGTAGCATTGAATGAGCCGGCACGCGCCGAAGCCGATTGGGTGATCTTGAGTAAAAATACACGCACAGTCTATGGCGCCGAAGCTAAATACCTGCTTGCCAATCTCTATTTCAGCCGAAACGAACTTGACAAGGCAGAGAAAGAATTGATGGACTTTATCCAAAAAGGCACAACCCATCAATACTGGTTGGCTCGAGGCTTTGTATTGCTCGCCGATGTGTATATCAAAAAAGGAGACGTCACACAGGCACGCCTGTACCTGACCAACTTACAAAACAATTACAAAGCCAATGACGATATAGCAGGCATGATAGAAGAACGCCTCGCCATTCTCGCAAAGTAATCCTTTCACTTCACAACTATAATTAAAACAAATCAACAACAACACTCCTACATAATGAAACATCATATCTACCTCCGGCTATATGTCATCTTGCTATCCGCCTGTCTTGCCGTCGCCCACGCACAGCAGCAGGACGATAAATTGACGCGCGAGATGACCCTGGAACGCGAATACGACCCTACCGTGCAGGATGCCAATAAAATAAACAGACTTCCCGAAGTGAAGGAGCCTGAAGTGACGCGGCGTACAATCGAATATTCGCCTTTCACCATTCCCGCCAATCCCGGAAAAGAACTCTATATTCTGCCATCGGGCAATATCATGACGGCGATACCTGTCAATCACCGGCGCGGATACTTTCATTTTGGCGGCGGAACGTATTTGAACCTGCATGGCGATTTCGGCTATCATTTCATTGACAACGAGACGGACAAATTGAACTTATACTTTTCCCACCGTTCGACAAGGGGCAATGTGAAATACGTGTTGCCATCTACAAGAATTATTTCACAACCGGGTTTCGGACCGTATGATTACATTGATTATCAAAGTTTTAATGTAGAAAGAGAGCAAAAAGCCAAATTAAATAATAATAGTGTCGGGATTGATTTCAAGCATGATTTCATGCCTGCAGTCTTACATATCGGAGGAAATTTCGATTATTCTGCATATAATTATTACGGGTTGCCGTTCGGACTTTATGGCGCTCCTTTGTCTATTGAAACGATTGATTCGGTGGCCGACCGCACGACGAGTCAGGTCAATCAAGCCATAAATGCCTACGCAGGGGTACAGTCAAATGAGGTTGACGGAATCGGGTATATATTTGACGTCGATTTTTTGCGTTTCGGCCAGAAATACGGGAGATTTTCCAAAGCAGAAGACGGCATCGTTGAAAATAAATTTACTGTTCGTGCCGGATTAAGTTTTCCCGTAGGAGGTGGAGATAAACGTGTAGGATTAGATACTAAAACATTGATTTATAATGTTAAAGTCCCATATAACCCATCTGATTTTGGCGATTTCTATACGGTCAACTATCGTCATGTGTCAGCCACTCCTTATTTTCAAATGGTTGGCAGTGACTGGAAAGCAAAATTAGGTGTAAATATAATATATCTTATAGATGAACTTGGAATTGATGATGGCGAATTGTATGTTTCGCCCAATATTTCGCTGGAAAAGGAAATAGCCGATAAAACAATCTTTTATGTAAATACGGAAGCCGCAGGCATTCAGCCCAATGACCCTTATCAATTATCAAAACAGAACCGTTATTCTTTATTATATAATACAAGGTCTTCAAAGATTTGGCTTGATGGTACTGCCGGTATTCGTTCAGGCGTAGTGCCGGGGTTATGGTTTGATTTGTTTGCAGGCTATAGAAAGACGTCGGATGATATGTTTTTTATTCCCGAATATTCGTTTTATCCGCTTGTAGATGAGGATATTATTATTAATAATACTTTTGGTTTTTATAGTTATTACAATGTGACGCAGCCAAATTCTACGCGGATCAACGTCGGCGCAACATTAAAATATATGTATCAAAATTGGGTAGATTTCTCGATAAAAGGCGTTTATAACAAATGGTCATTCAGTCAGCCCGATGGAATGGACGGTGGAAGCGATGATATTTATAAAGACGTAAAGCCTTATGGCCGACCAATATACGAAGTCAACGTAGACCTGACAGCAAGACCGATAACTCCGTTGGCATTGACACTCAACTATTACCTTGGAGGAGGTCGTTATACATGGTTTGCAGATAGAGAAATCAAATTGAACGATTTGCATGACCTTAATTTTACTTCGTCCTGGAATTTCAATGAGACAATAGGCATCTACTTGAAACTCAATAATATGCTTTTTCATCAACAGGAATTATGGTACGGCTATCCGCTTCAAGGATTCAATGCGATGGCCGGCGTAAATTTAAACTTTTAAATGTTTTTCAATAGACAACGATGCGCTCAACTTCTTTCAAGTCACTCATTATAACCACTCTGTGCCTCTTATCCATCTTTACCCAAGCCCAGATTCTCAAACCCGTCAAATGGGATATCAAGCTTATTGATTCGGAGACAGCAGAGAAAAGCCTGCAATTCACTGCCAAAGCCGATCCCGGATGGCATGTCTACGACATGAATCTGCCTTCCGGAGGCCCGATTTCCACAAGCATTGCGTATGAGAAAATACAAAGCGCCGAACTTATCGGCAAGCCAGTTTCGTCCGTAGCGCCTGAAAAGGTATTTGATGAATTGTTCAATATGGAATTGAGATGGTATGGCGGAAATGTAACTTTCACTCAACAAATCAAGGTGACCGATCCTGCCGGATTTATTATCACGGGCGAATTAGAATATATGGCCTGCAACGACGAGACATGTCTGCCGCCGGAGCGTATACCGTTCTCTTTCAATCGTAACCATGTCAGCCGGCAAACACAGGTCAGCACCTCTCCCGAAATGTCCGGAACGCCTGACGACACTGCCGAAATAACTGAGGCCTCGGTCGATACGGTCGAAACGGCAATATCATCGTCACCGGCTCGATTCCCTCTAATCTCTAAAATTCAGCACGATGAGACATTATCGCCCGCTTCGGACTTATGGACGCCCGTCATAGATGAACTAAAAGCCTTCGGCGATTCTACGGCATCTGCCGCATCTGCTTCGTGGTTGTATATCTTCGTTGCCGGATTTATCGGCGGCCTGATAGCCCTCCTCACGCCTTGCGTTTGGCCATTGATTCCGATGACGGTCAGCTTCTTCCTTAAACGAAATAAGGATAGGAAAAAGGCTGTCGGCGAGGCATTTATATATGGCATGGCTATAATTGTCATATACCTCTCCTTAGGGTTGTTGATTACCGGCGTCTTTGGGGCAAGCGCCTTGAACGACTTGTCTACCAATGCGATATTCAATATTTTGTTCTGTTTGTTGCTCGTTCTGTTTGCCATATCATTTTTTGGGGCTTTCGAATTTGTCCTGCCTTCGTCGTGGACAAACAGGATGGATCAAAAGGCCGATACAACGTCCGGATTGCTAAGTATTTTCTTTATGGCATTTACCCTGACACTGGTGTCATTTTCATGTACTGGGCCGATTATAGGGACATTGCTTGTTGAGTCGGCTTCCAAAGGCATGGCTATCGGACCGGCAATCGGGATGTTTGGCTTTGCGCTGGCATTGGCCATTCCTTTTGCACTGTTTGCCGTCTTCCCCAATCTCCTGCAGAACCTCCCCAAGTCCGGCGGATGGCTCAACTCGGTGAAGGTCGTGCTGGGGTTTTTGGAGCTGGCGCTGGCTTTGAAATTCTTGTCCGTAGCCGACCTGGCCTACGGCTGGCGGATTCTGGACAGGGAGGTGTTCCTCGTATTGTGGATCGTCATCTTTGCGTTGCTGGGCGTCTATCTGCTGGGCAAGATACGTTTCAGGCATGACAGCGAGTTAAAGTATGTGTCTGTGCCACGCCTTTTTATGTCGATCGTCTCCTTTGCATTTGCTATCTATATGATTCCCGGTCTGTGGGGTGCCCCGTTAAAGGCCATAAGTGCCTTTGCTCCTCCGCTCTTTACGCAGGATTTCAACCTCTACGAAGATGAGGTGCATGCCGTGTTTAACGATTACGAGACGGGTATGGCTTATGCGCAACGTGTCAACAAACCGGCTTTCATCGACTTCTCCGGATTCGGATGCGTCAACTGCCGCAAGATGGAAGCAGCAGTCTGGACAGACCCGAAAGTCAAAGATTTGTTGGAGAATCAATTTGTGTTGATTACCTTGATGGTCGACGATAAGTCCAAACTGCCCGCGCCCATCGCCATCGAAGAAGACGGCCGCCAACGCACGTTAAAGACAATCGGCGATAAATGGAGCTACCTGCAACGCCATAAATTCGGCGCCAATGCCCAGCCTTATTATATTATCCTCAGCCCCAATGGATTGCCTCTATCGTCGTCATACGCCTACAATGAGGATGTACCTAAATATATCCAATTTATGGAATCCGGGCTGAAACGATTTAAGAACGGCCAATGATATCTCTACCGAGCGATTCAATCCTGACGGATTGAAATTTACATCATTTTCTCACAACTGAAAACTAAAAAAATGACCCGACAACAAAAACTCGAAGCCTTCGGCCGCCTCCTCGATGTCATGGACGAACTGCGCGAGAAATGTCCTTGGGACCGCAAGCAAACAAATGAAAGCCTGCGTGCAAACACCATCGAAGAGACATACGAACTGAGCGAAGCCATCCTGCAAAACCAACCCGACGAAATCAAAAAAGAATTGGGCGACCTACTGTTGCATGTCGTCTTTTATGCCAGAATCGGCGAAGAGAAAGGCGAATTTGATATTAAAACAGTATGTGACAGTATTTGCGAAAAACTGATTTTCCGTCATCCTCATGTTTTCGGAGACACTGCGGCGGACGACAGCAAAAAAGTCGAACAAAACTGGGAAGAGCTCAAACTGAAAGAGAAAGACGGCAATAAAACCGTCTTAAACGGCGTACCGGCTTCGCTTCCAACCATGATAAAAGCCTATAGGATACAGGATAAGGCGCGCAATGTGGGGTTTGATTGGGAAGATAGGGAGCAGGTGTGGAGCAAGGTCGAGGAAGAGCTAAACGAACTCAAAACTGAAATCGGAAAGATGGACCCCGACAGGATGGAAGACGAGTTCGGCGATTTCTTCTTCAGTCTCGTCAATGCCGCCCGCCTCTATAAAATCAATCCGGACAACGCATTGGAACGTACCAACCAGAAGTTTATACGCCGTTTCAACTACCTCGAAGAGCATACCATCCGGCAAGGTCGCTCTCTCAAAGACATGACACTTGCTGAAATGGATGTGATTTGGGACGAAGCGAAGCAGACTGAAAACTAAAAACTGATATTCTCCGGCTTCCCCTTCTTTAGCGTCACCTTACGCACTTTTCCTTCAATCTTCACCTGCACGGTGCAGTCCTGCGCCGCTGTCAGCGTTGCAGCCGTCAGTCGGTGATCCTCCCATCGCATATCGACGGTAATATTTCCGCGTGCCTTGAGTCCTTTTACCTCGCCGCGTTCCCAATCTTTTGGGATGGCCGGCAGCAGCGTAATCAAGTTGTCCTGATGGCTTTGAATCAGCATTTCGGCAATGCCGGCCGTAAATCCGAAATTGGCATCCATCTGAAAGGGCGGGTGGTCGGCAAACAGATTAAACAGTATGCGTTCGCGCATCAGTTCCTTCGCCTTGTTCCAGGCGGCATCGCCATCACCCAGCCGGGCGTAGAAATTGATCAGCCAGGCCTTGCTCCAACCGGGCGAACTGCCTTCTCCCCTGCGGGCATATTCCTGACGCCGCTCGACCGTGCGTATGGCGGCATTAAAGAGCGTTTTGTTGTCGGACGTGATTTCGGAACCGGGGTATAAACCAAACAGTTGAGACATGTGACGATGTCCCGGCTCCACCTCTTCATAATCTTCGATCCACTCCTGAATAATCCCGTAGCGCTGACTTACCTTTGTGGGTGGCAGGTCTTTAAGAACTGATTGCAGTTGTGCCGCATATTTTTTGTCGTCGCCCAGCAGGGCGCTCGCTTTGATGCAGGCATTGAAAAGCGCCCTGATTAACTGGATATCTTTCGTTGCGCCGTATGTCAGCATAAACGTCTCCCCTGTAGGTAGACGATACCTGTTTTCCGGCGAGTTGGACGGGGCCGTCACCCATTTTCCGTTTTTATCCTTGACGATAAAATGCAGCACAAAATCAGCCGCTTCTTTCATCGTTGGATATACTTCACGCAGAAAATCCAAGTCCTTGGTAAACAGATAATGTTCCCATTGATGCAACACCAGCCACGAAGCAGCCATCGGATACGTCCCCCAGCCCACGCCGTCGGAGATGGCCGTCCGTCCAAATACATCCGTCAGGTGATTCATCGTCCATCCTGTTGATTGATAAGTCTTTTTGGCGGTTACCCGTCCCGGTATGCGCAGAGCGTTGATCAGGTCGCTAAATGGGATGACCGTTTCGGAAAGATTGCAAACCTCTGCCGGCCAATAGTTCATCTGTATGTTTATATTTGTATGGAAATCGGAGTTCCAAGGTGCATCAAAGTCTTGATTCCAAATGCCTTGTAGATTGGTAGGCAATATTCCCGGTCTGCGCGACGCCCCCATCAGCAAATAACGCCCATACTGGAACAGCAGCGAGGCAAAACTTTTGTCATCGCTTCCGTTTTTAAATGCCTCCAATCGCTTATCTGTCGGAAGATTCTGCTTTGCGTCGTCAAACAGGTTGAGAGAGACACGATTAAATATAGACTCATGGTCTGCTACATGAGCTGTCTTAACTGTTTCATAAGTCTGACCCTGCACTTTAGACATGATGGAGGCACAACGCTGAACAGGATCTATACTGCGGTCAAAATTCAGTATCGACATATTATAATCTGTTGCTGCCGTCAGATAAAATACGGCCTCATCGGCATTTTCAACAAACAATGAATTATTTACAGCCGTCAGTTGCCCGCCTTTATTAAACCCTGCAATACGGGCGGCAAATTTCATGTGCATACCTGCCGGAGAAGAGTTGCTACGAGGTAAATCAATGATTTGGCCTTGCATTGTAATCTCGTTATTGCCTGTCACTCTTGCAGTTGCATCCTGCTTGCGGGCCAGTGAGATTTTGAAATTGAGCGCTCCCGCCTTTTCGGAGCTGATACGAATGGCTATAACGTCGTTCACGGCCGAAATAAACACATCCTGCGTGATCCTGACGCCATCAAGAAGAAACGTCGAAGTAGCAATGCCTGTAGCGAGGTCTAAGTTGCGTCTGTAACCTGTCGATTCGCCTTCACGAGCTCTGGCTACAGTACCTGCGTAATTGATAATCACATCACCTACAGTCTGATACGAGCGGATACGTAGCGGATTGCTCACCATCGTCTCTTCAGCAAGCGCAGCGGCTTTGGCAATCTCACCGTCAAGCAGCATTTGCTGGATCGTCTTGAGGGATGATTCGGTGTCGGCATCGGATTGCGTCTGACTACCTGCCCACAGGCTCTCCTCGTTGAATTGGATTGTTTCGTTCGGGTAAGTGCCATATACCATCGCACCCATCCTTCCGTTGCCGACCGGCAGCGCTTCGAGCCAGTTGCGCGCAGGCTGTCCATACCATAATTGGAGCCTTCCATTTGCCGAAACATCATCGGAAACGTCTTCCGCCTTTTTGTCTTTAACTTCGTCAAATTGCCTTTCGATTGTCTTATCTACAGTAATTTCTGAAACTTTAGCATCTACTGCCGAAACCATTAAACACGAAAAAATAAACGAACATAATATCTTCTTCATAACTTCATTTTTTTCAATTTCACGCCAAATATACGTAAAAATATCTTTCAAAATACAATGTTTTTCTAAAAATATGTATAAAATATTTTTTGCGATTTTCATTTTTTTTCAAAAAAACTGTAATCTTTTTCAAAAAATATTTGGCGGTTTAAAAATAATATCTACATTTGCAGCCAAATTGAATAACAATATGCTTAAAAGAACTAATCTTCTACTCGTGCGCGTGAATGGCATCTTGGTGGTGACGTCAAGAGGGTGAGGAAGGTTTGTCCTGATTTGTATATAAAAGAATATAAGCCTTTCTCACATGCGGAGCGAGGCTTTTTTTATTTAAATATAATAAGGTATGAAAATTAATTTACGCAGTGCGATAAGCACCCAGGGACAACGGATGGCCGGCGCCAGGGCTCTATGGAAAGCTACCGGCCTGAAAACGGAACAGATAGGCAAGCCCATCATAGCTATTGCCAACTCGTTCACACAATTTGTACCCGGCCATGTGCACCTGCACAACATCGGTCAGCAGGTGAAGGCGGACATCGAGGCGCTGGGTTGTCATGCGGCAGAGTTTAATACGATAGCCATCGACGACGGCATCGCCATGGGTCATGACGGCATGCTCTATTCGCTGCCCTCGCGCGACCTGATTGCCGACAGTGTCGAGTATATGGTAAATGCGCATAAGGCTGATGCACTGGTTTGTATCAGCAACTGCGACAAGATCACGCCGGGTATGCAGATAGCAGCCATGCGGCTCAATATTCCGACCGTCTTCGTGTCGGGAGGCCCGATGGAAGCCGGTGAATGGAAGTCGGGTCATGTAGACCTGATCGATGCCATGGTCATGTCGGCAGATGTCAATGTGTCGGCAGAAGACGTCAGCTCTCTCGAAGCGGCAGCATGCCCAACGTGCGGCTCGTGTTCGGGAATGTTCACGGCCAACTCGATGAACTGCCTCAATGAAGCCATCGGTTTGGCACTGCCGGGAAACGGCACGGTGGTGGCTACGCACGCCAACCGCATGAAGCTGTTTCACGACGCCGCGCAACTGATCGTCAAAAATGCTTTCCGCTATTATGAGGACGGCGACGTGAGCGTGCTGCCGCGACAGATCGCTACACGTCAGGCCTTTCTGAATGCGATGACTCTCGATATTGCAATGGGAGGATCGACAAATACCATCCTGCACCTGCTGGCAATAGCCCGCGAGGCAGAGGTGGACTTCACGATGGCCGATATCGATGCCCTCTCGCGCAAGACGCCATGTCTGTGCAAGGTAGCCCCGAATACACCAATATATCATGTGGAGGATGTCAACCGGGCCGGAGGTATTCTTGCCATTATGAATGAGTTGGCTAAGGGAGGCCTGATTGATACATCGGTCGGGAGAATAGACGGACTGACACTGGCGGAGGCCATCGAAAAATATGATATTCTGAAAAATTCAACTTCGGAAGCCGGCCGTGAAGCGATAAACATTTATTTTTCAGCACCCGGACGTAAATTCAACTTAGTCATGGGTTCGCAACACAGTGAATATCCGACGCTTGATACCGACCGTGCCAACGGATGCGTCCGCGATATGGCTCACGCATATACAAAAGACGGAGGATTGGCTATCCTGACAGGCAATATCGCGCTGAACGGCTGTGTTATAAAAACAGCCGGCGTAGACGCGAGCCTCTATACGTTTGCAGGTCCCGCCAGAGTATTCCATTCGCAGGATGCCGCATGTGACGCGATATTGGATACGAAAGACCCCATATTGCCGGGCGACGTCGTCGTCATTGTCTATGAAGGCCCCAAAGGCGGACCGGGAATGCAGGAAATGCTCTATCCGACATCGTACATAAAATCCAGACAGTTAGGTAAATCATGCGCCCTGATTACAGATGGACGGTTTTCGGGAGGCACTTCCGGGTTATCCATCGGTCACGTATCGCCCGAAGCAGCTTCAGGCGGAGCAATTGGCTTGATTTGCAATGGAGATATAATCGAAATAAATATCCCCAATCGCTCCATCAACCTCAGATTGAGCGACGAAGAGCTTGACAAAAGACGTTCCGAAGAAATGGCCAAAGGAGAAAATGCGTTCAAACCCAATCGCGACAGACAAGTATCCAAAGCGCTCAAGATTTACGCAAGCCATGTCGGGTCGGCTGATACGGGGGCGACGATTTCAATTGACAATTGATAATTAACAACGAAAAATAGACAGTATACATAAAATCTTAATTATGAATCAGACAGATAAAATTACAGGCAGGGAGGCGCTTGTCCGTTCATTGATAAGCGAAGGCGTAAATACGATTTTCGGATATCCGGGCGGTGCAGTCATTCCAATATTTGATATATTATATGACCACAGAGACAAGATAAATCATATATTGGTGCGTCACGAGCAAGGCGCTGCGCATGCTGCTCAAGGCTATGCACGTGCTTCGGGAAAGACTGGCGTAGCTCTCGTCACATCAGGACCGGGTGCCACAAATACGATCACAGGCATTGCAGATGCAATGCTTGACAGCACTCCCATAATAGTTATTACAGGTCAGGTGACTACAAACCTTCTTGGAAGCGACGCCTTTCAGGAAGCAGACGTCGTCGGGATAACCCAGCCCATCTGCAAGTGGGCATATCAAATCCGCAGGGCGGAAGATATAGGCTGGGCAGTGTCGAGGGCGTTCTATATCGCTTCGACAGGACGTCCGGGACCTGTCGTACTTGATATTACGAAAGACTCTCAAAATGGATTGACCGAATATGAATATAAGAAAACTACGTTTATACGCAGCTATGATCCTTATCCCGATCTGGTGAAAAAGGATATCAAGTTGGCAGCAGAAATGATAAACGAGGCGAAAAAACCGTTCGCGCTTGTCGGACAGGGAGTTATCCTGAGTGGAGCCGAGAAGGAGCTTAAAAAGTTTTTAGAGAAGGCAGATATCCCGTCGGCTGCCACAGCACTCGGCTTATCGGCTTTGCCAACGGATGACCCGTTGCATACGGGTATGCTGGGCATGCACGGTAATATCGGTCCAAACATGAATACTAATGAGTGCGATGTGCTGATTGCCATCGGAATGCGTTTTGACGACCGCGTGACGGGCGACCTAAATACGTATGCCAAACAGGCCAAAGTGATTCATTTCGACATAGACCGCGCCGAGATGGATAAAAACGTCAGGGCCGATGTCAAGGTGCTGGGCGATGCCAAGGCAACGCTTAAAGCAGTCACGGCGCTTTTGAAGAAAAATCAGCATACCGCCTGGCGCGATTCATTCAAAACGCATCATAAAAAAGAATATGACGTCGTGATTAAGAATGAGTTATATCCAACTTCAGGACAGTTGAAAATGGGCGAGGTGATTAATAAGGTATCGCAAGCGACCGGCAACAAGGCAGTACTTGTGACTGACGTCGGGCAACATCAAATGATGGCAGTGCGTTATTTCAAATTCACGCAGTCGCGCAGTGTTGTGACATCCGGCGGACTGGGCACAATGGGATTCGGTCTTCCGGCAGCCATCGGCGCCAAATACGGCGTTCCCGACCGCACAGTCTGCCTGTTCGTCGGCGACGGAGGCCTGCAAATGACAATACAGGAACTCGGTACCATCATGCAATATAATATTGGCGTGAAAATCATCGTATTGAATAATAATTTCCTGGGAATGGTGCGCCAATGGCAGGAGCTGTTCTTTGACGAACGCTACTCGGAAACGCACATGAAAAATCCTGATTTCACGATGATTGCGCGAGCTTATGGTATCGCTACAAGGAAAGTGGAAGACCGCAATGACTTGGATGAATCCATCACAGAGATGCTCAACCACGACGGCGCCTATCTCCTCGAAGTGATGGTCGAAACCAAAGGGATGGTCTATCCGATGGTTCCGGCAGGAAAATCGATTACGGAAATTATACTTGGAAATGGAAAGTAGAATGACTAAAACAAATGATTATGAACAATAAAATATTATACACAGTCACCATTTTCTCGGAGAATATGGTGGGCATATTAGGCCAGGTCTCGAGCGTTTTCACACGCCGTCAATTGAATATTGAAACGCTTTCCGTTTCGCCATCTGCAATAGAGGGTATCCATAAATTTACCATCACGGTTTTCAGCGATATCGAAACAATGAAAAAAGTGGTGTTGCAAATCGACAAGCGGGTAGACGTCTTGAAGGCATATTTCAATGTAGATGAAGAGCTTATCTTTCAGGAAATAGCACTTTACAAATTAGAGACTCCCAAGTTTTTGAAAATTGCTTCGGCAGAGTCTCTGGTAAGAAAATACAACGCACGTATTCTGGAAATCAACGAAAACTGCGTAGTAATCGAAAAGACAGGTCATTACGAAGAGACACAGTCTATGTTCGAGGAATTAAGCCGTTCAGTCGGCGTATTGCAGTTTATCCGTTCGGGACGGGTAGCCATCACAAAAAGCAAGGTGGAACGGCTGACGGATATGTTAAAAATAATCGAAAAGAAAACTCAACTGACAGCCGGAAAATAATGTATAAACAAAAACAAATAATTAATTATTCAAACTTAAAAATCAACAAATTATGGCAGTATTAAATTTTGGCGGTGTCGACGAAAATGTCGTCACCCGTGAAGAATTTCCCTTGGCAAAGGCCTTGGAAGTATTAAAAGATGAAGTCATCGCCGTCGTAGGCTACGGCGTTCAAGGACCCGGACAATCGCAGAACTTGCGCGACAACGGTTTTAATGTGATCGTTGGGCAAGCGCCTGAGTTCAAGCGTGAATGGGATAAGGCCGTCGGCGACGGATGGGTGCCCGGCAAGACGCTCTTCCCGATAGAGGAAGCCGTCGAAAAAGGCAGCATCATCCTGTTTTTAGTGTCCGATGCAGCTCAAATAGCTGTTTGGCCGCGTATCAAACCGCTGATGACGAAGGGAAAAGCACTCTATTTCTCGCATGGCTTCGGGATCACCTACAAGGAACGCACGAACATCATTCCTCCGGCAGATATTGACGTAATAATGGTAGCTCCCAAAGGATCGGGGACAACGCTGCGCCGCATGTTTCTGCAAGGCAGGGGCGTCAATTCGTCGTATGCCATCTTTCAGGATGCAACGGGCAGAGCCAAGGATCGTGCCTTTGCACTGGGGATCGGTGTCGGCTCGGGTTATCTTTTCGAGACAACTTTCAAACGCGAAGTATATTCCGACCTGACGGGCGAACGAGGCACGTTGATGGGCGCCATACAAGGCCTGTTCTTAGCACAGTACGAGGTGCTGCGCGAAAACGGACATACGCCTTCGGAAGCGTTCAACGAGACAGTTGAGGAATTGACGCAGTCGCTGATGCCGCTATTTGCCGAGAACGGGATGGACTGGATGTACGCCAACTGCTCCACGACGGCTCAACGCGGTGCACTGGACTGGATGGGGCCGTTCCACGATGCCACCAAGCCCGTCTTTGAAAAGCTGTATCGCGAAGTGGCCAGCGGCAACGAAGCGCAACGCTCCATCGATACTAACAGCAAACCCGACTATCGTGAAGGACTGGAAAAAGAACTTAAGGCCTTGCGTGAGAGTGAGATGTGGCGTACAGGCGCCGTCGTCCGCCAACTCCGCCCTGAAAATATATGATTGTTAAAATAGAGACGCGGTTTTTCGCGTCTCTATTTTATTTTTTTCCTTTTATTAGGAATATCGGAAAGAATCATTACTTTTGCTCACTTCTTAACGTGTGTCGAGGTATTATTATAAACATAAATATATGATGAACAGAAGACATTTTTTACAAACAACAGCCATTACGGCTGCAGCTGCCACAGTTGTGCCCGGTCATCTATTGAACGCCGCACCGTTTTCGGCAAAGCAGGCAGCCAAAAAGAAAATCGGGATCCAGCTCTACAGCCTTCGGGAGGACATGGCGAAAAATGCCGATGCAACACTCGAAGCCGTCGCCAAGATAGGCTACAGTTTTCTCGAGACCTACGGATATAAAGACGGCAAGTTCTTCGGTAAGACGCCAATAGAGTTCAGCAAACAAGTGTCGGACTTGGGCATGAAAATGACCAGCTCGCACACGGGATTCGGCGTGTATACCAATAACACGACAAAAGCTTGGGACGACGTCAAGAAAAACATGGCCGACACCCGCGAAGCAGGCAGCAAATGGATCGTGCAGGCCGGCTATCCGGGAGCAAACTACACGGAAATCAGCCAGATAGAGAAGTTGGCCGACACATTCAACAAGATTGGCGAGTTGGCAAAACAGAACGGACTGAAATTTGCCTATCACAATCACCTGGAGGAATTTAGAGCCATCAAGAACCAGATTCCCTATCAACGGTATCTCGAATTGACCGACCCTGCGCTTGTGACATTCCAGATGGATATCGGGCACGTAGCCAATGCAATGGCTGACTACCGGGCTTACTTGAAACTGTATCCCGGACGTTTCGGATGCCTGCATATCCGCGACACAAATGTGAAGACGAAGGTAGCTACCGAAATGGGACGCGGCCATGTCGCGCTTGAAGATGTGTATAATCTGTTTGCCGTTGCCGGCGTGGAAGACTATTACGTTGAACAGGAGGAATATAATTACACTCCGATTGAATCTTTGAGGATGTGCTATGATTTTCTGGCGGCAGCGCCTTTTGTAAAATGGTGAATAATCCTAACGGATTTCTGTTTTAATTGTAACAATAAACATTCTATTAATTTATAAATTATGAAAGTATTAAGTATTATTTTACTCGCATGTATGTCAATGACATACGTATATTCGCAAGACTTGAAGGAGATCAAACTAAACGCTCCAGACAAGACTCGCGGATCGGCCTTTATGAAAGCGCTGGCCGAGCGCAAATCAGCACGTGAATACGATGCACGGCCGCTCAGCCTGCAGGATTTGTCCGATTTGCTTTGGGCAGCCAACGGCGTCAATCGTGAAGACGGTCACCGCACGGCTCCGTCAGCCTCCAACAAGCAGGATATTGATATCTATGCCATTTTGCCGGATGGTGCCTATCTGTATGATGCACCGTCACATGTGTTGAAACCCATTGCCAAAGGTGATTACCGCGGCCTCGTGGCCGGCAGTCAGGATTTTGTTAAGACGGCTGCAGTCTGTCTGGTGCTGGTCAGTGACCTGGCGAAACACGGAGACCCGGCTGCCGAACAGTCAAAAATCACCGGAGCACTTGACGCAGGCATTGTGAATCAAAATATCAATGTCTTCTGCTCAGCCGTCGGGTTGACGAATGTACCGCGCACGACGATGGACAAGGATGAACTGCGCAAAGTGCTGAAATTGACCGATGCACAACTGCCGATGATCAATAACGTGCTGGGCTATCCCAAAAAGTGATGAAGCAACTGCGTGAATGCACGTTCAGAGAATCAACAGAGTGGGATATTTTTTTATTGTGATGTTACTTGCCTTCGTGGCAAGTAACATCTATATTTTTGCGCGGGGTGTACAGACGATCCCTCACTTTCCTGTTTGGACAAAGTGGGCGATTGGAATAATATATTGGTTCTGTGCGCTTTCGTTTATCTTTATCTTCGTGTTCCGCCGTTCCATGATCTCTGCTACGTGGGGACATACCCTGTTTGAGATTGGCACCGGCTGGCTTATTTTCACGCTTTATATGGTGTTGATGCTGGGTTGTTTTGACCTGATCCGACTTTTCAACAAATCGCTTCCTCACAGCTTTATACCTGCTTTGACGCTTGTAATCTGTGTGTTGGCATACGGCTATTATCGTTATCAACACCCTGTTACCAAAGTTATCAACATAGATATCAACAAGACGAACTCAAAGTCGATAAAAATAGTAGCTATCAGCGATGTACATCTTGGACTTGGGACGGTCAAGTCGCAATTGAAAAAGTATGTGGATATGATCAATGCGCAGCAACCCGACGTGATTCTCATCAGCGGAGACCTGATAGACAACAGCATCGTGCCGGTGAGAAATCAGCGAATGGCTGAGGAACTGAATCAATTGCGCGCGAAGTACGGGATTTATATGGTGCCAGGCAATCACGAATATATCAGTGGGATAGATGATTGCGTGCAGTATATTGCACAGACGCCCATCCGGGTGCTGCGCGACGAAACGGTCACCCTTCCCAACGGAGTTCAAATCGTCGGACGCGACGACAAATCTTTCCGAAGACGCAAAAAACCGGCAGCGCTGACTCAAGACATTTCTCATGAACAGCCCATAATTATGCTTGACCATCAGCCTGTTGAGATTGTACAGGCTGTGGAGGCAGGTGTCGACCTGCTTATCTGCGGACATACGCATCACGGACAGGTGTGGCCATTGAGCTGGGTGACGGACAGGATGTTTGATGTCAGCTACGGCTATGTGCAACGCGAAAAGACACATATATATGTCAGCTCCGGATTGGCGTTGTGGGGGCCTCCTTTCCGAATCGGTACGCAGAGCGAGATGATTGTTTTTCAGGTTAGTTTTTAGATGAAAGTCTTCCTCACCGCTCTCTACGCCCAGATTTTCCTCAACGCCTATATCTTTTGGCGTGGATATCAGGCGCTTCCACCCGGAAAAACTGTGCGAATCCCTTTTATCCTGATATTTGCAGTCGAACTGTCGCTTTATTTCACAGGTTATATTTTCCACAAAGACCTGCCCGACACTTTCATGTATCTTATCCTGCTGATTTGCAACACATGGTATATCGCATCCCTTTATATTGCAATGGGATTGATTGCGCTGGAAGTGACGAGGTTTATTCTGCGCAGATGTTCAGGTTCTTACGGACTTAAAGTCTTAAGTGCTTACACTCTTCATAAGTCGCGCATTAAATTATCTCTGTTCATTATATTTATTGCCGTAGTTACAGGATTGATGGTCAATGGTTATGGAAATGCCGTGAATCCTGTAGTAAGATATGTGGACGTCCGGATATCCAAGCCGTTGCAGGATAGGGAGCAGCTGACGGTAGCCATGATGAGCGATTTGCATATCGGAGAATTTGTCGGGAAGAAGAATGTGCAGCGTTTTGTAGAGCTATGTAATGCGGAACACCCTGATATGGTGATTATTAACGGAGACATCATTGATTACGAGTCACGTCAGGCCGAGCAATGGCATATCGAAGACGACCTGCAACAGTTGCGCGCGCCGCTGGGCGTATATCTGACGCTCGGCAATCATGAATACCGCGCAAACAGGATGGCTAAAATTCGATGGCTTAACAAGACAGGCGGTATATTGCTGAAAGATAGCGTCGTTTTGCCTGATTCTACATTCTATCTTATTGGCAGAGATGATGCTATCAATAGAAAAAGGGCTTCGCTGGAGACATTATTGAAAGGTGTGGACATGTCAAAACCTGTAATCGTCATCGATCACCAGCCGGGAGCTGCACGGGAGGTGATTGATAACCAATGTGATCTGGGATTATTCGGACATACGCACAATGGCCAGTACTGGCCGGCTCCGCTCCTGTTAAAGCTGGCTTTTGAATTTCCTTACGGCTATTATGTTGAAAACGACACACATCTCTATGTCTCATCCGGAATCGGCTTTGCCGGCCAACCCTACAGGATAGGCACACGATCGGAATTGGTTGTTTTACGGATTACAGGCCGACGTTAAATCCGCCGAAGAAATATGTCTTTAGTCGATATTAAAAAAACAACTTACTGTCTATCGCTCACGTTTGAGCTTTCCACCATTTCATTTCCTTGCGAAGCATTCAATATGCTGCTGTAAAGGACTTTATCTGCCAATACGCTGATCGCTTTTTCCAATACGGGATCATTTTTCAACCGCTCGATCATTTCACCCTTTTGGAAATAATACCGTTTGACGATTTCGGTTGAGATGATCTTCTTGATTTGATCTTTATGAAGTTCCAGGTCTCTGTCCAAATCAGGCGTCAATTTGGCGGCCAAGTCTACAAACATGGTCGTGTCTTTATCCATAAATCCTTCAAATTCAGCCATTTCTTTCAGACTCTTCAGCATCTTCTCACTTTGACGGTCGTAGGTGAAGTTTTTGTTCTTCAGGTATGTTTTGAACGTTTCATAGTCTGACTCGGGATAGACAAAATCTTCTACCGAAGGAATTTCGGGATGTGCCTGAACCCATTCCGTCACGTAATCGAAAAAGGCAATATCGCTGTATAAATACAGTATCATGGCGGGCATTTTAGGTTCTTCTATCTCAAAATCAGGACGTATACCGCCTCCATCGCGGACAGGCCGACCTTTGGATGTATAGAATACGGAAGTCAGGCTATCAGGGATGGCGCTTACGCTACCGTCGGCGTTGCGGCGCGAATAGTCAAGTTGCTGAATGCAGCGGCCGCTGGGGATAAAGTATTTGCTGATAGTGACTTTCACAACCCCGTCGTAAGGCAACTCATACGGTGATTGCACCAGCCCTTTGCCAAAAGAGCGCTCTCCGACGATGACTGCCCTGTCCAGGTCCTGCAAAGAGCCTGATAGTATCTCCGCCGATGAAGCCGACGAACCGTTAATCAGCACGGCAATAGGAATGACGGTGTCTATGGGGTTGAGCGTAGTACGATAAATCTGATCTCTCTGACTATTTCTGCTCCGTGTCGAGACAATTTCCTGTCCTTTACGGACAAACAGATTGGCGATCTGTACCGCGCTTTCCAACAATCCTCCCGGGTTGCTGCGCAGGTCAAGGACGAGCGAATTAATTTGGCGATTTTGTTTTAAATCTTCAAACGCAGCTTTGACGGCTTGAGCCGTTCGCTCGCTGAACCCGTCCTGATAGATATAACCCGTCCCATTGCCGTATACGCCATAGTAGATCACCGGATCGGGGGAAACCAGCTTGCGCGTTATCTCCACTTTGCGCGGTTTCTTTTCTCCCGGGCGTTGAAACGTCACGGTCAGTTTGGTGCTTGGGACGCCTTTCAACCTGTCTCTGACCTGGTCACTGGTGAATTTCGAAACATCCACCCCATCAATAGCCATGATGAGGTCTCCTGCTTTTAGTCCTGCCAATTGTGCGGGCATTCCTTCATAAGGCTCAGATATATAGACGCCTTCATCGCGTTGAGAGATCACGGCACCAATTCCGCCATATTCTCCTGTCTGAATGACTTTGAGGGATTCCATTTCCTGCTCCGGAATATATTCCGTGTAGGGGTCAAGGCCTCTTAACATTGCGTCGATGCCTCTCCTGACCATCTTGTTGACGTCTAACGAGTCAACATAAAACATTTCAACTTCCTTAACTATGGCATTGAAAATATCTAATTGCTTACTGACTTCGAAACGCTGCTCGTCCTGGGCGGATGCCTGTAGCCCTGCCATGCAAACAGCAAAAAAAAGGAAAAATCGGATATATATTTTTTGTAACATACGGGGGGAATAAGAATAACTGAATAACTGAATAATTGAATAACTGAATAATTGAATTTTGAACCTTTGTTTGTCGTCATTGCGGGCTTGACCCGAGCACAAAAGTAATCATTTCTTCAATGACGGTCTTACGATTTCTTCAACTTTTAACATTATTTCAGGCCAAACGCCATCCGGTATCTGCGAACCGACGGTTTCTATCACCTTTGCGGATAGCAAAGAACCGATTTCTGCTGCGCTTACCAATGGTGCTTGCCGTGTCAGTCCGTATAAAAATCCGGCGGCAAAATGATCGCCGGCACCGGTCGTATCGACAGGATTTTTGCCCTTAGCTTCAAGATGCAACGTTTCGCCATGACTGCACATATACACGCCTTTAGCACCAACCGTCACAACAGCGATTTCTGCCTGTTCTGCGATTTTACGCACAGCCTTTTCGGCGTCAACGCCTGTATAGGCCTCTGCTTCACTCTCATTGGAAAATAGCACATCCACATATTGCGGAATCACTTCAGATAGTAATGGCTTGAATGCGTTGACAATATTGAAATTAGACAGGTCGAGCGCTATTTTTAGTCCCGCCTCTTTGGCACGTTGCAGGACAGGCAGAAACAACTCCCCGTTAGAGATAAGATAGCCTTCTATATATATATAATCGTAGCCCGGGATGACCGTAGCCGGGATTTCTACGGCCGAAAGCGTGGCTGCGGCTCCAAGAAAAGTAGCCATCGACCTCTCTCCATCGGGAGAGATCATGACTGTGGAGCATCCCGAAGCGCTTTCCGAATGTACGATATGAGGCGTCACACCTGCTTTATGCAACGCATTTTCGTAGAGCGCGCCATTGGCATCTCTGCCGACTTTTCCGATATAACCCACCTCTGCGCCTAATCGTGCCATCGCCCGTATCGTATTGCAGGCAGCACCGCCCGGCGCTTCCGTGCGGCTCAAACCGGACAATTTTTCTTGAATCGCCATCATTTGCCTTTCCTCGATCAAATCCATGGCTCCTTTTTGTATTCCAATCTTAATCAATGCATTATCATCCTCCAACCTAAAGAGGATATCCAATAAGGCATTCCCGATTCCTAAAACTTTCATCTTTTTCAATTAAATTTTTCACAAAGATATTGTTTATTTGAAAGAATATGTCTACTTTTGCATCGCATTTTTGAAAAAAAGCAATATCCTTTGCCTTTTTTGAAAGGATTTCCGGCCACGCCGAATAAATCAGTCCTGACAAAATGACAGTTTCAAAAGGATATAAACATTCTTCCTTAGCTCAGTTGGTTAGAGCATCTGACTGTTAATCAGAGGGTCCTTGGTTCAAGTCCAAGAGGAAGAGCGGGATAAGAGAGATTATGAGGACTAAAATAGGGACTATTCCTGTTTTAGTCCTTGTTTTTTCATCCATCTTATATTTTTTTACCGTTTAGTTTTGCCGTCTTCATTTTAAATTAATACTTTTGTAAGCATTTAAAATTAAAGACACGGCAGAGATACAAACGGCTTGCTATCAAATAATGACGGATACAGGGAAAAGAATAAAAACAAATAATTATGGCACTAATCAATTGTTCGGAATGTGGAAAAGTAGTTAGCGATAAAGCAGCAAGTTGCCCTAATTGCGGCAACCCAATAAACATTCAAGGCACAGTCTTTAGGGAGGCAATTGAAAACAGAGAACATCTTCTCTGCCCGATATGTCTATCAAGAGAACTCCACGCAGAAAAAAGTGGTTTTAGCGGCGGCAAGGCTTTAGTCGGAGCGGTATTAGCTGGAGGAATGGGGCTTTTGGCAGGTAGCATAGGAAGCAATGACATCCAAATAACGTGCTTGAAATGCGGTAATAGATTTAAAGCAGGTGAAGCAGTTATTGAAAAAATCAAAAACGAATCCGATAAATTGATCGATGATAAGCTAATCGAATTTATTACAAAAGGAGAAATGATTTCGGCAGTTAAGTTTTATAAAGACACAAAAAAGGTTGGACTTAAGGAATCAAAAAAATACGTAGACGATTTAATGAAGCTTAAAGGTATCACTCCAAGCAAAAGTGGGGGGTGCGCCGGTGTGTTATTGCTTCTTTTCCTTGTGCTTTCTATAGTAATGTTAATTTATCTTCTCTCTTCATGTATAAATCAAGAGAGGAATAGTCTTCAGAAGTTAACAGATGAAAAAATCATGGTATTACGCCAGTTATGAAAGATTTCTGAACAATACAAATCCGGCTCAAGAATGAATATCAAACGCGTCGATTACGATTTTCGACATCACGTTCGCTGATACCATCCTATTTCAGGATTTTCCAAAAACCGTTTCGTTTTCCGTTTATCCGTTGTAACAGGTTTTTGCTTTGCAAATTCGCTGTGATTGTTTTTACCGTTCGTTCCGATTTTTGAATATGGGCAGCAATTTCTTTTTGAGTGGCTTTGGGGTTTTCATTTAAAAATTCCAATACGAAACGTTCTTCCAAAGTGCAAATATTGCTCTTTGGAACTTCGTTTTGGACGGATTTTGCACTTTGAAAATCTGTTCCGGCAGTTTTTGTTTTGTAGTAACTGTCAATGCGGTATTGCACCTCTTCAATCGTGATTTTACCTTCAATATTTTCCCTGGCCGTTTCAATCAGAAACGCGGACGGTTTCAGGCCGTCGACCTGTTGAAGGCCGATGGCCGTTTGCCAGATAATGCTTTTTTCTTTTTTATCGGGTTCGCCCTGCCGGATGTATTCGTCAAAATCGTTCATTGGCTGAAAAATAATTAATTACTGTAAATTGAGGGACAAAGCATAATAGCCTTGACATGCTACAAAGATAGCAAAAATATATGTAAAATTACTATCTTTGTCGCCTGTTTAATAAAAAAAATAATTTAGGATGAAACGATTTATGTATTCTTTATGTCTTGTGAGTTTAATGCTTGGCTTGGTTTCGTGTAAAAACGGTGCTTTGGGAGGAGGCGAATCAACTGTCGGCAGCGAATCATTGCCGCGCAGCACGCCGCAGGCTGAAAATGTTGCGCCTGAAGGGATTACAAGCTATGTGGAGGCTGTGAAAAATGCCGGACTTGACATCCATAGCTTTATGGTGGTGCGAAACGGAAAGGTGGTTGCCGAGCAGTGGTTTGGCAACAATGTGCCCGATTCACTTCATGTCATGCATTCTGTAAGCAAGACGTTTACGGCTTCGGCCATCGGTTTTGCAGTCGCCGAAAACCGGTTGAAAGTGACGGATAAGGTGATTTCATTTTTCCCTGACAAGCTGCCTGCAGAGGTCAGTCCCAATCTTCAGGCGCTGGAGATACGTCACCTGCTCACGATGTCCGTCGGACACGATGCCAACCTTGTCAATCAGGTGCGTCAGACTGAGGGCGCCGACTGGGTGGAGGCGTTTCTGGCGGCACCTGTCGAACAGCAGCCGGGAGAAGAATTTATGTACAATAGTATGGCTACGTATATGCTCTCGGCGATTATTCAACAGGTGACCGGAGAAAAGCTGATAGACTATCTTACGCCGCGACTGTTCAATCCGTTAGGAATCAAGGGGATTAGATGGGATGAAAGTCCGCAGGGCATCAACACGGGCGGCTGGGGATTGTATGTGAAAACAGAAGATATGGCCAAGCTGGGGCAGCTGTTTTTGCAGAAAGGCAGTTGGAATGGCGCGCAAATCCTGCCTGCATCCTGGATTGAGGAGGCTACGACTTCGCATATCGCTTCGCTTCCCGCCGGAACAAAACGTGAGGACTTGAAAATCAAGCCAGAAGACAGTGACTGGCTGCAGGGATACGGATACCAGATGTGGCGATGCCGGCATAACGGCTATCGCGCTGACGGCGCTAACGGGCAATTCATTATTATCCTGCCCGAAAAAAACGCCGTCGTCGCGATAACTGCCAATATTGGCGACATGCAGGCCGAAATCAATCTGGTTTGGGAAAATTTGCTGCCGGCGATGAACTAATCGGGATTGGATCAGGGTTTTGCGACCCTGATTTCAATGCATAAGTCGAAAATTGACGGGAAGTGTAAATCTTACCCTTACGACATTCCCTTTCAATTTGCCCGGATTCCACTTGGGCATGGAACTAATGACCCTGATAGCTTCTGCATCCAATTCAGGATCAATCTTTTTGTCATTAGAGATTTGTATATTGCTGAGACTGCCGTCCTTTTCCACAATAAATTGAACCGGTATACGTCCCTGAATACCTGCTTCCTGCGCTTTTACCGGATATCTCACGTTTAAAGCGAGGTAATTTTGAGCAGCTATATCTTCTGCCTGAAATGTCGGATTCTCATCAACGATGTTATAGACCGTCGTATCTCCAACCTGTTGAGAAGCCGATACATCAGGGTTTTGCAACATCGGACTGACCACCTCGACCGGATTTTCGGCAAACTCATTTTTTATTGTTCCCGGTGGATCGGCGATCCGCAATAAATTACTAACTTTGGCATTCGAAATCCCGTCAAAATGCTGAGAGATTTCGGGACGGGCAAAAGCGATCAGACTGATTGCTGCCAACGGGAGTACATACGTGTACTTCAACCGTGCCCACGAACTTGACTTTTTTTGTAACATCATAGTGATACGTTTAATAAGATTACTGTGATTCAGGCTGTTGGCCAGAGAATAGCGTCTTGTGCCAACGGCCTTTTTTATTAATAACAATTGATATTGCTTTGCATTAATTCCTTGATTGAGAACTGATTGATCGGCTTCATATTCATGTACATGCTGCAATTCGCGGTAAAGCAGCCATGCGGCCGGATTATACCATTGAAAGATGATGCAGAGTTCGGCAAGCATCAAGTCAAGGGTGTGACGCCGGCGGATATGTGCCTGTTCGTGCAATAAAATGGTGTCACCGGACTCGTTCATATCGGTTTGCGAAACGACGATGTTGTTCATCCAACTGAACGGAGCAATCCGGCCGTCGGTGTGTACGGTCAGTGATATATTATTGATTATCTTCGTTCTATGACCTTTTCGGATAAGCCGTAAAATGCGGTATACAGTCCAAATACTTCGGAGCAGAAAAACGGCGCATCCCGAGATATAAATCAATAATATTGCTGATAATAAACGGTTTGGAGATGAATATGCGGAAAGTAGCGGGGGGATGAAATCCGAAATCTCCGGCGTTGCCTGCACGCTTTCAACAGCCAACGACTGAACAGGGATCAACAGGATGGCAAGCCACGGAAGGGCTGCGGAAAGAACGATCATGTCAATCAACGCGAACCGGTTGAAACGGTGGAAGGTGTCGCGGCTTAATAACAGTTTGTAAAACAGATAGAAAGCTGCAAGACAGATGGATGATTGCAAGGAGTATACAAGAAAGGTGCCCATAAGTTTTTAATTCAAAAATTTAAAGATTCAAAAATTCAAAGATTTAGCTTCCACCATCTTCTCCGATTTCTCCCTGATGCTGCGACTCGACTTCCCGAATCAGCTTTTTCAGTTCCTCGATGGAGATTTTCTCATGCTGCACCAAGGCAGAGACAGCACGCAGGCTGGAATTATCGAAATACTTGCTGATGACTCTTTTTAGAGCGCCCTGACTGTATTCATCCTCGCCGACCACGGCAAAGTATTGATACGTATTGCCATACGTTTTATGCGCCAGAAATCCGTTTTCTTCCAATCCCCGCACAATGGTGGACAGGGTATTGAAATGAGGTTTCGGTTCGTCATAGAACGCCAGTAATTCCTTGACAAACAATGCTTCATTCTTCCAGAAGAAGCGCATCACTTCTTCTTCCTTTGTTGTTAAACGTTTCATATCGTATGCTTTTAATAATCATTTTCTAAAATTTCTCCGCAAAGAACGGAATAATGTAGTTAGAAAACTAATTAATTTAGTTAAATAACTATAAAAAACAGTTACTAACAATAGATTCTTTTCGTCGATTTATATTGTATCCGTATTTTATCTGAAAAAGAGCCGCCGTGTTTCGATAGTAGAAGACGGTAAGATACTGTGTTACTTATTTATATATGATACTAACAGAACATCTGCATATCCGTCGGATGTCAGCAGCCAGTCTTTCATTTCTCCCATGGTTTCGAAGCCGCATCGCTCGAACAAGCGTAAGCTTGGTGTGTTTGTCACAGGGATATAAGCATAGAGTTGATGGATTTTTATAAATGTAAAAGCGTAATTCATAATTAGTTGTAATGCGTTTTTGGCATAGCCTCTGCGTTGATGGGAAGCGTCGATCAGGATTCCCACACCTGCACGACGGTGATGCGGATCAAAGTCGTAGAGGTCGATATTGCCGATGGCAGTACGCGATGCTTTCAGTTCGATAATCAGCCGCAACTGTTTACTCTCGAAAATATCCTTATCGGCATCGGCAATATATTGTTTCAGTGTATATCGCGAGTAGGGCGAGAGTGCGTTTCCGGTCTCCCACAACGAAGCATCGTTCTCCCAGATATAGAGCATATCGAGGTCTTCAGGCTCGGGCGCCCTTAGGCGAATTATTTCGTTTTCAAGTAGTTGCATAAGTGTTTTTAATAATTCGGAGAAATAATTAATCCGTTGGAAATGTGATAAATATGATACGTAGCCGATTTATCGGCAGTTTTGTCCATGATAAGCAGCATCTTTTCGAACGGCATATCCGGGTAGCAGAAAATAATATCGGTAAACTTTTCAATATCAATGAAATGGCTCATAGCTTCCCGTTCGCTTTTTTCGTCCATATTCCATAACGTAAAACTATTTGCGACTGAAACCTGCACGGATACAGCATTTTTAATATTTTCAAAATGCGATTTACGGCAGATTATCAACCATTTATCGTGTGATATTTGCTGCTTGACGGACTTGAACTTTTTCTCGAACAGCGCCGCATATCCTTTTCTGAGGGCGATGGATAAGCGAATCAGGCCGGAGATCAGCAGTCCCGATTGCGGATAATATTTGCGGTAGAAGATCAGCATGGCATCGTAAAAGGCGTGCAGATACTTCCTGTCGCCCTTTTTCGTGCTTTCTCCCTTGTAGTGAAGGATGCGTTCGGGCACGTAAAAATTGCGGTATCCCGCCTGTGTGATGCGGTAGGACAAGTCAATGTCCTCGCCGTACATGAAAAAAGATTCGTCAAATAAGCCTGTCTCCATCAACGCTTTATGACGTATAAGCATAAAGGCTCCGGCCAAAACGTCGACCGGGTGCTGCCGGTCGGGATCGAGGTAAGGCAGGCTGTAGGCTGCAAATCGCGGAGAATGAGGAAACAGTCGGGACAGCCCGAAGAGTTTACAAAACGACACCCACGGGGTAGGGAAGCTGCGTTTGCTTTCGGGCAGGAAGGCGCCGTGTGCGTTCAGCATTTTTACGCCGATGGCGCCTGCTTCGGGATGTTCGTCCAGAAAACGGCACAACGCCTGCAAACTGTTTTCACCGATCACCGTATCCGGATTTAAAAGCAGGATATATTCGCCCCGACATAGACGGATGGCCTGATTATTGGCTTTCGCAAAGCCGGGATTATCCTCATTTTCAATAAAATAAACTTCCGGAAACAGAGGGCGGAGATATTCCGTCGAGCCGTCAGTCGAATGATTGTCCACCACGTAAATCTCCAAATCCAACCCCTCGGCGGCAGCTCTCACCGCATAAAGACACTGTTCGAGGAGCAGCTTGACGTTATAGTTTACGATGATGACAGACAATTTCATAATTCAATGATTTGTCAACGAATCATTGAAATCCACCCGGTTCAGGATGGAGCGCCCCAGCGTGACCTCGTCGGCATATTCGATTTCGTCGCCGATGGCCACGCCTCGCGCTATCATCGTTATTTTAACCTGATAAGGAGATAGTTTCCTGAATATAAAGAAGTTGGTCGTATCGCCTTCCATCGTTGTGCTGAGTGCCAACACCACTTCCCTGACCTCGCCCGTCGCCACGCGACTGACTAAGCTGTCTATTTCCAAATCGGCCGGCCCAATCCCGTCGATGGGTGAGATGATCCCGCCAAGTACGTGATACACACCGTGAAACTGCGACGTGTTTTCGATGGCCATCACCTCCTTGATGGTGCTTGTCACGCAGACGGTCGTGTGGTCGCGGTGCGGGTCGGCGCAGATGGAACATCGAACTCCGTCGCAAATATTGTGACAGTCAGAGCAATACGACACTTCCCTACGGAGGGCAAGAAGGGCGGCCGACAGTTTTTCCGCATATTCGGCATCGCGCCGCAAGATATGCAAGGCAAGCCGCAGCGCTGTCTTTCGTCCGATGCCCGGCAAGGCAGACAGTTCATTGACAGCATTTTCCAGTAAAATGGAAGGGAAATTTTGATTCATCTGTTGAAAAACATGAAAAACATATTCATTTATCTGAACATCACATTGTACTGTCTACAAATCATCTGTGCCGCCTTATGGCCGCTGTAAAGCGCCACCGGAAGACCGCCCGGCGTCATCAGCCGGTGACCGGCAAAATAGACACCGCTGATTTTCTTTAAAAATCCGGGATACGTCCTCATCTTTTTACCTAATCCCGTGATACTCATCCATGAACCGTGATAGGCGCCGGTGTATCGCTCGTAAGTCAGCGGCGTTGCGATGTCAATCACTTCGATATTGTCCGTCGCCTGCGGATATTTTTGGCAGATTGCGTGCCTGATCTGGTCGGACAGCAGGCGTTTCTCATCTTCATAGCGACCTTCCTCCTTGGCCTTTTTCCAGAACAGATACGTGTCGCCTGTAAAGGTGGTAGTCAACGTGGTACATCCTTCGGGGGCATATCCTTCATGTCCGAAGTAGTTGTTAAAACCGATTTCCGTTATGGTCTTGCCGGCGCACGTGATCGGCTCTGTCAATTTCCATTTCGGGATCGGCGTTTGAAGGATTTTCGCCCGTATCCCGACGCCGATAAAGGTGCAGACGACTGACTCTGTCCTGTTGCGAAGTTCGGCTAACCACGCGTCGTTCAGGGGTTTGTCAAAAAGTTGTTCGACGGCGGCGATGGTCTCCTGCGTGACGATGACGGCATCGGCTGCGAGAGGCGTTCCATCTGTCAGTTTGACGCCTGTAACAGATTTATTTTCAATATTTACGCATTTAACTTTTGTTTTCAGCAGTATCTTTCCGCCCAGGTCCTCAAACGTTTTCACCATCCTGTCAAGCATGCCCAAAGAACCGCCTTCGGGGAAGCCGCCGTCACCCATGTTCCACGTTGACAGTGTGGCAATCAGGCTGATACACGAAAAATCGTCCGGAATAATGCAAAACAGTTTCCTGATACCGGGATGCACGAATTTTTCCGCATATTTCTTGCAGGATACGCTGCTCAACCTCCCTAAGGTGGGAAGCACGGGCAGCATCTTAATCAATCCCTTGAATGTCATACGTTTCGGAGTGAGTGTTTTGATTCCCTTGATATCAAAAATAGGCATTTGCAGACATGAAAACGCCTTGACATCGCTTACTAAACGGCGGAGTTGCTTCCCATCCTCCGGCGAAATGGCCGTCAGGTGTTCCACCGTTTTTTCAATGTCGCGATACAAATTGATGATTTGACCTTCCCATTCCACGGCATGAAACACGTCGGGCAAATTTATTTTAACCGTATCTCCCAGTGCTCCAGTGTCTTTCCATAGTTTGTAGAGTTCCGTTTTCGGGTTGGAGCCGGTGCAGTGTATCGAGCCTTCAAAAAGATAGCCTTTACGTTTCCATGCCGTACACATTCCGCCTGCACATTCGTTCTGTTCACAAAGCGTCACGTCGAATCCGCTACGCTGCGCATAAATGGCGGCCGTCAATCCTGAAATTCCTGCGCCGATAACTACTACTTTTTTCATTGATTTTGAGGTGTATAATGATTACAGTTCCCGATTGGCATACATCCTGTTGTAGTAATTGATGTAGTCGCCTTTCAAGATTTCCGATACCCAGTCCTGATGTTCGAGATACCAGCGAACGGTTTTGACAATGCCCGTATTGAAGTCTGTTTCAGGCTTCCAGCCCAATTCGGCCGTGATTTTTGAAGGGTCGATGGCATAGCGCATGTCGTGTCCCAGCCGGTCTTTCACGAAGGTGATCAAGTCGTCGTTGATCCATTCTACAGACAAGTCGCCATCGCTCCCTATCACTCTCTTTTTCAATGTGTTTCTATATGAAGGATTGTCGGTCATCAACTGACGGATGGTTTGGATAATGGTACGCACGATATCGATATTCTTCCATTC
The DNA here is from genome assembly GCA_031277335.1 of Tannerella sp. Lineage (GTDB taxonomy): Bacteria > Bacteroidota > Bacteroidia > Bacteroidales > Tannerellaceae > Tannerella. The sequence continues at coordinate 462 of JAITMM010000183.1, read as the reverse complement.
GTTGTGTCCCCCTACATTATATATATCGCCTGCTTTTCCACGGTGAATCACGGCGTCGATGGCTTTGCAATGGTCTTCGACGTAGAGCCAGTCGCGCACATTGGCGCCGTCGCCGTAGACAGGCAACTTTTTCCCTTCCAATATATTATTGATTACTAATGGAATAAGTTTCTCGGGGAAATGATAAGGCCCGTAGTTATTGGAGCAGCGCGTGATGCTGGCCGGCATTTTGTAGGTGTCGATGTATGCTTTCACAAACAGGTCGGCGCTCGTCTTGGAGGCGCTGTAGGGGCTGCGCGGGTCAAGCGGCGTCGTTTCCGTAAAATATCCTGTTGCGCCGAGGCTGCCATACACTTCGTCGGTCGATACCTGGTGAAAACGGACTCCTTCATTCCAAACAGGATAGCCGGCTGCGTCCTGACCGGTGACCCAATGTTTGCGTGCCGTATCGAGCAGATTTTG
>JAITMM010000157.1 GCA_031277335.1 Tannerella sp. | reverse complement strand
CAGCCAACGGTACGGGTCTGCCACCTGCACGTCAAAATATGTATCCACCGTGCTGTCTTTTTCCGTCGCCGGATATCTCAATCCTGCGCCTGTGCTGCATGCTCCTGCAATCATTATCATTATTATAAAAATTAATGTTAGCCACGAATATTTTTTTTGGCCACGAATTACACTAATTAACACGAATCTAAAAATTTCCACGACTTTCTGATTATATAAATAAATGTTTGTTTTTACCGATTAAAGCTATTTACAATTTTTCCTCTGACGCAAAAGATTCAAATCGAGCGCTCTTGAAAAAAGTTTATTGTCAAAGCTAAACGAAAAAAAGAATACCTTCATTGTCAATTGTCAATTATCCATTGTCCATTGCTCCGGCATCCCTCCATGCCCGCGCGCTTTTTCAGGCGCCTGACTGAATGGTTGTGTTTCGCCGGAATGAACTGAATATAAGCGTTTAGCCGTCTCCATGGCGGCTTCCACCTGATATTTATAAGGGCGGTCTGTGACGTCCACAAAGCCGCAATTATAGTTCTCGCCGTCGCCGCGACCCAATAAGTCCTGGTCGCACCATTGGAAGTAGGCTGTCCCGATCAGTCCGGGATGAGAATAGGCGCTTTCCGTATAGTAACGGTAGGCTATTCCTCTCTCTTGCTGCGAGTTGACTTGCCAGAGTGACTGTGCCATGCCGCGGTCTACCGTTCCGAAATGATATTCGCCGATGATCATGGGTTTGTCCGTCAGGCGCAAAGCCCTGTCCATCATGTCCTTGTTTGGCTTCAAATCATAACAGTTGAAGCTGAGCACGTCGAAGGCGTTGCGGCAAATCTCCATCAGCCCTTCGTCGAGTTCGTTCAGATTGCCGAAACGGATGCCCAAATTCAGGTGATTGGGGTCATGGCGCCTCATATTGGTCTTCACGGTTTGCAGGAAGATTTCGAATGTCTTGTGAATGAACTGTTTCTTACGTTCGGGTGAAGTGTCGTCTTGCAGGAATTTCTTCAATTCTCCTTTGATGGGGCGATCGCTGCCTTCCAGGATCAGGTCGCACAGCCGTGCTTCCTGGCCAAGCCAAGACGGCTCATTCCCAACGAAATAGCCGATGATCCAGGGATTATTTTTGTTTTCCGGCAGGTATGTTCTCATGCTTGAATCCATTTTTGCTGCAAAGCCCGGTGCATATACATCGGCAAGTCCCATCAGGTTGCCGTCCATTGCTAATCCGCTCAATTGCAGCGTATAGGCTTTTTTATTCAATCCATAGACTGCGGCGCTCGACCAGTTGGCAATCGTATTCAATCCCCATTTATCCATACGCTTGATAATCATCTCATTGGCTTTATCCCGAAAATCGTCTCCAAACCGGCGATGCAGGTTCCACGTCCCGAATGAAGGTGAAGGAGAGCGTTCGCCGCCTCGATTGTCCGACGGAAGTAGTTGAGCTGGAGGCAGTTCCTTAAACATCCCCGCCCGCTTATCAATATCGCGAACAGAACCGCCGCCTCCCGGACTGACGCAATCCACGCCGTGCGACAGAAACAGGTAGCCATCCGGATCGACAAACCACCAGCGTCCATCGACTTTTTCCACGCGGAAATATCCGGCGCCCCTGACCTGTTTTTGCTTATAGCCGCCATAGCGCGAGTAATTATACTCATTGACAGCGTTTTGCAGCTCCTGTTCTTCGGCTGCCCATTCGGCTTGCAGTTGTTCGAGCGAAGCAATTTTCCCTTCGTACTCGACCAGGTTATGCTGTCCGAACTCGTCAACTGCCGGAATATCATTCATATACACATCACCGGGATCATCTGCGGCCAGGGTGATGCTGCGAATCTCAAATGTAGGATTTCCGATGGGCACACGCATACGGATGCCGATGGAATCAACTTCATGCAGTTCGCCGCGTCGCCCGCCGAGGTTGATCCAGCCCGTATAACGAGGTTGATTGAACGTTGCCGCGAGGTCGATCCGGGCATCCGGCAACCTACGGTAGAATTTGAGCGGAATCGCCAGTTTATTCCACGCATTCGGCACATAGCTCATGATGCGCAACTCATTGTATCCGTGCTCCGTAGTGAATCCGATATGGAAGCGTTGCGAGGTGGTGATCCTGAACTCTATCACCACAAAATTGAAGTCGTCCCAGTCACGCGGCAAGTCGGGATTGATATCGCGGACGGCAAACTTCTGTCCCGATATTTCTTTCGTGCTGTCAAACAGGATTTTAAACTCTTTCGGCGCAGACGAGCATTGCGTCATGAGCAGCAGGGAAAAGGCTGCCAAGCAGATTGATAAGTATTTCATATTCATTTATATGTGAAATTATTATATGATTGATTGTGTCGCTTTGCAATATGTTTATCGTATACACTAATTCATTGATACATAAACCGTTTTATACTCCGTTTGGGCGTTTTTTCAAACTCTTCGGGATGTATTTTGATGGTGGACAGCTGGCTGTAAACAGGTAACTCCGTATTAACCAGCGTCATCAATTCCTTCATTGTGGTTTCCGGGTCTTTCTGGTCTTCTTTCATCAGTTCAAAATCAGGATATACGAGGGCGACAATTCTTTCACCCTGTTCCACTACAAGACTTTCGAGCACGTAAGGACTTGTATTTATCTTGCTCTCAATCTCTTCCGGATAGATATTCTGGCCTGACGGTCCGAGAATCATACTTTTGTTACGTCCTTTGAGGAACAAAAATCCATCACGGTCAATCACGCCCAGATCGCCCGTTTTCATCCAGCCGTCGTCGGTAAACTGCGCCTGCGTTGCTTCTTCGTTTTTATAATATCCGAGCATGACGTTTGGCCCTTTGCAATGTACCTCACCCACAACGTTTTGCGGGTCGGGCGAATCGACACGTATTTCCATATTGGTCGCCTTTCTGCCGCACGAATACAATTTATGATTTTTCCATCCTTCGTAGGTGATGATGGGGCCACATTCCGTCATGCCGTAGCCGACAGTGTATCTAAAGCCTATCCGCTTGAAAAACAGCTCTATTTCGGGGTTGAAAGCGGCGCCTCCGATAATCACTTCGATAAAGTTGTCTCCAAATACTTTGCACAATGCCTTATTAATCTTGTTAAGTATCTGTTTATCAACAACCGGAACATGAAGCAACGTTCTCATCAACGGCTTGCTGATTTTCGGGAGCAAAGTTTTTTTGTATATTTTTTCGAGAATCAGCGGGACGGTCACGATCATGCGCGGTCTCAGCGCCGCAAATGCTTCGAGAATCACGTTGGGCGAGGGCGTTTTCGTCAGAAAATGAACGTTTACGCCGCGAATCATCTCATACAGAAACTCGAAACTGAAGCCATACATGTGAGCCGTCGGCAACATGGACACGATCGTATCGCCTGCTTTCAGTTCGCTCAGCACTTCGTAGGCAAAAACCATATTATTGTGTAAACATCTGTAAGGCAGCATGACACCTTTGGAAAAACCCGTTGTTCCGGACGTGTAGTTGATCATGCAGAGGTCTTCCGGATTTTCCTCGAAGTAGGAAATATTTTCAGGCCCGAAGTCTTTCGGATATTTTTTCCCGAAAAGTTTGTTCAGCGTCTCCCTCACTTCGAACACCTTATGTTGTTTGCTCCGGATGATGGAAAAATCATTCAACATGATGAAAGTATCGACATTGGGCATGAGTTCGCTGTTCAGGTTCTCCCAAACGGAAGCGCTGGCAATGAAGATACGCGACTCGGAGTGATTGATGATATTGTGGATGTTATCCTGTTTAAATTCGTTCAGAATGGGCACTGCCACCAATCCGTAAGTCAGGGTGGCCAAATATACGATGCCCCAGTTGGCCGAATTTTTGCCGCAAATTGCAACCCTGTCTCCCTGCTCGACGCCGATCTGTTCAAACAGGATATGAATCTTGGCAATGTTTACGGCTAAATCCTTGTAATGAAAGACGCTGCCTTTGTAATCGGACAATGCGGGCAAATCCCAATGTTGTTTTAAAGAGTTCTCAATGCTCTTAATCAGACTTTTATCCATTATTTTCTATGCGATTTTAACAATTAATACCTGGTCGTGAAAGTTCATAAAAATGCAAAAGTAACGAAATTTATGATTCGACCAAACAAATCGGGAGAAAATGCACGTTCCGGTCAAGCCTGTTTCTTCGTCCTGACAACAGGGTAGAGGAAAAACAGGTAGACCAGCAATACGGAAATCACCATCACGGCGCCTGACTGAGTTCCCAGTCCGTCGGAAGCAACGCCCATCAGCAACGGGAAAATGGCGCCGCCGGAGACGCCCATAATCATCAATCCCGCAATTTCATTATCGCGTTCAGGCATGGATTGCAGGGCTTTACTGAAGATGATCGAGAAAAGATTGGAGTTGCCGAAACCTATCAATCCGATGCAGACGTACAACATCGTTATATCGGAAAAGACAAATAATCCACCCATCGCAACTGCCATCGCAATCACGCTGATTAAAAAGAACTTATGAATGGAGAAACGTGCCAAGATAAATGTCCCGAGCAGACAGCCGACCACGCGGCACAGAAAATATACGCTTGTCGCAAACCCTGCATCGCTCAGCGCCATCCCGGTACGTTCCATCATGATTTTCGGGGCAGTCGTATTGATTCCGACATCTATTCCAACATGAGTCATGATACCGAGGAAAAACAACAGTATCAGCTTGTTATTTAATAAACCGATACTGTCGAGAAACGATGATTTTGTCTCATACGGCTTTTCCTTGATGGAGACGAAGTTTAAAAGCAGGAATGCAAACAAGGTCATGGCCGCATAGATTGGAAACAGCAAACGCCAGTTGCCGAACTTGAGCGCTGCCCAGCCGGCAATCAGCGGCGCCGAAAATGATGCGATGGCCTTGACAAATTGACCGAAAGTCAAGGTGCTGGCCAGCTTGTCGTCAGATACAATATTGGATATCAATGGATTAAGCGATACTTGCATCAGTGTATTTCCAATTCCGAGCAGTGAGAATGAAATGAGCATCAATATGAAATTGTAGCCGAGGTAAGGGATAATTAACGCCGCAACTGAAACAAACAAACTCAACAAGACCGTTTTCTTCCGCCCTATTTTGTTCATTAACAGTCCGGTAGGAACTGACAGTGCAAAAAACCAAAAGAACACCATCAAAGGTAGGAGATTGGCCAGCGTGTCTGTCAAATTGAAATCCTCTTTCACATAATTTGAAGCAATACCTACCAGATCAACGGCTCCCATGGCGAAAAATGCCAGCATCACGGGAACGATCTGAATTAAAAATTTATTTGTTTTCATTGTAATTTATTAAATATTAATATTATAACTGAGATTGCAGGCATTCCGTATGGAATGCATCGCTCGGTAGAAAATTCGGCCCTCACAGGTCGCATTCCGTACGGAATGCGACCGTATGCAAACAACCATTTCTACCGAGCGATAATCCCTACAGGATTTTTGGTCTAACATATTGAATAGATATTTTTAAGTTCTTTCGTCTGTTGAATTTATCTTGCTATCCGCAATAGTTCCAGCACTTTAGGGAGAATCTCCGTATTTTCGTAAATCCCCGTAAACTTCATTGCTCCGGGTCCGAAAGCGTAGACGGGGATCGGGCCGGCCGAATGTCCTTTGGAGGCAAATGCCGTTTCCACTTCTCCGCTTGCAAAATCACCGTTTTTGAGCGTCATACCGCCCGTTTCATGGTCGGCCATCACGATCACTAATGTATGTCCGTCGCGCTCGGCAAAGTCATAAGCAATCTTGATTGTGCGATCAAAATCAAGCATTTCGCTGATTACTTCATTCTGATTGTTATCATGTGCGGCCCAGTCGATTTGCGAACCTTCCACCATCAGGAAAAATCCTTTGTTGTTCCGGCTCAATATATTGAGCGCTGTCGTTACTCCATCGGTAAGCATCTCTCCGCGAGCCGGATATCTTGCAGGCGATACATCGGCCAGCAAAGCAAGCAGATTGCCATTTTGGGCAGCCTTCACCTCATCCAGCGTGTAGGCGACGGTAAACCCCTTGGCTTTCATCGAGTCGGCAAGGTTCTTGCCATCTTCGCGCTGTTCGAAAAATTTGCGTCCTCCACCGATGGCTACATTGACCTTTGAGTGTGCAAAATCCAATGCAATATTCTCATTTTCACTCCTTCCGTTCACATGTGCTACGAAAGAAGCCGGCGTGGCATGCGTTAATTCGCATGACACCACGACGCCTGTCGCCAGGCCATTGTCGGCCGCATATTCGAGCATCGACTTGGCGTTCGTTCCGTCGGGCCGTTGCCCTATGACTCCGTTATTTGTTTTGACGCCGCAGGCAATGGCGGTGCCGCCGGCTGCCGAGTCAGTCGTGTAGTTGTTGGCAGACCACGTCTTTGAAAGTCCAATTGCCTGAGCACGTTCGTATAAGGCTAACTTGCCATGATTGACCGTGTACGCCGTATAGGGATGATAAAGCCCCATTCCGTCACCGATCATCAGGATTACGTTGCGAACAACAGGTTGGTTATCAGGCTGCTGAGCAGCCACTTGTGTACTTCCGGCTAAAAGAAAGCACAAAGCCGGTAATAACATGAAAAATTTTAATTTATTCATCGTAAATCTATATATTAATTAATGTTAGCAATTTTAAAAAATGTCATTTTTTTTAAATAAAGGTTACAAAGGTAGTGATATGAAATTTTTCTTCAAAATTATTTTACAAAAATTTCATTTGATCAAAAAAATATTCATACATTTACATCACGAATAGAAAACAATATTTATTTAAAATATTAATTTTCAATAGAATGTATACAGTATGAGAATTTGGATATTTATTATATTTGCCGTTTTTTTTTCATGTTCCCCTCACGAACAGACTTGTACTTGCATGAGCGATTTTGAGTGGTTGAAAAAAACGTTTGAAGAAAACGATGCCGGCTTTCAATACATGATTGATAAAAAGGGACACGTGGCTTATAGTATTCATAATCAAGATATATTGGAAAAAGTAAAGGTAGCTGAAACTCCAACTGAATGTACTCGGCTGCTTCATGAATGGTTGTCTTTTTTCCGTTCGGGACATATTGGAATTGAAAGTTTGGGCAATGAACAACAATTTTTGAAAATGGATCAAAAAACAGGAATTTGGAATGGAAATATATCGGAATTTGAAAAAATCGTAGCTTCAAAAAAAGAGGTCGACTATGAAGGTATCTGGGAGACAGGTGAATATAAAATTGGAATTAAAAAAGAGGGTTCGATATTTATCGGCTTTATTATTGAGTCCGATGTAGATGGATGGAGGGATCAGGGTAGGATAAAATTAAAGATAGAGCAGAATAAAAATAATTGGAAGTCAACATATTATATGCGTGATTATTCGATTGAAGAAAGAGAGAATCCTGAATTGACAGGCAATAACTATTTGCAGATCGGTCAATGGCTGTTAAAGCGCATATCTCCTGTATTTCCTGAAGATCAGCTTGTTGACAAACATTTTGAACGCATGAATGCCTTGGTACCCTACTTGGAAAAATTGAATAAAAAAACGCTATACATGCGTATACCCTCATTTCACCATAACGCAAAATTTGCAATTGACAATGTATTGGCTGCAAACAAGGAAATGATTTTAAATACTGAAAATCTGATTATTGACATACGTAATGGAACAGGTGGAAGTGATATAAGTTACTTTGAGTTATTGCCTTTTATATATACAAATCCAATGCGGGAAGTAAGTGTTGAATTTCTATCAACAGAACGTAATAATAAGAGAATGTTGGACTTGGCAAATAATCCGGAATATCGTGATATTTTTGATGAAGTAACGCGGCAACAGTTTAAAAAAGACTATGAAAGAATGCAGGGTGAATTAGGTAAATTTGTCAATCTTTCTGACAAGGAAGTAGATATAATTCAATTTGATACCATATACGCTTATCCAAAGAATATTGGAATTATCATAAACGGACGTAATGCAAGTACGGATGAAAATTTCCTTTTGGTAGCCAAACAGAGTAAAAAGGTTAAATTATTCGGAGTGACCACTTTCGGCTCATTGGATGTATCAAATATGTATTATGTTGATTCGCCAAGCAAGAATTTTAGGTTGCATTATTGCCTTTCAAGAAGTCTGAGGATTCCCGGTATGGAGATAGATGAAATAGGAATACAGCCTGATTATTATTTAGATAAATCAATCCCGTCATATAAATGGGTAGATTTTGTGAATGACATCCTAAATAAATAGATTATTTCATTGTAATACATGCCTTTAATGGCGAAACATTCGCTTCATTTCTTCTTTATCGTCGCGTTCCTTCAGTGACTGGCGTTTGTCGTATTCCTTTTTGCCTTTGGCGATGGCGAGGATTATTTTTACCAATCCTTTGTCGTTGATAAACAGCTTGGTAGGGATGATGGTGAAGCCGCTGTTTTTGGCTGCCGCTTCGATTTTGCGAATCTCCTTCCTGTTCAGCAGCAACTTGCGGTCGCGGCGGGCGGTGTGGTTATTGTATGTACCATAGAAGTATTCGGCTATATACATGTTTTTCACCCATATTTCCTTTCGTTCCACCACGCAATACGTATCCACCAGACTTGCCTTGCCCAGCCTGACGGACTTGATCTCCGTCCCGGTCAGTACGATGCCGGCCGTGAACGTTTCGAGCAACTCGTAATCGAAGGTCGCCCGTTTATTTTTAATTGTAACACTGTTACTTAACTTTTCCTTTCCCATCACATAATCCTCTCTTAAACTCTAAAACCGGGCATCAGCATCCGCAACGCATGTTCGATGACAAATGGTGTCAAAATCACTATACAAGAAGCTATCACAGTGAATTTCATTCTTGTACCTTCGTTCATGCGCATATACGAACCGGCGCCTTCCCAAATCATATAAACCGTATACAGCCCAAAAATCTTCAAAAAGAAAAAATCGGGCAGCAACGAAGTGACAATGTAAAGCACATACATCATCGCCGAAGCATAGCCCACAAAAAATCGGCATAAATCCATGTTTTTCTGCTGATTGAATATCCCTTTCCTCGCTTCGTTCAGCAAGTAGGCCGCAAGATAAAATCCGCCCGTAACGGCAATCGCGGTTCGAATCGTGACTTTCAGCGCTATTTCAATATCAAATTCCTTAGTCGTGACAAAAACGCCCAAAAACGCCGCCAACGCAATCGCTCCCATCAGAGGGAAGAGGTATTGCGTCAAAAAAATCTGCTTGTTTTCAGGCTGCTTGCCGAGTTCCTGCCAGGTTTCACCCGGTTTTAAAATCAACACTTTCAGTCGTTTAAATATCCTATTAAACATATTCATCATCACAAAACGACTGCAAAAATACGAAAATTAAAGCAATTTATTTGTTTTTGGCGTATAAATCATCGTGATGCAAGTTCTTGTAGAAAAAACGGCTTTGATTTTTAAAAATAATTCGTATCTTTGCCGATGTTTAAGAATATAGATTATGACACTTATTAAATCAATATCAGGGATCCGGGGGACGATCGGAGGCTCTACAAGCGAGGGACTCAACCCGTTGGCTATTGTCAAGTTTGTGGCGGGATATGCCACTTTCATCCGGAACAGGTCGCAATCGGGGGCCAACCGGATCGTTGTCGGACGCGATGCGCGAATCTCCGGCGAGATGGTTAAATCGATTGTTGTCGGGACGCTGACAAGCATGGGTTTTGATGTCGTAGACATCGGGATGGCTACTACGCCGACGACTGAACTGGCCGTCGTGATGGAGAAGGCAGCCGGAGGTATCATCCTGACAGCCAGCCATAACCCCAAACAATGGAACGCATTGAAACTGCTGAACGAAAAGGGAGAGTTTTTGAACGAGGCAGAAGGACTGGAAATGCTTGAACTTGCAGAAAATGAAGATTTTACATTTGCAGGCATCGATGCATTGGGCAAAGTAATCGTAGACAACCGTTACAAGGAACGCCATATCGAAAGCGTTCTGAACCTCGATTTAGTCGATAGGGAAGCCATCAGGGCAGCCAATTTCAGAGTGGCGATCGATTGCGTAAACTCTGTCGGAGGTATTGTACTGCCTGAATTGCTGTATGCACTCGGTGTCAAGGAGATTTTCAAGCTGCATTGCAACCCGCACGGCAACTTTTCGCATAACCCCGAACCATTGCCTGAAAATCTGACGGAGATATCGAACCTGATGCTTCAAGCCAAAGCCGACGTCGGGTTTGTGGTAGACCCTGACGTAGACCGGTTGGCTGTCATCTGCGAAAACGGTCAGTTTTTTGGCGAAGAATATACGTTGGTGGCAGTCAGCGATTACGTCCTGAGCCATACGCCGGGCAATACGGTCAGCAACCTTAGCTCGAGCCGTGCCTTGCGTGACATAACTGCCAAACACGGAGGACATTACGAAGCTGCCGCAGTAGGCGAAGTCAATGTTGTGGCCAAAATGAAAGAGACAAATGCCGTGATAGGCGGTGAAGGAAATGGAGGAATCATCTATCCGGCCAGCCATTACGGACGTGATGCTTTGGTCGGTATAGCGCTGTTCCTGACGCATTTAGCTAAAAAGAAAATGACGGTTAGCGAACTTCGAGCCACATACCCTAACTATTTCATTTCGAAGCAGAAAATCGAATTGCCCCCCGATATCGACATTGATACGCTGCTTCTCCAGATTAAAGACAAATTCGTTGGACATAACGTCACCGACATTGACGGCATTAAGATAGATTTTCCCGACAAATGGGTGCATCTTCGCAAAAGCAATACTGAGCCGATCATTCGTATTTATGCGGAAGCGAATACAATGGAAGATGCTCAAAATCTTGGGTTACAAATGATCGAGTTGCTCGGAAGTTTTAAAGAAGAAGGATTCGTGGTGTCGGCCCTAAATGATTTGCGTTTACAAGGGTTTCGATTTATGATTGAAAGCTGACGAATTCAATTGACAATTAACAATTGACAATTGACAATGAATTTTTGAACATTGAACCTTGAACATTGAACCTTGAACATTGAACATTCTTATGCGTAAGCTGAAGGTAACGGAGTTGAACAGGATGACTTCTGACGAATACAGGGACAGTTCAAAGACTCCTTTAGTCATTGTACTTGACTGTGTACGAAGCATGTATAATGTCGGCTCCATCTTTAGAACGGCTGATGCGTTCAGGGTAGAGGCCGTTTATCTCTGCGGACTGACCGGTACACCTCCGCATGCCGAGATTCACAAGACAGCGCTTGGCGCCGAGGAAACGGTTGAATGGCATTATCATACTGATACATTGGATACTATACGATATCTGAAGCAGGAAGGGTATATTCTGTTTGCCGTCGAACAGGCAGAAGGTAGTATATCATTGTGTGATATCACATTGGAAGATCATTGCAAATACGCTGTCATTCTGGGACACGAAGTCAAGGGAATCAGGCAAGAGGTTGTGAATGAATGTGATTACTGTGTAGAGATTCCGCAATTCGGCACCAAACATTCATTAAACGTGGCCGTGGCAGGCGGGATTGTCATCTGGACGTTTTTCAATGGGTTAGCCACGAAAAGTTTCGCCACGAATTTCACTAATTGACACGAATAAAAAAAGATTCAAAGATTCGTGTTCATTCGTGTAATTAGTGGCGAAAAAAAGATTAGTGTATTGGTGGCAGTCAAATCTGCCCACGCTCAACCATCAGGACGACGCGTTCTGTCATGGCATCTTTTTCGTTAGGGTCGTATTTGCTTTTCAGGCTGGCGCCCAACATGCCGGCAAAGAGATTCCAAAACGTAGCGCGAAAAGAGCCTAAATAAGCCGATACCAAATTATAACTCGACTGGTTACATTCCCTATCTACCAACTTAATCAGCAACTTACCTTGCGACAGCGTCAATTTTTTCAATTCCGGTTTGTATTGTTTGTAGAGTTCCTTTTCCATCCGTTTCAGATGGGCTTCTTTCGTTTTGTCATCCGGCATCGTTTCAATATATTCGTAGGTCTCGATTAACGTATTGTAAATCATTTTGGCATAAGGCAATGCCCGCTTCACGTCGCGCACCAGCTTTGTGTAGGCCTGCTGCTCTTTTGCATTTTTAAATTTCAGTTCGGGAAAGATATAGATGTCAGGCAAATAGCCTGCATAGAGCGTATCTGTGCCATTCACAACCAGCCGGTAATATCCCGGAGGAATATACAATTCATCCTGCACACCGTCAGCGCTTTGCGCAAAGACGTTCAACGAAGCCGACATGCATATTGCCCCAAGCAGAACGGTGCGAAGACAGCAGTTGAATGGTTTCTTCAACCTGTTGTCATTGCGGGTTTGACTTGCCAATTCCGTACGGAAACAGTTGTTGAACAATCGCTTCATCTCCTTTATTTTACAATCTTCATCGACCTGATTCTTAAATCTTTAACAGGTCGGTCATTTATATCGACCGGAACAAACTGGATTTTATCGACCACATTCATCCCTTTGATCACTTCGCCAAAAACCGTATAAGTATCGTCTAACTGGGGCGTCCCGCCTTCCAGCATATAGGCCTCACGCTGTTCGGGAGTCAGTTTGATATTTCTTTCCAATTCCATCTTATTCAGTTCATTATCAGTAAAAAACTTTCCTGTGACAATATAAAACTGCGAAGCCGAAGAGGCTCTTTCAGGATTTATGTCATCGCTTTGACGCGCGGCACAGAGCTGTCCCCGTTTATGGAAATAACGCGGATAGACGATTTCGGCAGGCAAAGTATAGTCCAAATCACCATCTCCCAATTTCGTTTCAGGGGGAGCATTTTTTGAATTAATGTCGCCTGCCTGAATCATAAATTGCTTAATCACACGGTGAAACAGCAAACTGTCATAATGATGTGCCTCAACCAATTTGATGAAATTATCACGATGAAGCGGCGTCTCATTGTATAATTTGACGGTGATTTTACCTTTGTCTGTATCAATCAATACTTTGACTTCAGCTTCTTGCGCCTGTACATTTATATATAGGGGAATCATCAAGCACAGCAGCCAAATTTTTGCATTTTTTCTTATCATCCCAATCATTTAAAACAGTTTAGCGGGATATTCACCTGCATCAACCAAAGCCTTAATTTTGTCTACAACACTCTGCCTGTCATTGATATATGTTATGCCAAACCATTTTGAGGCAGTATCCAATACCTTGACTTTAGCCCTCTTGGACGTCACCAAATCATTCACCATCAGCGGAATGAAAAATTCGCTTTTCGGATTTGTTATGTTCTCCTGAAGGAATCTTTTCAAATAGGCTTGAGAATAGTCAAAATACTCCGGCGTAAACCCCCACATATTCATTGAAACAGGTGCATTCTCATCCAAGACGCATGTTTTGCCGTGCTCATTCGTAAATTGAATGATTCCGTTTATGCGCTCTACATCAGTACGTTCGACGACAGATACAAGAAATCCGTCCTGATTCGTCTCGCATACGCCACGAGCAACCGATCCACTCTCACTCAACGTATTACCAACCCGAAAGCCAACCATGCAATATTCGTTTTGCTTGCCTGAAACAGTCATTAATTCCTTGCCAAGAACTTCGAAACTGTTAAGGCCGTAAAAATCATCGGCATTAATGACAGCAAACGGCTCATTTATAACACTTTTACCCATCATGACGGCATGGTTCGTACCCCAAGGTTTGGTTCGTTCAGGAGGACATGTAAAACCGTCAGGAAGATCGTCAATCGATTGAAATACAACTTCAACACGGATATGTTTTTCGTATTTGCCGACTATGACTGAACGGAAATCGGTTTCAAAGTCTTTGCGTATTACAAAAACAAGTTTATCAAATCCGCTACGGATTGCATCAAATATGGAGTAATCCATAATCGTCTCATTGTTAGGGCCTACGCCATCCAATTGTTTCAATCCTCCGTAGCGGCTTCCCATGCCTGCTGCCAGTATAAACAGTGTCGGTTTCATACTTTTATTCAAAAATTTCGCAACAAAGATACGATTTTCATTCCGGAAAATTAAATAATTTACTATTTTTGTGCCAATTTTAACTCTTAGAAATTGTAAAAAAATGATTTGGAACGAAACGATGGAGTGCATGTCGCGAGAAGAGATGCGCAAATTGCAATCTATCAGACTAAGGAAAGTAGTCGAACGCGTTTATCACAACACTACTTTTTACCGTAAGGAGATGCAGGCGTTGGGAATCGTCCCGGACGACATACAGTCGATAGAAGATATTGTGAAACTGCCCTTTACGGAGAAACGGCATCTTCGCGACAATTATCCGTTCGGTTTGATGGCAGTGCCCATGTCCGAAATTGTTCGCCTCCACGCTTCTTCCGGGACTACAGGCAAGCCGATTGTCGTCGGATATACGCGCAAAGATATTAATATCTGGAGTGAAGCCGTAGCCAGATGTCTGACATCCAATGGAATTACTAAGAATGATATCGTACAGGTGGCTTATGGCTACGGCCTGTTTACAGGTGGGCTGGGCGCGCACAACGGCGTGGAAACGATTGGGGGAACTGTGATCCCCATCAGCAGCGGCAATACGCAGAAACAGATTCAGTTGATGCATGACTTTGGAGCTAATGCGTTGGCTTGCACGCCTTCGTATGCCCTGTTCTTAGCCGAGAAAATTCGCGAATCGGGCATTCCAATCGGAGAATTTCAGTTGAAAACAGGCGTTTTTGGCGCCGAGCCGTGGACCGAAAACATGCGCAAAGAGTTGGAAGAGAAGTTAAATATCAAGGCTTATGATATTTACGGTTTGACTGAGATTTGCGGCCCCGGCGTAGGTGGTGAATGTGAATGTCAGAATGGCACACATCTATGGGAAGATTTTTTCTATCCGGAAATCATTGATCCTCAAACACTAAATCCTGTGGAAGCCGGTCAACAGGGAGAGTTGGTTTTTACGACGCTCACCAAAGAAGGTATGCCCATGATACGATACAGGACGCGTGACCTGACGACGTTGCATTATGATAAATGTCTCTGCGGACGAACGGCAGTGCGTATGGACAGGATTCTTGGACGAAGTGATGATATGCTGATAATAAGAGGTATAAATGTATTTCCATCGCAGATAGAGTCGGTCATATTGGAGTTGGAAGAGTTTGAACCTCATTACTTGATCGAGGTAGACCGCATCAATAATACCGATACATTTCAGGTGCAAGTCGAACTGCGTCAGCAATATTATTCTGACGAAATGAGTAGGATTCTTGCCTTGAAGAAAAAGATTACAAGCCATATACAAAATGTCATAGGAATCCAGCCCGAAATCAAAATCGTGGAGCCTTTCCAGTTGGCTCGAAGCGAAGGAAAAGCCAAACATGTGATTGACAGAAGGAAATTGGAGTAAAATTCATTTATAATTATAAAGTTATGTATTTAAGACAGTTATCCATTTTTTTAGAAAACAGGCGAGGCCGTTTCACTGAGATTGCCAAGCTGTTAGGTGAGGAAAACATTAACATGACGGCTTTTACGGTGTCGGAAAACTCGGATTTCGGCATTCTTCGCTTGATTGTGACCGATACAGACAAAGCGATTGAGGTGCTACGTCGCAATCATTATGCTGTGAATGAAGCAGATGTGATATGCCTTCATTGTCCGAACCAGCCCGGCTCGCTTGGCAAAGTCATGGACATTATTACTAAGGCCTACATTTTTATAGAATATATGTACGCTTTTTCGGAAGGCGATTCGGCTAATATTATCATTCGACCCGATAATTTAGTCAAATGTGCAAAAGTGTTAAAAGAAAACCATTTGAAGTTGATTACTTCAAGTGAATCGTATAAGTTTTAATTTATTAACGTTTGTTTTTATGGTAATCTGAAAATGAACCATTACCTTTGCAGCGCCAAAAATGAAACGAATGAAAAAGGTTGTATTTTTATTGATCATAGTCTTATGTTGTTCTGCGTGCGGAGAATTTGTCCGTGTGCAAAAAAGCACGGACTATGAGTTAAAATATTCATACGCAAAAAAATATTACAATAGCAAGAAATGGACTAAAGCAGCCTCATTGCTCGAAGAAGTGGTGCAATACTTTAAAGGGACTTCATCTGCTGAAGAGTCGTTATATCTCTTAGCACAAAGCTATTACGGTATGAAAGACTATCAGACGGCAGCTGCCTATTTCAAGACATATTACACCACTTATCCGAAAGGTGAATTTACAGAGTTGTCCCGTTTCTACTCCGGTTACGGGCTTTATCTTGATTCTCCCGATGCCAGATTAGACCAGGCGCAGACTTACGATGCGCTTGCGCAACTTCAGCTTTACATGGAATACTATCCTCAAAGTGAACGAGCCAAACAGGCGCAGGATATTCTGTTTGAACTTCAGGAGAAGTTGGCATATAAAGAGCTGATGAGCACGCAATTATATTATAATCTCGGCACTTATATGGGTAATAATTATCAGGCATGTGTAATCACGGCCGATAATGCGCTGAAAGATTATCCGTATACAAAGTTTAGGGAAGAATTTATGTTCCTCAGAATGAGGGCTAAATATGAATTGGCGCTTGTGAGCGTGACTGACCGTTTACAAAGCAGATTTCGCGATGTAGTTGACGAGTATTATGCTTATACTAACGAATTTCCTGAGGGAAAATATTCAAATCAAGTGCAACGTTTTTTTGATATTGCAAGTAAACAGATAAAGACGAGTTATTAAAGGGGACAAGATTTAAAGATTCCAAGATTCAATAATTCAAGGATTTAAGGTGGAAAAAATATAATATAAATATATAAAAATATGGATTATCGTAGATCAAATGCTCAAGTTACGACTGTCACGCGTGACATGATTAAAATGAGTGAAGATACAGGCAACATTTATGAGACCATGATGGTGATTGCCAAAAGAGCAAATCAAATTTCGGCAGAAATGAAAAAAGACTTGGAAAAGAAACTGCAGGAATTTGCTTCATTCAATGACAATTTGGAAGAAGTTTTTGAAAACAGGGAACAGATAGAAATCTCCCGTTATTACGAAAAACTGCCGAAACCTACATTGATTGCTCTGCAGGAATTTCAAGACAATAAAATCTATTTTAAAAATCCCGTTAAGGAAAAAAATATCTTCTAAGTTGTGATTCAGCGCATTCAGACAGTCTATTTGCTGGTGATTGTGGCATTGTCAATTGCCATGCTATTCATGCCATTGGCTATCTTGCAGATTGGTACTGATATATTTACGCTGAAACTCTCGCAACTGTCCGCATTGAATTTACCCGTAGAGCTTATTAATCCAGCCTGGGCAATTTTATTCATGCCGGCGTTGAGCGCAATATTGGCTTTAATAACTATCTTCCTGTATAAGAATAGGATAATGCAGATTCGATTCTGCATTTACAATTTTGTCCTGATTATAGTCTTTTACGGCATGTGCGCTTTTTTTCTATGGAAACTAACTCGATTGTCAGGAGATTACCAACTTCAGGGCATATCATTTGTTTTTCCACTTATATGCTTGATTCTTAACTACTTGGCTATTCATAGTATAAGAGCTGATGAAACTCTGATACGATCTTTGAATCGATTGAGATAACAGAAATGAGTCAAAGATTCAAGGATTTTTTTAAGTGAATTATTTGATGGATTGTTCATTATTCATTATTCATTGTTCATTAAATAAGTGTCCTGTTTCCGTTATATAGATTTGGGGAGCATTGAATATAATGAAGCGCTTCATGTTCAGACAGAAGCATTTCAACAATTGATCGATGCTAAAACAAAAGAAAAACACGAAGTAAACACTCTATATTTCTGTGAACATAAACCTGTCTTTACACTTGGTAATCATGGTAATGCATCAAACTTATTAGCTTCTGAAGCGTTATTGCAGGAAAAAGGAATTTCATTATTCCGAACAAATCGTGGTGGAGATATAACGTTTCATGGACCGGGGCAAATCACCGGCTATCCTGTATTTGATTTGGAGCGTTTTGGGATGGGACTGCGTCAATACGTTGAAACACTGGAAGAAATAATCATCCGCTTCCTATCTATATACGACATTAAAGGTGAAAGGATGACCGGAGCTACCGGCGTATGGATAGAGCCGGAAACCGAGAGGGCGCGCAAGATTGCTGCTATCGGCGTAAGAAGCAGTCGTTTTGTGACGATGCATGGGTTTGCCCTGAATATCAATACTGACCTTAGCTACTTCGCGATGATTCATCCGTGCGGATTTATTGATAAGGGTGTCACTTCATTGGCTGCCGAATCAGACTGCGTGATTGATTTTGAAAAGTGCAAAATGCAATTGGTTGAAGGCTTTATGGAGTTCTTTTCGTGACATGATAAATGAACGTAGGATGCGCTTCGGAAGAAAAAATAAACAAGCTTATTTTTGTTCTTCACTCAGCTTTCACTACCTTTGTCGGTTATTAACAAAAACGAATAATTATAAATAGACGGACATGAGAATTATATCTATCTTCACAACACTACTTGTATGCTTATTCATAACAAGTTGCAGTCGAACCGGCAGCGGTGTATTATTTGACGGAACTAACGCCGACATTTGGAGCACTACAGGAAACGTCTCAGTTGACAATGGCATTTTGTCCCTTAAAGGCAATGATGCTCAGGCAGTTTTAAAAAACGGCAAGTATAAGAATTTTGAGTTAGACCTCGAAATGCGTACTACTGTCGGAGGCAAGGGTTTCATAGCTTTTCACACCGACAACACAGTAGACAAAGGCTATCGAATAGCCATAAATAATGACAGGAACGACCCCGTATGGTGGAAAATGACGGGAAGCCTGCTTTCAGTGCGGAATCTGACGAAAAGTTTTGTAAAGGAAAATGACTGGTTTAAATTGAGTATCAAGGTAGAAGGAAATCTTGTTACAGTAAATATCAACGGCGAGCCTGTCGTTGAATATATACAACCTGCTAATCCATACCGCATTGCACCCAATCAATCCGCATTGCTTTCCGAAGGTTCCATTGCTTTGAAAGGCAACGGCAGCGGCGATATTCAATTCAAAAACATTTCAATAAATGTGATCGAGGATGCTCAAATAGATATAACCTCACAATTGTCTCAAGCCATAGACGAGCAGCAGGACGAGATCATCAAATTGCATCAGGAAGACTTCCCTGTCCTTGACTATCACGTACATATCAAAGGTGGTCTTACCAACGAAAATGCCTCTCAAAATTCGCGAAAGGTCGGTATCAACTATGCCGCCGCACCCAACTGCGGTATCGGATTCCCCATCACTGACGATGCAGGCGTTTTGGCTTATCTGGATTCAATGCGTTCTAAACCATATATCCTTGCTATGCAAGCCGAAGGACGCGAGTGGGTTGTGACATTTTCACCAGAAGTTCGCAACGAATTTGACTACGTTTTCACCGATGCACTCACTTTCACCGACACAAAAGGACATCGCACCCGCCTCTGGATTGATTCGGAGACATGGATAAACGATGAACAGGATTATATGGATATGATTGTCAATAAAATATGTGATGTGCTCACAGAGCCGATGGATGTATATGTAAACCCTTGCTTCCTTCCTACCCAAATGAGAGACCGTTACGACGAGTTTTGGACCGAAGGCCGGATGAATAAATTTGTGGAAGCAATGGCTAAAAGCGGCAAAGCGCTGGAAATCAATGCTCGTTATAAGATTCCAAATAAAGCAATTATTCAAAAAGCCAAAGCGGCAGGCGTAAAATTCACGTTCGGCACGAATAATGCAGGTGCCGACGACCTCGGTCTGTTGGAATATTGCATTCAGATGAAAAAAGAATGTGGCATCACCGTTGCAGATATGTATAAGCCTAAAATTAAGATATAAGAACTAAGGCATGACAATAGCAGTAGATTTTGACGGCACCATCGTAGAACATGAATACCCCAAAATCGGGAAGCCTATCCCGTATGCATTTGAAGTTTTACGCAAATTGTTGCTTGAGGAGAATCATAAACTGATCTTATGGACAATGCGCGAAGGCCAATTATTGGACGAAGCTGTGGAATATTGCGAAAAAAACGGCATCTATTTTTATGCTTGCAATAAAAATTATCCTGAAGAAAAGGTTGAAGACGGATGTCCGCGAAAGTTAGGAGCCGATCTGTTCATTGACGATCGTAATGTAGGCGGTATGCTTGATTGGGGTACAATTTACAAGATGATTACGAATCGCTACTATTTAGCACAACATATTGATAATCAATTTAATGATGTTCGTGTAACCGAATATGGCAATTGGTTTACACGTATGCGAGAAGAATGGCAAAAAGCAAAAAAAAGGAGGTAAGTGAACAATTTATTGTATGTTTCATTTGATTTGATAAATACAGGTGAAAGAAAAAAAAGTGTTTTTTTATCATTTTTTTTGCAAATATTTTGTCTATCTTAATTAAAATGATTACATTTGCGCTCAATTATCGTGCTAATATACTTTCAAGTAGTGATTTTTGAAATGAATAAAAATGATTATTAAAATAACAAAAAATGATAATTGATTATATGAGGCAAATAGCTTTTCGACAGAAAACAGATGTACAAAATCGGCTTCGTAGCCGAGTGTTTTTATCTGTATTGTTTATTTTATGCGTAAGCGGTTTGGTGACTGCTCAAGATGTTGTTCAGGATGAAGAAGAAGTGTATGTGTATGAAAATGCGCCAAATGAATATCTTGGGCAATGGTTTGCCGGGATAAACGGCGGTGCGAATCTTTTCTTTGCGGATCATGCGCGCCAGTTGTCCATGCGCTACAGGATTTCGGGAGGAGCCGATATCTATTTCGGCAAATGGTGGGGTCCTGTGTTCGGTTCGCGTCTTGGCGCATCGTGGCAGAATTTGCGAGGGGCGACCAAATATAGCTTGACCGGCAGAAATGGCGCCGGCGTTAAACAGATATCCTATTCACATGCCATAACAACTTTTCCTTCGGAAACGAAAAATCCTCTTCCTGTTGATATTGAAATTTTTGGTAATCACGGTCTTTTCCGAGAGCAGTTTGATACATATCACATCCATTTCGACATGATGTTCGACGCTTCCAATTTTTTTGCAGGCGTCAATGAAGACCGCATCGTATCAGCCATTCCTTATGTAGGCATCGGCGCACTGATGACGTATGACAGGCCTAAAGCTAATACCTGGACGGTGAATGCCGGCTTGATGACTACGTTTAAGATACTTAAAAATGTGGATTTGATTTTGGACATTCACGGCACTGCCTTTGAAGAGAAATTCAAGAACCCTCAACGCGATTTTAACATCACCGAACCAGATGCGAACGGTAACTGGAACAGACTGAATCTTGATAACGGCACCCATCCTTACGACGGTATTCTTTCCGTAAATCTCGGTCTGCAGTTTCGTTTTGGAGACACAAATCGTCAGCCGCAACGTGTTGTAAACTATCAACCTCAGCCTGAATATACGTATGTGCCTTCACAAGAAACTCAAACGCAAATACGAACTCAGACACCGCCTCCTCCGCCACCTCCCATTATTGAAACTCAGACCGAGGTCATCACCGAATGGAGAGATGTGGCAACAGATGTGTTAATTCTCTTTAGACCCGGTGAAAGTACGTTGACAAGAGATGCTCGTGTGCAGTTGAGTTTTTTAGCCAAACTGATGCATAAATATCCTGAAAGCAGTTATACTATAACAGGTTATCCCGATTCGGCTACCGGTAGTCGATCAGTAAATAGTAGGTTAAGCAGCGAACGCGCACGAAAGACTAAAGAATGTTTGGTCAATGAGTTTAGTGTTCCTGCGTCGCGATTGAATACGGTCGGTGAAGGTAGTGTTGACAATATATATTACAATGAACCGTCTACGTATCGCTCAGTAATTATTCGGCCGGATAAATATTGACAGTAGGTTTTTTAAGTTGAAAGAAAGAATTATAGTTCAATTATTAGTTTGATATGAAGATATTTACTATTCGTCAGAAAATAGAGTTAAAGAAACAGTCTTGCCATCGGCTATGGATAGTTTTAGCGTTTATGTTGTGTGCTGTCGGACTGATGACAGCACAGCAGTCGGACAATGATATACAGCAAGAAGAAGAAGTGTATGTATATGAAAATGCACCAAATGAATACCTTGGTCAATGGTTTGCCGGCATAAACGGCGGTGCTAATCTTTTCTTTGCCGACCATGCGCGTCAGTTGTCCATGCGTTACAGGATTTCGGGAGGTGCCGATATCTATTTCGGCAAATGGTGGGGGCCTGTGTTCGGTTCGCGACTTGGCGCATCGTGGCAGAGTTTGCGTGGGGCAACCAAATATAGCATAACCGGCAGAAATGGCGCCGGCGTTAAACAGATATCTTATTCACATGCCATAACAACTTTTCCGTCGGAAACGAAAGACCCTCTTCCTATTGACATTGAAATTTTTGGCAATCACGGACTCTTCCGTGAACAATTTGATACATATCACATCCATTTCGACATGATGTTCGACGCTTCCAATTTTTTTGCAGGCGTCAATGAAGACCGTATCGTCTCAGCCATTCCTTATGTAGGCGTCGGCTCACTGATGACGTATGACAGGCCGAAAGCTAATACCTGGACGGTGAATGCCGGCTTGATGACTACGTTTAAGATACTTAAAAATATGGATTTGGTTTTGGACGTTCACGGCACTGCCTTTGAAGAGAAATTCAAAAACCCTCAACGCGATTTTAACATCACCGAACCCGATGCTAACGGTAACTGGAATAGACTGAATCTTGATAACGGCACACATCCTTACGATGGTATTTTCTCCGTCAATCTCGGTCTGCAGTTTCGCTTTGGCGACACAAAACGTCAGCCTCGCCGTGTAGTAACATATCAACCTGAGCCTGAATATACTTACGTTCCACCTCCAGTTCAAGAAACGATTGTAGAAACCGAAACTGAATTTGTGACAGAATGGCTTGATAAGGCTACCGATGTGCTTATTATCTTCAAGATCAACCAAAGTGTATTATTGGACGATGCAAAGGTGAAATTGAACTTCTTGGGTCAATTGATGCAGGAATATCCGGTAAGTAGTTACACTATAACAGGTTATGCCGATGAATCAACCGGATATCCCGAACTTAACTATCGCTTGAGCGTAGAGCGTTCAAAACGTGTAAAGGATTACTTGGTCAATGTGTGCGGCATCCCTGAATCAAGATTACGCACCGACGCTGCCGGAGGTGTACCGAATCAATTTTACAACGACCCGTCATTAAGCCGTTCGGTTATTATTCGTCCGAATAGAGATATTCAAAGGTAGTTCGATTCACCTCCGACTTGGGGTTGAATCGTCAATCCTAATTATTAGCTATAAAATTTTCTATAGCCGGAAGTGTGGCGTCTTTTAACAGGACGATCTTGTTTCCATCAAGTAAATACAATGTCGGACTGGCTTTCAGATCATATTTTGTGCCTATGGAGAAAGTTTGATCATACCCGACTATCCAGTAATCAGGATACAATGACACATTGTTTTTCCACATCTCAACATCCTGATCCGTATAAATAGATAGGATTTGGAGTTTGCGTTCACGTATCAATCTGTTGAAAATCGGCTCGTTTCGCATCGCTTCCACATGTTCTCTACAGGTGCTACATTCAGGATTGTTAAAAAACAGCAGGATATAATCAGTGCGGGATTGATACATTGACCATACTTTCCCTGAAATGTCAGTATATTGAAAATCAAGAGCTTTTGTGCCTAAACGGTTTTGATAGGCCATCGTCAGCAATGTCTGCGGGCGTACTTTTTCCGTATCGTTCAACAGTGGAGTTCCTGTCATCACCTCTAAAACAGAGATATATAATTCCTCATTACGTGCCGGTGAGTTAGGTTCATAGAGATGTTTTTCAGCCAGATCGGTGAAATACTGAAACAGTTTTTTATTGCCGCTTTCTGCCGCTTTTATATACATATTCTTGATTGATTTCTGAGCCAGACTTGGCTGGACGCGAAACAAAATGCTGATGTAGTTCGTCCAAGCCTTTTCTGTGATGTCAGGTACAGGTATATATTTTGTATTTGAAAAATCAAAATTATCCCAAAAATGTATGGCCATATATTCATATTGCATAGAAGGGTCTATAAGCATAGAAGGCGGTTGAGTATAAGGAAACGGAGGTGTGACGAGTGTAGTATCCATCAGATTAGCAATATGTTGTTGATTTTGGTTATTGCCACATCCGGTTAAAGACAATACGACAAAAAAGAATAACAAGGATTTCATCTTCATATATTTTTAAAGCATTAATATACTATTGTGTAACTATAAAAAATTATTTTGACTTTTTTCCGTAACCATAACCGTAACCGTACCCGTAATTATATCCGTAAGCATATCCATATCCTCTATGGTCTTTTTTCACTGCATTTAGCACCACAGACAGATTATTCCATTTTTTTTGTTGGTATTGATTCTCAAGGTCAGGCAATAACCTTCGGTCAAATTTACCTGCACGTATTACAAATATATTCAAATCGGTGATTCGATTGACAACGGCAGCATCTGCAACCATACTTATCGGAGCGCTGTCCACAACTATAAAGTCATAAATCGTCTTGAGTTTATCAATCAGTTCGTCTAATCGGTTGCTAAGCAGCAACTCTGTCGGATTAGGAGCGATTGCGCCGATTCCTATCAAATCCAAATTCTCGCATATAGCATTCACATGAATGATATCTTCGAGATTTATCGATTCATCAGACAAGTAATTTGCGATGCCAATCTCTTTTGACTTATCAAAATTGGCTGTCAACGTGCCTTTTCTCAAGTCGAGGTCAATCAAAATCCCTCGCTGATAAATTTGAACAAGACTTACACCTAAATTGGTAGCAATAAATGGTTTGCCTGCATTTGGGAAGAAGGATATGGAAGCGATAACTTTGGCTTCTTTCCCACGAAACATATACTTCAAGTTCGTTCGGACAATACGAAATGCCTCTGTCAACATTCCGAATCCTTGACCGGCTATACCTACCCGCAGCTTGCTTGCTTCGGCATCCATAGGTATTTCTCCCAGGAACGGTACGGTAATCTCGCTTTCCAATTCTTTCCTGTTATGGACTCGTGTATCGAGTAGCATAATCATCAGTAATACAACGAATGGCGCACCTAATCCGAATGCCGCTCCCATAAGTGCATGCCTTGAAAGGCTGGGAGACACAGGCGCATTGCTGCCTGATGCCGGGTCAATAACGCGCGCATTGTCATCCACCATTTGCTGATTCAGTGCATTTTCTTCGCGTTTGTTGAGGAGGAAGAGATAGAGGTCTTCCTTGATTTTTTGTTGCCTTTCGACGGTGAGCATGGCTCGTTGTTTCTCCGGTATTGTATAAATCTGACCTAAAGCCTTCATTTCCTGCATTTCGGCATCCTTGCGCAAAATATTTAGACTGCTTATAGTGTTATTTACGGCTGTTCCAATATTTTTTCTCATTGATTGAATTGTTCTGTTCAAATCCTGTACAATAGGATTTTGATCACTGTCACCGGCTTCAAGCAATCTGTTTCTTCTTAATACTGC
>JAITMM010000149.1 GCA_031277335.1 Tannerella sp. | reverse complement strand
AATCCCGTTGCCAACGCGTACGATGCCTGCACCCAACTTTCTTGCAGCCAAGAAATAGGCTATACCGGCCATGAAACGTTTATCGACAGTCATCATCAACTGGATAATATCGTCGGTTTTGATCCCGGCACATTCGAAAGATATACGTTCGTTGTAGGCCAACCGTTCCAGATCGGCATCGGTCATCGCAATGGTGACAGGATCGCCCAATGTGCCGGATGTGGTGACGTAATCTATGATTTTTTTACGGGGGACACAGAGAAAATCCTCATTATAATTTTGCAAATCATTTTTATCTGTAAAGGGAATCTGCTGTAAATCTTCGATATGCTTGATCTTTTTAAAGTCGATACCGTGTTTGTCGAACATTCGCCTGTAAAAAGGCGAAAACGTAGATGCAATTCCCATCGCTAAGGAAAGTCTTAGTTCCTGAAACCGTTTGACGACAGACAGGGGTTGATATTCTATTTCGGGAAACATCATGTTAATATAATTTTTTTCATATAATTGTTATTTATAAGGATTGTTATGCCTGTCCTGTCCCCCAATTCTTAAATATTTCCTTTACTTCCTCCTCTGTCAGCAACCTGTATCCGGCACGTCCCGGTAAGCCCTTGATTTCGGGGAAAGTGACTTCAAAATATTCTTCGTCATAAAATGTTAATTTGGAATTGGTGTCAGGGTTGCACTCTATGTAAATCAATTCTTCCGGCAGGATGCCTTTACTGACGCATATCTGTTTTGCCAATGCATAGCCGGCGGCAGTGACCGATGTGCCCGGATTTTCCTGATAGAGTTCGGTGACAATAACGATTTTTTTACCATCCCTGAATATAATTCTCAGGCCGCATTTGGAAGGCAAATCCCAAAGTCCGGCAAACTCAAAAACCTCATCATAGTATTTATCAGATACTTTCATCTTTTTTGTCCGTGCTAAAAAATATAAAAAATGGTCTTATTTCGCTTCAATCAATTTATTTCGGGGGCGAATTTAGATATAATATTTTTAATTTGCAACCATTAGGATTTATTATCGCCGTTCAGATGATCTTCTTCAAAAATCGTCCCGTATAGGACGTTTTGCAGGCTGATACAACTTTCGGAGTGCCTGCACAGACTACAAATCCTCCGTTAATACCGCCTTCGGGGCCTAAGTCGATAATATAATCGGCACATTTGATGACGTCTAAGTGGTGCTCGATAATGACTATCGTATGTCCCTTGGCAATCAGCGCCTGAAAAGCGTTCAACAATGTTTTGATATCGTGAAAATGAAGTCCTTTTGTGGGTTCGTCGAAGATAAACATGCCCGGTTCCTGTTTTTCCTGACCAAGATAGAAGGCTAATTTGACGCGTTGATTTTCACCGCCTGACAATGTAGAAGACGTTTGACCGAGTTTGATATATCCCAGCCCGACTTCCTGCAGAGGGAGAAGCTTTTTGACAATCTTGCGAGTCTGCGCGTCGGAGTGTGTATTGAGGAACTCAATAGACTGGTCTACAGTCATTTCCAGCAGGTCGTATATATTTGCTCCATGAAATTCTACTTCGAGCACTTCAGGTTTAAACCGTTTGCCGTGACATACTTCACATTCGAGCATGATGTCGGCCATAAACTGCATCTCCACGGTAATCTTGCCTTCTCCCTTACATTCTTCGCAGCGCCCGCCTTCCTTGTTGAACGAGAAAAATGCCGGCGTATAATCCATCTGTTTTGACAATGGCAGGCCGGCAAATAGTTTGCGGATTTCATCGTAAGCGCCGATATAGGTGACGGGATTTGAGCGCGAACTTCTGCTAATTGAGTTCTGGTCAACATATTCTATGGATTTAATGCGTTTCACGTCGCCCGATATCTCTTTACATTCCACACCTGCCGGGGCATTGTCAAGCAGCCGCTTGACGCCTTCATACAGGATGTCGCGCACGAGCGAACTTTTGCCGGAGCCGCTGACGCCCGTTACGACAGTCATTACATTCAACGGAAATTTCGCGTCAATCCTTTTCAGGTTGTTCTGATGCGCTCCCTTGATTTCGATAAATTGATTCCACGGACGCGTCAATTCGGGTCGCGGAATGATTTCTTTGCCCGTCAGGTAGCGGACGGTATGGCTGTTCCCGTCGTATTGCAATTGATTGACAGGCCCTTGGTATACTATCTCGCCTCCCAGTCTGCCTGCGTCGGGGCCGATATCGATAATATAATCGGCTGAACGGATAATGGTCTCGTCATGTTCGACGACGACGACCGTATTGCCGATTGATTGCAGCTGCCGCAGAACGCTGATTAATAGCGCTGTGTCGCGAGGATGGAGGCCAATGCTCGGTTCGTCCAAGATATACAGCGAGCCGACCAAGCTGCTGCCCAACGACGTAGCCAGGTTGACGCGCTGGCTTTCGCCGCCGGAAAGTGACGATGAGAGTCTGTCTAATGTCAAGTAACCCAAGCCTATATCGAGCAGAAACCGAATGCGGCTGTATATCTCCGTAAGCAGACGCTTGGCTATCAGTGTATCTACTTCATTTAATTGAAGCTGATCAAAAAACTGTTTCAGTTCGTTGACAGGCAACGTCACCAATTCTGATATCTGCTGCCCGCCTACCTTGACATATTGTGCGCCCGGCTTGAGCCGCCCGCCCTTACATGACGGGCATATTGTTTTACCTCTATAACGTGCCTGCATTACTCGGTACTGAATTTTATACAGATTTTCTTCGACGAACGCAAAGAAGTCATCAATCCCCTTCACCCATTTTGCGCCATGCCAGAGCATATCTTTTTCTGCGACCGTCAAATCATAATAGGCGCGATGTATCGGGAAATCGTAGCGGGCGCTGCTGTTGATAAATTGTCGCAGCCATTCGCCCATCACCTCGCCACGCCAGCAGGCGACAGCTCCTTCGTAGACGGACAGGCTCTTGTCCGGGATGACTAAGTTCTCATCGATGCCCAAGACCTTTCCGAAGCCTTCGCATACGGGACATGCACCTACGGGATTGTTGAAGTTGAACATCAAATCATTAGGCTCTTCAAAGAGTATCCCGTCCGCTTCGAATTTCTTGGAGAACTCAAATAACTCCGTTTTCTCAGGCAGGAAGACGCGCAGCCGGCAGATGCCGTGCCCTTCGTAAAAGGCCGTCTCGACAGAATCGGCCAATCTGTTTGTGAATAGCTTGTCGTCAGAGACTTGCAGGCGGTCTATTACTAAATCGAAAGAAGCTTCTTTGAGCATTCCCGATTTAATTACATCTCCGATGCGATATGTCTCGTCGGCGATTTCTATTCTTGTATATCCTTCTTTTTGAAGTATTTCCAATTGCTGGTTCATGTCCCGTCCTTCCGGCAGAACGACGGGTGCATAAATTGCAAAGCGCGTCTCCGGGGGATAGCTCAAGACCTGTTTTACTACGTCGCTGACCTGGTGCTTTTTGACCTCGCAACCCGAAACGGGAGAAATGGTTTTCCCTATCCGGGCATAGAGCAGGCGCATGTATTCATATATCTCGGTCGAGGTGCCGACCGTCGAGCGGGGATTGCGGATGTTGGCTTTTTGTTC
The DNA here is from genome assembly GCA_031277335.1 of Tannerella sp. Classification (GTDB taxonomy): domain Bacteria; phylum Bacteroidota; class Bacteroidia; order Bacteroidales; family Tannerellaceae; genus Tannerella. Next base: position 17,109 of record JAITMM010000149.1, on the reverse strand, counting down.
GATGGCGATAGCCGGCGGGATACCTTTAATATAGTCACATTCAGGCTTGTTCATGCGCCCGAGGAATTGACGGGCGTAGGCCGAAAGGCTTTCGACATAGCGCCGCTGCCCTTCGGCATATAGCGTGTCAAAAGCAAGCGATGACTTGCCGCTGCCCGACAAACCGGTAATCACTACCAACCGGTCGCGCGGTATCTCCACATCTATATTTTTCAGATTATTGACGCGCGCTCCCTTGATTCGGATAAATGCATCATTATCATTTTCATGCAAATTCATATTCCATTTTTGCCCTTCATTAAATCGCCGCCAACGTAGCGACCAGAAAGTCCCAAACCTTTTGCACGGAGCCGATATGGACGGCTTCGTCCGGCGAGTGCGGATATTTCAGGTCAGGGCCGAACGAGATCATATCCATGTCGGGGAAAACTCCCTGGATAATACCGCATTCCAAGCCTGCATGAATCACCTTCACCGAGGGTTTCTTATGATATAGTTTCTCATACGTCTCCTGCATCAGCTTGAGTATCGGCGAGTTGATATCCGGCTGCCATCCTCCGTAGGCTCCTCCGTATTCTACCTTTGCGCCGGCCATCGAGAACACGCTTTCGAGCGAAGAGCAGAGCGCTTCCTTGCGGCTCTCCGACGAACTGCGCGCCAGAATTTTTACTTCAATCAGCCCCTTGGATGACTTCACAATTGCCAGATTTGATGACGATTCGACGGTGTCGGGGAAATCATGCAACATGCTGATCACGCCGTTTTGGCAACCCTCTATCGCATTGATCAGGTCGTCCTGAATCTCTTCGGGCAATAAGGTCATGGGAGGTTCGGTCGGTTCGGCCGAGAAATTGATATTCGTCTCAATGTCTGCATGTTCGGTGCGAAATATTTCCTGATAGTCGGCCACCAATTCCCATAGCGCTTCGACGTTGTCATTGGGCAACGTGATGACTGCCACCGCTTCACGCGGAATGGCATTGCGCATCGAACCTCCCTCAATAAATGCCAGCCGTGCGCCGAAGTTGCGGATGACGTCCTTGAGAAAGCGAAACATCAGTTTGTTGGCATTGGCGCGCCCAAGATGGATATCAACGCCTGAATGTCCACCTTTAAGTCCTGTCAATGTGACTTTTACGGCAACATCGCCTTCAATAAGCGGCGCCCCTTTCTTGTATTTGAACGTGATATTCAAATCAGCGCCGCCCGCACATCCGGCAAACAGCTCGCCTTCTTCCTCCGAGTCGCAGTTCAGCAGGATGCGTCCTTTCAGGAAATCGGACTTTAAGCCGAAGGCTCCGTCCATGCCGACTTCTTCGTCGACCGTGAACAATGCTTCTATCGGGCCGTGTTTCAGGTGTTTATCGGATAATACTGCCATCGCTAACGCCACGCCGATGCCATTGTCGGCGCCCAGCGTCGTGTCGCGCGCTTTCACCCACTCGCCGTCGACATAGGCATCGATGGGGTCTTTCAGGAAATCGTGCGAGATGGCCGTGTTCTTTTGCGGCACCATATCCAAATGCGATTGCAGAACAACCGTCCTTCGGGATGCAAGACCAGGCGTAGCAGGCTTGTGAATCAATACATTGCCTACCTCGTCCTGCTGTGCATCCAATCCATGGATTTTAGCAAAATCGAGGAGATAGCGTGTCACCTCTTTCATGTGTCCCGTCGGGCGCGGTATTTGCGTAAGGTCGTAAAAATAATTCCAAACTGCTTGAGGTTGAAGAGTTTTAATTTCTGCTGACATGATTTGATATTTTTAAAATTTTAAATGGTATGTGTATTTTTATTTAGTTTCGTCCTGGTCTTCTGTCGTGGATTCCATCAGATGTTCGGCTGAAAGAGCGTCGGTCGGATTTTCCTTGTTGATGATGGGCAATGCGAAGATGCCGAACAGACCGAGCAGAACAACCCACATCGTTTGTATAGTGTAGACTATCAAGGCAAATGAAGAAGCATCGCTCTCTTTGACTCCAAAACATATTAAGGTGGAAATCACCATGAAATGCCATACGCCAATGCCTCCCTGCACAGGGACAGCTACTCCCAAGCTGCTCATTGCAAAGGCGATAAGTCCTATCCGCGGGCCTAAATCGCGTGTGAAATCGAATGCGTAAAAGGTGAGATAGAAATAGCAGAAATATCCACCCCAAATCAGGATTGTCTGGAAAAAGAAGCGCACTTTGTGTTTCATTTTCCAAAGACTTTTTATACCTTCCCACACGTTGAGAATCACTCCTTTACCTTTTTGTACAACAGAGATATGCCCCCAGCGCGTCAATAGCAGCCAGATAACGATGCCTACGGCAACCAGCCCGACATACATCCAAACTGATGTGAACATGGAATAAATCCCTTCGAGCACGGCCGGATTGGCTGAAAAATACTGTTTAAAAAAACTGATGTTAAAAATAAAGAGCGATAATGTCAAAATCGCCACGACAATCGTATCCATTACCCTGTCTACAAGCATGGTACCCAGCAGTTTGGAGAACGATATCCGCGAGTATTTCGACACCACGCTGCAACGCCAAATCTCTCCTACGCGAGGCAGCGCCATGTTGATGGCATAATTCCCGTAAACGGACAGAACGACGTTGGCCCGCTTCACGCGTTCGCCCAGTGAATCAATCAATAAGCCCCAGCGATATCCGCGCACAAGATTGGCTAACATACCGAAAATCAACGACAGAAGAATTATATCATAGCGAACGCCTTTCCTAATGACTGCCATCATATCTGCAAAGTCTTGATCCTTATACAGATACCATAGCAATCCAAACCCCAGCGCCAAAGGTAGCAATATGCGGATCGACCGACGGAATATTTTCTTTAAACTCATGTTTTGCAAAGTCTTCAAAAATTTTTTTTCGTGCAAAATTAATGATTTTTTACAATATGACAATAATTTGGGCAAGTTTAAAGAATAATGTTTACTTTTGTGGAGCCAACAGACAGACTGAATGAGATGAGAACGATACGCCCTAAAAAGTCTTTAGGTCAGCATTTTTTAAAAGATTTGGATATCGCCCGCCGGACGGCCGAAACGCTGTCCGATTATCGCGGGATGCCGGTATTGGAAGTAGGACCCGGCACAGGCGTGCTTACGCGATTTCTCCTCGATGAAGGATATGATCTTGCTGTGGTAGAAGTAGATATGGAATCGGTTGCCTACCTGCAGCAGCATTTTCCCGAACTTGAAGGACGTATCCATGCGGACGATTTTCTCCGGCTCGACTTGTGTCGACTTTATCCCGCACCTCAACAGTTTTGCGTCATCGGCAATTATCCGTATCATATCTCGTCGCAGATTTTTTTCAAGGCGCTGGAATACAGGGAGCAGGTGGTCTGTTGCGCCGGAATGATTCAAAAGGAAGTGGCCGAGCGGCTTGCGGCGCCTCCCGGCAGCAAGACGTATGGCATTATCAGCGCCTTGATTCAGCCCTGGTACGATGTCGAATATTTGTTTACCGTCAGTGAAAAAGTTTTTGACCCGCCGCCCAAGGTCAAAAGTGCCGTCATCCGCATGACCCGCAACAGCCGGACAAGCCTCGAATGTGACGAAACGCTCTATAAACAGGTGGTTAAGACCTCTTTCAACCAGCGTCGCAAGACACTGCGCAACTCCATGAAGCCGCTGCTCGGCAAAGATTTTCCCGACTACGCCCTGCCCGTCTTCGACAAACGCCCCGAACAGCTTTCCGTCGAGCAGTTTATCGAACTGACGCGGCTGTCAGAAAATTGGTTGCGCACGTCGTCTTTGCAAACGGAGTGAAGCAATCCGGAATAAAAGTTCAAAGCAAATTTGGGATATTCAGATAAATAAATGTTATCTTTGTATGTCCAAATAATAATAGATGTACATATATGAACAATTTCAGCAAACTTTGCATAGGCATTTTTGAGCAGGCAACGAACGATTATCATCTGAAAGACGATGTTGATGCCGCTGTAAATAATCCGTATGAAGCACAAAGCATTGAGTTCTATATTTATATGAAGAACTGGATTGATGCGGTTCAATGGCATTTGGAAGATATCATCCGCGATCCGGAAATCACACCCGAACATGCCATCGCCATCAAACGAAGGATTGACAAATCAAATCAGGACAGGACTGACCTTGTCGAAATGATTGACAGTTATTTCCTTGAAAAATACAAGCAGGTGGAAATCAGCCGGAATGCGACAATCAATACTGAAAGCCCTGCATGGGCAATCGACCGGCTGTCTATCCTTGTCTTAAAAATCTATCACATGCAACAGGAGGTGAACCGTGCGGACGCCGATGATGCACACAGACATTCCTGTGAGCAGAAACTCAGCGTCTTACGTGAGCAGCAAAAGGATTTATCTACTGCCCTCGATCAGTTGCTGGACGATATTGCACTTGGAAGAAAATATATGAAAGTATATAAACAAATGAAAATGTATAATGATCCTTCGTTAAACCCGATACTTTATAAAAGATGGCAAAAGTAGTAATCCTCCGATTTTCAGCGCTTGGTGATGTGGCCATGACAATTCCGGTCATCTATTCCGTGGCAAAAGCAAATCCAGTCGATTCGTTTACAGTAGTGACGCAACCGTTTCTGGTGCCGCTATTTATCAATAAACCTGATAATGTGGAGATGCTTTCCATTGACACCAAAGGCAGTGAAAAATCATTGCGCGGCTTGCTGCGTTTTGCGTTCCGGCTGGCCGGCAGACGATTTGATATGGTGCTCGACTTGCATAACGTCATTCGCAGCAGGCTGATAGACATGATATTGAGATGGCGGGGAACGCATGTCTATATGATGGATAAAATCAGAAAAGCTCGTAAACAATTGACTAAGAAACCGCCTAAAGCTATTGCTCCGCTACGAACGACCGTAGAGCGCTATACGGAGGTTTTTCATAGCGCAGGCTTTAGTTTTGAAGATACTTTTACATCGTTATTTGAAGATAACCTTGGAGATAATAATATTTTGCAGGCAATGCTGGACAATGCCTCGTTCGAGTCAGTATTCAATATGGAGAAAAAAGGACGGTGGATAGGGATTGCGCCTTTTGCCAGGCATCCGGGTAAGGTTTATCCTGTAGATGAAATGGAAAAAGTTGTCGGAGAATTGATCAAACAGCCTGATACTACACTTTTCTTTTTCGGAGGCGGGGAATACGAAGAAGCCGTTCTCAGCCAGTGGGAATTTCAATGGCCGAACACGAATTGCATAGCAGGACGATTCACTCTGTTTGAGGAACTTGCGCTGATGAGCAGGATGGATTTGCTTGTATGTATGGATTCGGCAAACATGCACTTTGCATCGCTTGTCGGCACTAAAGTTGTTTCTATTTGGGGCGCAACGCATCCTTTTGCAGGTTTTTATGGCTACAGGCAAGACCCTCAAAATGCCGTTCAGATCGATTTACCATGCCGTCCGTGTTCGGTGTACGGCAACAAACCATGCCACCGTGACGATTATGCCTGCATGAAACAAATCACGCCTGAACAGATAATAGACAAAATAAATCTCGCATTGGAACAGGCATGAAAAAGGTTGTGATCCACCCTGATTATGAGTCTTATGCCGATTTTATCAATCGTCTGCCAGATATTTTTCATACGCAAGGAGAAACGATATACAAAAGCAGGAATGAAATCAAGGTGTTCGATGTGAATGGATTAAAAATCAATGTCAAACAATATAAAGTCCCCATTTTTATCAACCGCATAATTTATACTTTTTTTCGAACCACCAAAGCCTTTCGGGCATATACGAATGCTTTACGTTTGATATCCAAAGGTATAGAGACGCCTTATCCTATTGCATACATTATTATTATTAAAGGCGGATTAATCCATCAATGCTATTTTATCAGTCTGCAATCATCCTATCCGCGAAATATGTATGAATTCGGGAAAGGTTCTCTTTTAGGCAGAGAGCATGTTATCAGCCAATTAGCTGAATATGCAGCCCGACTGCATGAAGCAGGCATTTATCACAAGGATTTCTCTCCCGGCAACATTCTCTTTCAAGTGACAGATAATGAGGTGAATTTCTTGCTTGTAGATATAAACAGGATGCAGTTTGGACCGGTTTCAATCGAAAAAGGCTGTGCCAATTTCGCCCGTTTATGGGGAAACGACGAGATATTCAGGCTGATAGCCCGCAAATATGCGGCAGCACGCCATGCCGATGCCGATGATTGCACCCGATGGGTATTTGAATACAGAAGACGCTTCTGGCAGAAATATACCCGCAAGCACGAAATGCCTTTCGAATTATCAGATGCCGGTTAAAACCCGATAATGGGTTTCCAGAAACGCTTCATTTTACGTTTATACCAGCCATGGCATCCGAATGGCAACTGCCCGCCGATTAGCCGGAAAGAATTTTCCGGGCACGTATCAAACGAGAAATGCAATGCCTCCATCGTGTCGGGATATTTGAATTTATACATTTCCGTTGCCCAAAAGACATCTTCATTATAGAGGTGAGACGGTTTTTGATCTAAGTAATACGTTATTTTTGAGAGATGTGTAACGGTTGCAATCATAAAGGAATCAACCTTGCGCAACGAAAGTCCGCCGTTTCCAACCTTATTATAAAGAGAATGCCTGTTTTTTTTATGCCTGAATTTAGCGTAGCGAAACTCCAATTGATGTATTGTGGAAAAAACAGGCAGGTTATTGACCGGATTGTTCAGCCATGGAGCACCAATAAAATCATAACCTCTTGAACACCAGTCTGTAAGTTCGTCTCTGAACACATACGCATCCAACTGATGGATCAGGATATATTCCGTATCAAGAAAGCGGCTGTAAAACTCCGGCGAAAGCATAAGCCGGTTATATCCATGAATATCTTTAAAATAATAATCACTGAACGACTCGAATTGCAGATTTGGATAGTCGGCTTTCAGGAATGATAAATCCAGAGATTCCGGCTTAACCATAACTACAGGATGCTGATTCAGAACCGTATATGCCTGATAGAGGGAGCGTTTCTCCAGTTCGGAAAATTTATTGCTGTAAACAGGTATAACAACCTTGACAAGACATTTATTCATAGGCTATTTACGTATCATTTCCCATACGATGGAAGCCGCTTTCCCTGAAGGCATTTGGCCGTCTTGCGGCTTCAATAACGAGAGATATTGTTGCGCCTCTTCTACCTGCCTCCGGACAGCTTCGGGCTGTTGCATCAACTCCAACACCTTGGCCGTAATCAGTTCTTCCCGGCAATTGGCCAGCACAAATTCGGGAATGACAGGTTTTGCGGCCAGGATATTTATAAGGTTTGCATATTTTGTGGTTGCAAGACGCCTGATAATCAGATTTGTAATAGCGCTGAAACGATATGCGATAACATGCGGAATGCCGAAAACAGCAAGTTCGAGGGATACAGTGCCTGATGCAGCCAACGCAAAGTTGCTGATACAAAAGGCATTGTAGCGCTCATGCTGACCGGTGATGACACAATGCGGAATGTCTGTTCCGGCAAAAGCATCGCGTACCTCGCCGGCTATGGCTTCGACAGTAGGAATTATCACAAACATATCGGGATAGATGTCCTTCAACCGATTGATTACTTTTTTGAAAATCGGGATCAGTTTGCGGATTTCACTGCCTCTGCTTCCGGGTAAAACACATAAGATAAAACGCTGATCGGGAATGTGATGACGTTCTTTGAACGTATTGATTCCGTCAGTGGTGTCGGCCGTAATTTCAATCACCGGATGTCCGACAAAGTCGCATTGCAAGCCGTATTTTTCAAAATAAGCCGGTTCATAAGGCAGCAGCGCCATCATCCGGTTCATCAGGCGGGCGGCTTTCGGAGCACGGCTCTTTTTCCATGCCCAGACCTGCGGCGCCACATAATGTACGGTCGGAATAGTGTTTTTTCTCTTTTTCAGTGTTTTGAGTATACGACTTACAAACCCCCAACTGTCCACCGTCAGAATCACATCCGGCTGTTGTCGTTCTATATCCCGGATCACCTGTTTCAACCGTTTCAGAATCAGCGGTAAGCCCGGAAGAACTTCCCAAAAGCCCATGACGGAAATGTCAGATATAGGGAATAAACTTTGAAAACTCTGCGCTTTCATCGTCTCGCCTCCCAGACCGGCGAAGCTGACGCCGGGATTCTGACGTTGCATGGCTTGCATCAAACGTCCGGCCAGAATATCGCCTGACGGCTCACCGGCTATGACATATACCAAACTTCCCTGACGTGAATCGTTCATTATCCGGCAGATAAAAACTTTTATAACTTTACTCCAAGGATGAAGATACCTTCCTTGTCAGCCATTTGAATGACGGCTTCGCGCTCAATCAGTAAAATATTACCTGCTTCAACGGCAATCCCTTTCATACCGTGTTTTTTTAGCATTTCTATGGTTTGCAGGCCTATTGTCGGCAAATCCACCCGCCTGTCCTGACCGGGTTTCAGTATCTTGACCATTACGGGGGCTTTGCCCGGTTTTTTAAGCATGGCAGCACGCGAGAGCATCATGTCTGTGCCTTCTATTGCCTCAACTGCCAGAACCATACCTTCTTGCACCACCACAGCCTGTCCGACGTCAACTGCGCCCAACGCCTTGGCTACCGTAATGCCGCGTTGAATATCGTCCATGTCTTCGGTCGAAGGTTTGACGCGCCCGTATTGCCCTTCGGCAAACAGCATTTCAGGCACAATATCCTGAATGCCAACAACTTTAAAGCCATATTCCTCGATTTGCATCATCACGGCGCGGAAAAGATTGTCGTCGCTCATTTTCTTCATCGCAAATTTTGTCATGATTTTAAAACCTTCCCAATCAGGAATCATCTCCTTTAAAGAAGGTCGCTTGATGCCGCCGGCTAAAACGATTTCACATACATTATTTTGTTGTAGCGCCTTGATCATTTTTCCCGCTTCAGCAATTTTGGCAAAAATATGTGGAGTGTCCCTGAGTGTTTCTTCGTGAGCAAAAGGCTCTAAACCAATGACAAACAGTTCGCGTCCCGTAGAATTGCAGTGTTTAATAATTTCGACAGGCATCATTCCTGCACCGGCAATCATTCCCAATTTTTTAAAATCCGACATATTTAGTTTGTTTTTAAAGCATTACAATATGGAATTATAATTATAGACGACAAAAGTACAAAAAAAAATCCGGCTACCGATTTATTTCCTTCCGAAATCTGCCGGAATCTCACCCCATAATGCTGTTTCCCATTTCAATACGGGATTGAAATAAGTGTTCTCATTCAGCCATTTCTCAGCGCGTCCGATCAAATTGAAGACAGGTGCATTTTCAGATGTCTGCTCTAAACGCGTTTTACAGGTCTTTTGTCTAATCCATGAAATTGCATTCAGGCTATCGGAATAAACCGGCAGACTCATATTTTTCTTTTTCATCAATGCCAGTGCATGCACGATTGCTAAAAACTCGCCGATATTATTTGTCCCCTGCGCCATTGGCCCAACCCTGAAAAGCTCTTTGCCGGTTTTTAAAAGTACGCCGCGATATTCCATATCGCCGGGATTGCCGCTGCAAGCCGCATCGACGGCGATGCTGTCCCGAATATAATCATCTACGGGATTTTGAATCGTCGAAAGACGATATGCTTCCCAGCCTTGTTCATACGCCGCAACGGCTTGTTCAAGTGTCTCAAACGACTTATACTGTGCGCTTTCATACCCTGTCACTTGCAGCTTGCATTCATCCCAGTTATCAAAAATACCTGTCGACAAACCATTCCAAACTACATAAAATTTCTTCTTTGCCACGTCCCTTTCTTTTCTTGAATAAAAATTGTTTACCCAAACATTGTACAAAAGTAATTAAAAAATCATTACATTTGCACCTCAATCATTGATCAAAAAAATATGCAGCGAATTTTCTTGATTGGTTTTATGGGCGCAGGCAAAACGACTGCAGGCAAAGCGCTGTCAGAATTGATGAATTGTTCGTTTGTCGATTTGGACTATTTCATCGAGCGTCGCTATCGTAAAACTATCCGGCAAATCTTTGTGGAGCAAGGAGAGACTTGTTTTAGAGATATAGAGCAAAAAATGCTTCGCGAAGTGGCCGAATTTGAAGATGTAGTGATATCAACAGGTGGAGGAACGCCATGTTATCATCACAATATGAGATATATGAATGAGAAGGGGACTACCGTCTACCTGAAAGTGACCAACTCCGAACTCGTCAGACGCATCGGCAACGGCAAAAGTACACGCCCGATGTTAAAAGATTTTACAGGCGAAAAACTGGCTAATTTTGTTGATGAAATGATGGACAAACGCCGAGAGTTCTATGAACAGGCGCATGTCATCGTTGAAGTCGAAGCGAGAGACATTGTATCTGATGCCTCAACGCTTTACGACTGTTTGAAAAGTCTTAAATCATCTTCTTAGATTCATCCCACAATCAATCTTTATGTTCTTTTGCGTACATTTTTATATTGAACCGAGTTTCAATCTCAAACATATTCTTTATATTTGCCATCTGAATAATATATAAAATACATATAATGAGCAATCAACCCATAGTAAAAAAGTTAGAGCATGTAGTCATACGATTTGCCGGAGACAGCGGCGACGGCATGCAACTGACCGGAAGCATTTTCTCCAATCTATCAGCCCTTTTGGGAAACGACCTGTCTACTTTTCCCGATTATCCGGCCGAGATCCGTGCGCCCCAGGGGACGCTTTACGGCATTTCAGGCTTTCAGGTGCATTTAGGCGCCAAAAAAATTCATACACCCGGCGATAAGGCCAATGTGCTGGTCGCCATGAATCCGGCAGCCTTAAAAGTGAATGTCAGGAACTTACAGGCAGATTCCGTCATCATTATCGATACGGATTCCTTCCAGAAGAAAGACATGGAAAAGGCGGAGTTCAAAACGGACGACCCGTTCACGGAATTGGGTATCTCGCATATCCAGACCATCGCAGCGCCCATCACAACCATGGTTCGCGAGGGATTGGCCGAGTTTGGATTGGACACCAAATCGGCAACCCGCTGCAAGAACATGTTTACGCTGGGATTAGTCTGCTGGCTGTTCGAGCGTCCGCTGGAAGGCGCCATCCATTTGCTGGAAAAAAAATTCGCCAACAAACCGGCCATCGAACGCGCCAATATCAAGGCTTTAACCGACGGCTACAACTACGGTCACAACACGCATGCCACGGTTGCAACCTACCGCATCGAAAGCGCTACCATCAAACCAGGTTTCTACCGTGAAATCAATGGCAATACGGCCACAGCCTACGGACTGATGGCCGCTGCCGAAAGAGCCGGACTGCAACTATTTCTGGGCAGCTATCCCATCACGCCCGCTACGGATATCCTTCAGGAATTGGTAGCGCGTAAAGATATGGGAGTCATTGCGATACAGGCTGAAGACGAGATCGCAGGCATTTGTACGGCGCTCGGCGCCAGTTTTGGAGGCTGCCTGGGTGTAACGTCTACTTCCGGCCCCGGTCTGGCGCTCAAGGGCGAAGCAATCGGGTTGGCCGTGATGTCCGAATTGCCCCTCGTTATCGTTGACGTTCAGCGCTCCGGGCCTTCGACAGGGATGCCTACGAAAAGCGAACAGACAGACCTGATGCAGGCCGTCAACGGGCGCAACGGTGAAAGCCCGGCAGTGGTCATCGCCGCATTTTCACCCATCGACTGCTTCGACGCCGCCTACTGGGCTGCCAAGATTGCCGTCGAACACATGACGCCCGTTATCCTGCTCACAGACGGTTTCATTGCCAACGGAGCAGCCGCCTGGCGAATCCCCAACCTCGATGACTATCCTGATATCACTCCCAACTATGTATCTAATTACAAGGATGATGCGCCATGGAAGCCCTACCGTAGGGATCCCGAATCGCTTGTCCGCTACTGGGCAATCCCCGGAACGGAAGGCTTTGCACACCGCATTGGAGGACTGGAGAAAGACTATGATACGGGCGCCATCTCCACCGACTCGATGAATCATCACCGCATGGTCACTACGCGTCAGGCCAAAATTGACAGGATATCCGGCTTCATTCCGCCGCTGGAAGTGATTGGCGACGACGATGCCGACCTGCTAATCGTCGGCTGGGGAGGTACTTACGGACATTTGAGCGAAGCCATGGAGATGATGCAACAGCAAGGCAGGAAAGTAGCCATGGCTAACTTCCGCTTTATCAATCCTTTGCCGGCAAACACCGCCGAGGTGCTCGGACGCTATCGGAAAGTAGTCGTTGCCGAACAGAACAACGGTCAGTTCGCCGGCTATCTGCGGGCTAAAATTGATGGATTCAATCCCTATAAATACAATCGTATCGAAGGACAGCCGTTCGTGGTATCGCAGCTTGCCGAGGAATTTACAAAAATCCTGGACAACTGATAGAGAGATATTTACGCCTCATTCATTAAAAAAATATTAACATTATGACAATCAAAGAATATACCCCCCAAAACTTCAAAAGCGACCAAAGTGTGCGCTGGTGTCCCGGTTGCGGCGACCATGCCGTTCTCAACAGCCTGTTGAAAGCCATGGCCGAACTGGGCATTCCGCCCCATCAAATGGCGGTCATTTCCGGCATCGGCTGCTCGTCGCGCATGCCGTATTATATCAATTCCTACGGATTCCATACCATCCACGGGCGGGGAGCTGCCATTGCATCCGGCATCAAGACAGCCCGCAACGATTTGAATGTGTGGCTGATCACAGGCGACGGCGACGGGCTGGCCATCGGCGGAAATCATTTTATCCACGCCGTCAGACGCAATGTCGACATCAATATCGTGCTGATGAACAATCGAATCTACGGACTGACAAAAGGACAGTATTCACCCACCTCCGAACGCGGATTTGTCTCGCGCTCATCGCCTTACGGCACGGTGGAAGACCCGTTTGAACCGGCGGAGCTGACGTTTGGCTCCCGCGGAAATTTTTTCGCCCGCGCCATTGACGTGGACCTGGCCAACCTGACGGACGTTTTTGCCGCATCGGCGCGCCATAAAGGGACGTCGGTCATCGAAGTGATGGTCAACTGCGTCATATTCAACGACAACACCCACAAGCTGATCTCCGAAAGAGTGACGCGCGCCGACAGGACCATTTACCTTCGCCACGGCGAAAAGATGCTCTTCGGTGCGGCAAACGACAGGGGTATCGTGCTGGAAGGCCTCAAGTTGAAAGCCGTCACGATCGGGCAGGACGGCTATACATTAGATGATATACTCGTTCACGACGCGCACGAACCGGATGTCACCCTGCACCTGATGCTCTCTCTGATGAAAGGCGACATGCCGGTGGCTTTGGGCATCATCCGCGAAGTGGAAGCTCCGACGTATAATGATTCAGTCAATCAGCTTGTTAGCTCCGTCCGCGCCAAACATTCCACGCTAAAAATGCAGGAACTGCTGATGCAGGGGGAGGTTTGGGAAATCAAATAACGTTATATGCTCTCAAAACAGCAACATATTGATTATTGGGCTGATACCGCCGACAAGGACTGGGTTTCCGTTGATTTGCTTTTTAACGGGAGACAGTATCTTCACTGTTTGTTTTGGGCGCATCTTGTGCTTGAAAAGCTGGCTAAAGCGCATTGGGTAAAGACGCACGGGGATAATATTCCTCCTAAAGTTCATAATATTGTTTGGCTGCTTGAGGAATCGGGAATTGATTTGGGAGATACCGCAATGCGATTTCTCGAAAAATACAACCAGTTTCAATTATCAACACGTTATCCTGATTATGTAAACGATATTTATAAAGTTTGTACTGAAGAATATACAATACTGCAATTGGAAAAAGTAAAGGAGATTAGACAATGCTTACTCAAAATGTTGTAATAGAAACGGTTAAGAACTATGCCTTTGAAGTAGAATCAATGGGCGTTCATTTGCATAAAGTGATTTTGTACGGCTCGTTTGCCAAAGGTACACAACACGAATGGTCGGATATTGATGTGGCACTTGTTGCAGACAACTTTACCGGTCTACCAGACGATATTGATTTATTTTCGGGTATAGGCATCAAAAAACCGTATATCAGGATAGAAGCAAAAACATACCCGACAGTATATTTCCTCGAGGGCGACCCTTTCATTGAAGAAATATTGAAAGACGGAATAGTGATAATAGATAAATGACTCTCCACACGCCAAATTGAAACCGGCGTGTCAAAGGTTACGCATTGTAACGGAATCAGTTTTTGAGGGGGCATGCCCCCTCAAAACAGGATACTAAAGTGTTGACTGCAAGATATATTCCGCAATCCAGTCGCCCACGGCCGAGGTGGAACTGGGTGTATGACCGGCCGGTGCAATATCTTCGGTGACGACATTCGCCTTGAGGGATGCGGCGACGGCTTCGCGGATAAGGCTGCCTTCGCGGTGAAGGTCAAAGGCATATTCAAACATGAGGGCGGCGGAGAGAATGGTAGCTACCGGATTGGCAATATTTTTCCCGGCAGCCTGCGGCCATGAACCGTGAATCGGCTCAAACACAGACGTATGCAGCCCGATGGAAGCCGAAGGCAACATCCCCAGCGAGCCGGTAATCACCGAGGCCTCGTCCGTCAGGATATCGCCGAACATATTTTCCGTCACGAACACATCAAAACTGCCGGGCCACTGAATCAGCCGCATGGCGGCGTTATCCACAAACAGGTATTCCATCTCAACTTCAGGATATTTCACGGCGATCTCCTGCGCCACCTGACGCCATAATCGTGAGGTAGCCAGGATATTAGCCTTGTCGACGACGGTCAGCTTTTTGCGCCGTTTCATGGCATATTCGAATCCAAGCGTGACGATGCGTTCAATCTCATGGCGGGTGTAGACGCACGTGTCATACGCCGTGTTTCCGTCCTCGCTTCTGCCTTGCGGACGGCCGAAATACAGCCCGCCCGTCAGCTCACGTATACACACAAAATCCACGTTATCAACTAATTCTGCCCTAAGTGGTGAACGATGCAACAATGAAGGGAATGTCGTCACAGGGCGGATATTGGCATACAGTCCCAACTTTTTCCGCATCGCCAGCAGGCCTTGTTCGGGACGCACTTTGGCGGCAGGATTGTTGTCAAATTCGGGCGAACCGATGGCGCCGAACAGCACCGCGTCGCTTGCCATACAGATCTCGTGCGTTTCGTCGGGATACGGGTCGCCTGTCGCTTTGATGGCACATGCGCCCGTCAGCGCCGTCCGGTACGTCAATTCGTGACCGAATTTTACACTGATGGCTTTCACCGCTTTCATTGCCTGTTCGATAATTTCGGGACCTATTCCGTCGCCCGCTAAAACTGCCAAATTCAATTTCATAAAATATTAATTTTTAATTTTTTGTTCATAAGCTATTTATAATTTATTCATCATCTTTAGTGTCGCCTGTATGGCCGCTTCCATCTGGTCGGCGTCGAGTCCGCGCGTCCGAAATTCCACCCCGTCCAGGCGCCATGTGATGATTGTCTGCACCAAAGCATCGGTGCGGCCGCCGGGAGGAATCGAGACGGCATAGTTCGTCAACATCGGAAAAGGACGCCCCAGCGATTTGTAAACCTTGCGAAGTGCGCGCACAAAAGCATCGTATTGACCGTCGCCAGTCGCCGCATCTTCGTATTCCTTGCCGTCAATCTCAATCTTCAACGAAGCCACCGGCTTCAATCCCTGCACCAGCGATAAGGAATAATTCAACAATTTTATCTTATTTTCCACTGTGTCATAGTGCATTACGTCGGAGATGATATACGGCAGATCCTCCTGCGTGACGAGTTCCTTCTTGTCGCCGAGTTCGATGATCCGTTCCGTAACTTTGCGCATTGCCTCCTCGTCAAGGCCTATGCCGAGTGCTTCCAGGTTTTTGCGGATATTGGCTTTGCCGGAAGTCTTGCCGAGCGCGTATTCACGCAACCTGCCAAAACGCTCAGGCTCCAATTCGTTGCAATACAGATTGTTCTTATTGTCTCCATCGGCATGTATGCCTGCACATTGTGTAAAAACAGAATCTCCTACAATGGGACTGTTCGGCGCAATATGAATGCCTGAATAGCTTTCGACCATCTTGCTGACGCGGTTGATTTTTTCTTCGCAGATCGAAGTGCGCATCTTCAGCTGGTCGTGCAAAATAGCTACCGTACTGCTAAGCGGCACGTTTCCTGCACGTTCGCCCAGTCCGTTGATGGTCGTATGCAGGCCGCGTACTCCGGCCTTCACTGCGGCAAATACATTGGCCGTAGCCAGGCCGTAGTCGTTATGTGAGTGAAAATCAAACTTTACGGACGGATAACGTTGAATCATATCCTTACAAAAAGCATACGTATTTTCGGGATTAAGGATGCCCAAAGTGTCGGGTAACATAATTCGCATAATCGGCATCTGACTGAGCGCGTCGGCCATTTGATACACATATTCGGGCGAAAACCGCATCCCGTTCGACCAGTCTTCGAGGTAGACATTGACGGCAATTCCCATGTGTTCAGCTTTTTCGATCTTTTTGGAGATGTCGTGGATATGCTGTTCGGGCGTTTTCCGCAGTTGGTCTGTCAGGTGCTTTAACGAGCCTTTACAAAGCAGATTCATCACGCGGCAACCGGCTGAATGAATCCAGCGCAACGATTCTTCGCCATCAACGAATCCCAAGACTTCCAGTCTGTTAAGATATCCGTTTTGTTCAGCCCATTTCGAAATGTTCTTTACGGAGTCAAACTCGCCGTCCGAAACACGTGCCGAAGCAATTTCTATTCTGTCCACATTCAATTCTTTCAACAGCAGCCGTGCGATGTCTTTTTTCTCGCGCGGCGTAAAAGATACGCCGCTGGTCTGTTCCCCATCGCGTAGCGTGGTGTCCATTATTTCTATCCTATCATCCATCTCATCTATTCTTTTCATATATTTCTATGTTGCCTTTCCGGCTAAGCAGGTAGTCTATGTCGTCCAAGCCTTCCAGGAAACATTCTTTCTTGTAGGCGTTGATGTCAAAATGCTCCGACCGGCCGGTCGCATCGTTCGTAATCTGCTGATTCTCCAGGTCTACCGTCAATGTAGTCTTGGGATTGCTTGCCACGCTGTCAAAAATTCCGGCCAGAAAATTTTCCGTGACCGTTACGGGCAATACGCCGTTGTTGAGTTCGTTATTTCTGTG
>JAITMM010000146.1 GCA_031277335.1 Tannerella sp. | reverse complement strand
TAAATGGATTGCCCTTGATGAATCCGCACTCGACAGATTGTATCAGATATTTGCTCTTGATTTTCCCCGTCTCGTATTCCATCTGGAAACGTGACGACATGCCTTTGCGTTGATCGGCAGGCAACTCCCAGAATTTGAATAGTTTTAATGCAAAAGGTTGCCGGTTATGACGGTCGGTCACTTTGAAAACCTTTCCAAAAGTGCCTTCACCCAATAACTTCTCTACTGAGTATTTATCGGCGATTGATTCTCCTTCACGAATGTCACACCGTTCAACCAGTTCAACCATAGACTCTTATTCAAATGCCGCGAGCGGGATGGCAATAAATAGCAAAGACGTGTCGCCGATGCGGATCATATCGAAATTTTTCAATTCGCCTTCATCGAGCAATTCGTTGTTGATAAATGTACCATTACTCGATTGCTCATCTTTAAATTTGAATTTTCTGTCGGCTGCGCGGTATAATATTGATAGATGCCTTTCGGACACTGCCGAGTCGTTCCGGATACAAACATTTGAAGAAGCCGAGCGCCCGATGGTGTTTTTCCCTTCATATAGAGGGAAATATGCGCCGTTAGGCAATCGACTGTAAGACACGAGGAAGCCTGTCAGTTTTTTACGTTCACTGTCTGTTTTCTCCGTTTCTTTCTCCTTCTCTTTCTCCGGCACGGCTCCTTGAATTAATGTACCCACAGGGGCATGTTTCTTTTCCTGAGGTTTTTCAACGACAGGCGCTTTGACAGCCCCGGCCACCTTATGCCCGCAAACGGGACATTCGGTAGTACCCTGAACAATAGGATATCCGCAGGCACTGCATCCTCTGACGGTGGCCTGCGGATTATAACTGCTGTTCGGCAAGTCGCTGCCCACAAACGTGGCGCGGGGATTCATTTCATCGCCTGCCGTTGGGGGGATGGGCGGCATAGGATGATGAGTATAGTCATCGACATCATAATTCTGTTGATCGGTTCTCTCGTTTTCAGAGAAATAATCAATCGGTGCGTTGCATTTTTCGCACTTTGTATTCCCGTGTGGATTATCCCATCCACAATTTTTACATCTCATTTTATTTGTAGCCTGTTTTAGAATCTTACGCCGATGGTGGCCACGATGCCTACCGTTGTGCCTGAAGTGTCTCCAACGCCTACCTTGACTTGCAGGGCGGGTTCGATATACCACCTGTCATTCAGGAAATGGGTATAACCGCCTTCGATATCGGCATAAGTCAGCAGATCGTCATAACCGTTAATCTTTCTTACCGAAATACCTGCACCGCCAAACATCCCCTGCATGAAATAATAGCGTGCTCCGGCTCTGAAATCCACTCTGGAGGTTGCATCGTCATCACCTTCAGCCTTGAAATAATTGACGCCTAACTTGGCGTTGATAGACAAGTTGTCGATAATGAAGAAGCCGACGCCGGCTCCAAGATTTAACTCTGTCGTGGAGTAATCACTGATGCTCTCAATGATCAATCCCAACGATGTCGTACTTGCGTTTACAAGCACCGTACCTTTAGTAAAATTCTCCTCTTGCGCGTAAATTGAATAGACACTTGCTACTACGATGAGCGCACTTAACAATATTTTTCTCATTTAGTAAATATTTTATAAAATTACGGCGCAAAACTAAAGACAGTTTTCGGGAAATAAAAACCAAATGTCGCGAGTGGTCTGTTTTTCGACACGAATGAATTGTTGCAGTCATAGCCACAATGAGGGGAGGGGCCGCGATATGCTAAAATCGCTTTAAATGCTATTGGAAGGCATGTTTCCTTATGGGTAAAAGAATGAAGAAAAGCATCTGTCTTTGTCGAAAATGATAAAAATGAGAAAAAAATTGCACGAACAGTCATATTTTTGTCTCGAATGGTCGTAATCGGGTATGTTTTGACATTCGTTTTTTTATTACTTTTGCAACGTTTTTTTTTAGCTTTCTTTAACTCGCTTAGGTAATGCATAAAATTCTGATTGTAGACGACGAAAAACCGGCAAGAGACTTTGTCGCTGAACTGATTGCTCCCTATATCCCTGACTCCGTAGTGACGAAAGCGGATAGTGCCGGGCAGGCACTGAAATTTATGGAGGCTGATGATTACGATCTTTTGATTGTAGACATAGAGATGCCGGTCATGAACGGACTTGAGTTTCTGACCGAGATAAAGAACCGAAATAAGCAACCTTATACTATAATTATCTCGGCTCATCGCAATATAGACTATACGATTCGCGGATACGAACTTGGCGTGGCACGTTTTATCTTTAAGCCGTCTGCAAATAATCCCGAAGGAGATTCATGCGAAAGTATACATCATATAACCAAGCCGTTGTATGATACTAAAATCAAGGAAGCCATACATACCTATATCAACCGGAAGGCGACTGTCTTTTTAGATTTGAAAGTGCGAAAAGGTGTGAGCCGTGTTAAAATCTACAATATTGCGGCCATTGAAGCGGTGAGGCGCGGCGTATTGAAAGTATACCTCGTCGATGAAGTATTGCCCGAAGTGACATATTCGTTGAGTCAACTTCGCAAACTGTTGCCGTCTTATTTTTTCTACATTAATCGCCGGTGTATTGTCAATTTGCACCATGTGCGCCTATACAATCCTAAAACAAATGCTCAGGAAGTATCAGTTATCTGTCGTGACGAGATGGTTCAGTTTACGGCCAGTCGTAAGTATATGAGAGAGTTACGTTCCTATTGTCCAACTCCTCTGCAAGATAATGATGCGATTTAAGTCCTATTGCATCATCCTGCTATCTGCCATTTTATGGTCGACTGTCTATTCGCAGGAACATGACGGACAGTGGGTTCATTCTATTACGCATCGCTATCTCGGCCCTCGCGACGGATTGTTGCAAGCGCAGGTGTTCCATTCCTTTCAGGATTCTTACGGATATATTTGGTTTTCAACTAACGAAGGCGTCAGTCGTTTCGACGGGTTGCACTTCGAAAATTTCCCTATCGATGAGTTGCAGACATTGTCGAGAGTCAAGTATTTTACTCAATATCAATCGGCTGTATGCATGGTGACGTCAACAAACATTGTTTTCGTCTATCCCGATCGCAGGATGGAATTTTATACGTTGCCTGATAATTATTCGATACGTGACACAGAATTTGAAGTTGCAGGAAATAATTTGTACCTGTTTAATTGCTATTCGCCTCAATCATCGCAGAATGAATCGGATTTGACGCTCTTCCGGTTTGACATGGAAACCAAGACATTTACGCGTTTGGCCGAAAAATTGCCTCTTCTTGTCGGTTATGTTTTTGGAGAAACAGTCTATGTTATTTCAGGTGCTACATTTCAAAAAGGACAAATTACGATTTCGCGCATAGAAGGAGATCAACTTCTTCATGTTCAAACAATTCCGATGACAAAAGATTTCTATGGCGTAAGTTTTTGTACTACGGGAAGTAATGAATTGTTTGCCCAAATTTGGAGGGGGACGGAATTTGATAATACATCGCATTTATATGAATGTAAGCTTGAGGGCGACAATATGAAGTTGATTTACAAAATGCAAATGGACAATTTGAAAATCAAGTGCATAGAACGCCGGGACGGGCATAGCTTATTTGCCGGAAAAACAATTGCCGTACCTGCGGTTTCCATTTTGGATACGGAAGCGAAAACTGCCTCAACATTCCCTTTAAATATGCTTATAGCCAATGATATAATGACTGATAGGGATGGTAATATATGGTTTTCGACCGAAGAAGGTGTTTATGTCTGTACACGTAATCTTTTTGAATCATATCAACTGGGGATAGGACACAACGATAATATATGGAGCGTTATCAAGGACCACCAGGGCAATGTCAGATTTTCGTCATATATGTACGGTTTATGGAGTGTTGATCCGAAAGGATATATACATAAAGCCGACATCAGATATAACGGAAATAATTTTTCCGTATGGGACGGATATATGGGCAATTGCATCGATGGTCGAGGACGTGTTTTCCAGCCTACAGGAGTCGGAATAGCCGTTTATGATCCTAAAAAAGGGAATCCTAACCGGATGGATTTGCTTCGGACAGGCACCTCGCTTGCAGCATATTACGATCAACAGACGAAAAATGTCTATTTTGGCGGAGACGGCGCAGGATATCGAATACTGAATATCCTGAATGAAAATGGAGAATTAAAGTCAATACAGTTTGGGCCGCGTCATATAATTTCAATATGCCGTGACGGACACGGGGTATTGCGGATAGGCACGTTTGACGGAGAAGACAGGCTCGATGAAGAGAATCAAGTTGTTGTTCACGACACGATTACTCGTCCATATACCGGCGTGATTGCCATGACTGCCGATGCTCAAGGCAACTTATGGAAAGCTACGCCGCAGGGACTTTATGTGGAAGACAAGATGGGGATAGACCGGCAAATATCGGATAATCAGGTTGTTGGATTTGTAATAAATTATAAGAATAAGTATATCGTCTGGGGCGCAAAGGACGTGTTGTATATGCTTGATTTACAGCAACATACTGAGGGGGGGGGGTGACTAATTTAAAAATCAGCAGCTTCGGCTATTACGACGGCTTTGATTTGCTGGAGTGCGGACAAAACGGCGCCAGCATCGATGACGAAGGCTATGTCTGGGTGGCAGGCGGCGAAAAGGTCATCCGATTCCTGCCCGAGCAGCTTATGCAAAAAAATGAACTGCCGCCTGCCGAGCCTTTTCCGGCAGGTATATATTTTTTGGACAACAACCTGGAATGGTCATCTATGCCGCCGGATTCCATCCCGAAACTTGACAATGACCATAATTTTCTGCGCTTCGACTGGCTTCAGGCGTCGGCGTCGTCACCCAACCGTCTTGCGTTTCGATACAGACTGGATGGATATAACAGACAATGGACCACGACGCGCGAACGTTCGCAGATGTTTCAGAACCTGCCTTTCGGGAAATACCGCATCGAACTGCAGTCGTCCGTCGACAACGGCCTGCAATGGTCGAAAAGCGTCTTCTCGCCTTACGTCACCATCCGTCCGCCATTTCTGCTATCATTACCGGGACTTATTCTGCTATCAATCGGTTTCATCGCTTTTATAAGTTTTTGTATCGGTATCATCCGCAAAATCATCACCCGCCAGGAGGAAGAAAAGAGACAGATAGACCGGCTGAAGCTCCTATCCCTTCAAGCCAAGTTTATCCCTCACTTCACGGGTAATGTGCTCAATTCCATTAATTTCATGATCTTGAAAAAGCCGCGTGAAGCACAGCAGTATATTTCCGACTTCTCCGA
This sequence comes from Tannerella sp., assembly GCA_031277335.1. GTDB lineage: Bacteria > Bacteroidota > Bacteroidia > Bacteroidales > Tannerellaceae > Tannerella. The sequence continues at coordinate 2,637 of JAITMM010000146.1, read as the reverse complement.
TTTCACGAGAATGACGCTGCTCAACTCCAACTTGCTGTTCAGGCCTTTGCACGAAGAAATAGAGTACGTCAAGTTATACCTGAAGTTGGAGAAACTGCGCTTTGAAGAGAAGCTGGAGTTTGACATCGCCGTCCATGGAGATATCGACCTCCAAATGCATGTCCCCTGCATGATACTTCAGACTTTCTGCGAGAATGCGCTCAAACACGGCCTGTCAGCCAAGCCTGAAGGAGGCGTCATCAAGATTGAAGCCTATCTAAACGGTGAGTACGTGATACTTGCCGTCGAGGACAACGGCGTGGGCCGCGAAAAAGCCAGAGCCCTCCACACCGAAGGCACGCAGGAAGGACTGAAAATCATCCGGCAACAGTTAGACCTGTTCAACCGTTACAAATGTCCTGACGGCGACGGCAAACAGAGGGAATATTACATGAGAAAAATGCGTTGGCTTCTGCGCCGCGGGGATTACTCTCTCAAAGCCGACATGCAACTCATCGACCTCCACGACGCCGTCCATTCTCCCTCCGGCACCCGCGTAGAGGTTCATTTTCCGATTTAGAAGACGGTACGTAAGTCATGTGACTTTGCCTTTGTGAATACCTGCCTTTTTTAAGGTCATATAAGATATTTGCTGAAAAATTTGCACGATATACAAAAGTATCTTATTTTTGCACCGTCAAACTTTAATAGAGAATCGGGATGAGCAAAGAGGAAGCAAGAAAAAGAGCAGAAAGTATCAAAAAACTGCTCAAAGACTATCAGGAGTTGGCGCCTCAGATAGGAATTGACACCGAAAGTCAGGAACGGACAATTGACATGTTTTTGGATGACCTTCAAAAGGTGTTAAATGAAACAAACGAACAATAAACATCACTTTCATTCTGTTTGAATGGATATTTTATAAAAAAGAAAAATGAACATCAGAGCAACTATTTCAGACTATCATTCTGCTTCCGAGTCACAGAGGAATTTGATTCGGGAAAAACTGGGAAACGATTTTCAGCAACTATCCGATGAAGAAAAAAAAGAAGTTCAACGTGTTTTCATAGAAAGTCAGCACGAACTCATCGAAGAAGGAAAAGCTGTCATCGAAGAATTAAAATTGAAAACGGAATTGGAGAAGGTTTCACGGTTTGTCTCCATGTCGTTTATTTCCAGAAACTTTTTTGGGAAGAGCCGACAATGGCTGAATAACAGGGTTAAGGGCAATATGGTGAACGGAAAGCCGGCAGCATTTACACGCAATGAATTAACTGTGTTATCAGATGCGCTTAATCAACTTGCCGGTGAAATGAAGCAAACGGCGCTTCGTATTTCTCACTGAGCGTCTATTAAGGTTTGACGACCGCCCGGCATGTATTTCATGCCGGGTTTTTTAATGTCTGCCCATTCAGTACTACATCAATCACTTGCGCTTTTAACCTGTCAATTGTGGTGTAATCTTTCCGTCAAAAACTCTAAAATTAGTAGCACAAATTTGCATGTAACACAAGAAAATAAAAAAAGGCGCTTATGTCATAAGCGCCTTAGAATCAATTCTATTAAGTCTGTAACCCCGGAGGGACTCGAACCCTCGACCCAATGATTAAGAGTCATTTGCTCTACCAACTGAGCTACGGAGTCTTCTGTTTTGAGAGCGCAAAAGTAGGGTTTTTATTTAAGATGGCAAAAAAAAGTTTGTATTTCGTATAATTTGTTCTATCTTTGCACCCGAATTAAGAACAATCCATGGGGCTGACCGGTTTTGACAGCGGGCAGAAGTGGTTTGTAAGCATGCAGTGCGTCGTTGGCCGGCACTTTAATCTCGGTTGATAAACATTAACTGGCGAAAACAACTACGCTCTCGCTGCTTGATCGAAGAATAGTAGATTTTAAGCTTCATCCCTTCACAAGGTGAGGGGACGAGATGTCACCCGGAGCTCTGGCTTCGAAGCGATCCGAAACGGTGGCACAGCAATATCGGAGATAGGATGAATGACGTCCCGGCATTCATTCGAAAATAAGGGAATAAGGTTGCGGTAGGTGGCTTCGGTCTTGCTGCGGCTCGAAAACGAAGGCGGAGATAAGCATGTAGAAAGCAAATTAATTCCTCGTTTGGACGAGAGTTCGAATCTCTCCAGCTCCACAAAAAAGCCTGCCCGGTTCAAGGCAGGCTTTAGTGTTATTAAATGAATTGAACCTGGCTTAATTCTTTTGCAAACGAATGTAATGATGCTTCTATTTTTCTATTAAGAAATCACATTCCGTCTAATCGGTTTAACGGACGGAAAGCGCTCATTTTGCGGACTTTTGATAATTAAAACAGCCTTTTTGTTAAAAAAACGGTTTTAATGATAAAAAAAATTACGAAATATGGGCTAATTAAATTTTTTTATGTTTCTTTGTACGCTTAAAGCGACGCGAAAGTATCGGTCTTGAAAATAGTAAATTGGAAGTTGAGTTGAATATAATTGATATCGTTCTAAAAATAAATAGTTTATGAGAAAGAAAATAACTCTTTTAATTGTATCGCTGGCCCTGTTATTGGGTGGCAGTGATTATGTGTTTGCGCAAATAGGTGTGTTAAAGACCGAAAATTCGCAATCGGCGGTTTATCCGTCTTCTATAACACTGCGTTCTCATCCTGAGCCGTTAAAT
>JAITMM010000098.1 GCA_031277335.1 Tannerella sp. | reverse complement strand
GCCCCCGTCTTATGGGAAGCAAATCCAAAGCGATTCTCTAAATACACATAAATCGAAACGAGATTCATCCTGTAAAAGAGCGGCACGAGCAGAAAGGCAATGATAAACTGCCCAACAGTAAATCCCAGTACCATCTGCATATACGAGAAATTGGCCGACCCTACCATCCCGGGCACCGAGACAAACGTCACACCCGAAATGCTTGACCCGATCATCGCAAAGGCCACGACAAACCACGACGACTTGCGGTTGCCTACGAAAAAGCCCTGATTATCACTCTTTTTACCGGCAATATATGACACTGCAAACAAAACTGCAAAATAAGCCGCAATAGTCGTAAGTACGAGGGTTGGAGACATTTATGAATGAATAAAATATTTTTTATGAAAGCCTTAAAAGGCGGAAATTTAAAAATTTGAAGCAAAAGTATAAAAAAAATTCAAAGGAGGTTGTTTTTGATCATTAAAATATCTAATTTTGGCGGAGCGTTGGTGCATGATTTTTCAAAAAGATCATTTTTCCATCCATTAATAATCATTCAAAAAAAGAAAGATATGAAAAAGTACAGATGTGAAGTATGTGACTACATTTATGATCCGGCCGAAGGCGATCCTGACGGCGGGATTGCTCCGGGAACAGCGTTTGAAGATATTCCCGATGACTGGACTTGCCCCGTATGCGGAACAACTAAAGAAGATTTTGTGCCTGTAGATTGATTTTCAGTAGATTACAAGCCTATAAACGTCGTTAGCATCCTAATACGGTTACGTCACCTTCGTTTTCCCATGATATACGTTCGTCCCAACTTTTCTCTTTCGTCTTTGGACGACGATCAAAGATAATAAGAAAAGTTGGAGCACCGCCGGGGGCAAACCTGTCGCGATACATCCTGATTTGCTCCAATCCTTCTTCCCTGACGGATTCGGGACTGTCATATTGCGTAACCAGCTTTATTTCAATAATATAGCGAAACTGATTATATTCAATCCCCAAGTCCATCCTTCCGCGTCCGGCAGCACATTCGCGCTCTATATGTCCACCTCCGTTTAGAACACGCTGAAGGAAAGCCATCAACAGCAAATGCGGAAAGGCTTCGGTATAGTCAGCTTTTGCCTCCCAAATATCGGAATGGCGACGCCAAAATTTCTGAAATTCCTGCAACATGCGCTCCATGTCCAACGAACCGTCAGGTTTAGCCCATTGCCAAGTGTAGGGCGAAGGAAGTATATCGTGATAGCCTGAATTGAGATTGCGCGTAAGTATCTCTGTATAAACAGGATTAGAAATTGTCAAACCTGTTCTTGAAGTCCACTGCACCAGTCCCAAATCCATAGCCAACATGACGTCCGGATTGGAGCGGCCAAGATCGGGATTGAGTTCGCCGGTGATAATCGGTTGCACCACACGACGGATACGCGGATCCCGCAAACGCTCGCCCAGCGCGTCCAAATGCGTTTCACGCGCCTTAACCATCTGTTCGCGTGCTTCTTCAACATGTTTCAGCTCGACTGTTTCAGAGCTATCTTCATCGAGGATACGCATGGTTGCGCGTTTGAAAAGGTTATTGACAATCCATGGCTGACCATTCGATTGTTCGAAAACATAATCAAGCGCTTCCCGGGTGATTTGTTGACCTGTCTCGGCCGTTCGCTGTGCGAAAAGATGGACTATGTCTTCCTTGTGAAAATTGGACAGCACAGCCGAATCCTCTTTGATATTAAACGGCGAACCGGGATTGGGCGCTATACCGCCTTTTGAAGCCGTTATGTAATCTTTCAAATCGCGCATGCCGACCAAAGCTATCGAAACAGGGAATTTGCCAACTCCTCGCGAAGCAAATCCTCCGCGTAACTGCCGTAAAAAACTGATCATCGTTTCGCCTTCCAACACGTCCACTTCGTCAAAGAGGACAATTAACGGCTTGGGAGCGACTAAATCCGCCCAATTACTCAAAATACTGCTTAACATACTGATTGAAACCACGTCGTCGGTTTGGGGAACAGGTACGCCAAAATCTTGCGCATATTTCCTCATCGCCTCACAAATAGCCGGCATCGAGCGGTCGGGATCGGATATTCCCTGACACGTCTCCACGCTGACATAACAGGATATGGCCTTATCTCCGGCATTTATTTCCCGCATCCAGCTCTGCAGGAAAGTCGTTTTGCCGGTCTGGCGCGGCGCATGAAGCACCCAATACAGTTCATCGCGTATATAGCGGTGTAACTGAGCGCCCACGAGCCTGTCTTCGGGTGGCAGCATAAAATGCCTTTCAGGATTACAGGGGCCTGTGGTATTGAAAAAACGTCGAGTCTGCATGTTTTAAACAATTGTAAATTAATGTATCAAAACACTTTCAGATGATCGTCGTATATCACTACCTTGTCTCCGACCTGCTTGATGACGGCAATTCCTTCCTTGATACATTCCTGCTCCAACTTAGGATAGAATGACATAGAGGCAAGTCCGAGATATACCTTACAACTTTCAAAATTTGGAAAGAGATATCGGAATGTTTCGACTTTTTTCAGTACTTTTGGAATATCATTTTCATGTGCCTTATATTTGACTTCGACGATTCCCACAGATTTGCCATTGATTAGCAGGATATCATATTCGTCTTCAATGCCGCCATAGAAGCCTTCTACATTTTTTCTTATTTCGTCAAATTTCTCGCCGAAAAAGTCACGTTTCCCATTCTCGAATGCATTGAAAAAATACTCCTCGGCAAACGAACCGTTATTATAGGTCACAGAGCCGACGGTCTCATGTAATTTATTTATGGCCTGCTCATTCTTGGCCTGCTGTTCGGCAGTTTTTTTTATGGCATCCTCTGTTTTAGCATGCTGTTCGGCCACTTTATTGATGGCAAGCTCTGTCTTGGCATGCTGTTCGGCCAATTCTTTAATTTTTTGGCTTGTCTCATCCATTATAATCTCCAATTCCTTAGCCCTTACGGAAGCGGCACGTTCGTTTTCAGCTCGTCTTTCGGAAAAGGCACGTTCGTTTTCAGCCTGTCTTTCAGCCATTTCGCGCAATATTGCCCATACGCTTTCAGGTGTTGCGTCTGCATTCTTTGTCATGACGTATCGTTTAATCAATTACATAAGTGCAAAATTATAAAAAAAATTTCAATCTGCAAATTCCATGGATATGAAAAAGAAAAGGGCGCCTTTGGGGGCGCCCTTTTCAGTGTTAATAAATAGTTATTTCGTTATGAAATCAAAATGAAATCATTTTACGAGAGCTTTGACAGGGGTTTCGCCTCTCCGGCTACTACTAATACTCCGGCGATGAGCGGCGATGAGCCATTTACTCTTTTTCTTCAGGGTCAAACAACACTTTTTTACCAAGCGGAGAGAAAATAAATGCTGCCACAATCACAGCAACCAAAACCAACCCGCCAAAAATTACAACACCAGCATTCATACTATTTTTTATTTATTTAAATAATTTCCTATAAATGAGAATATAACAGATAAAAAAACACCAAAAACAAACATTAAAGCTGCCATGTTGCAAAGATACGAAAAGATGATCAATCGTGAAACTGTTTGTCAATCTTTTTGTTTTATTATTTAGATATTAAAAAGAAAAGGGCGCCTTTGGGGGCGCCCTTTTCGGTGTTAATAAATAGTTATTTCGTTATGAAATCAAAATGAAATCATTTTACGAGGGCTTTGACAGGGGTTTCGCCTTCGATGGCTACTACTACTACTCCGGCAGGAGCGGCGATAGAAGCATTGTCTGACGATAATACTGTCGAGGCTACGGTCTGACCGAGGATGTTGCTGATGACAACCTTCTTGCCTGCGGCATTGAGGATTGTTACGGCATCGTCACCGCCAAGAACCGTGATTGCTGTTGCAATTACGTTATCGTTGGCTGTCGGCAGGTCTTGCGTTCTGCGGGTGTTATAACCCATACCTTGCGGTGATTCGTAAACATCGTCCGAACGGCTGATGACAGGCACCTGGTTCTGGATCTTAACCCAACCGCCTTGGCACGGAGCCCAAACGGGACCGTTGGAGTTCTTTCCGCCATAGCTGACACCCCAAATTCTTTGATCTACATCACCGGTAGGATTACCTGCGCCAATTTTATCAACATCTTCTTTCATAGCGCCGCTTTCGGATTCAATCAGGAATTCTTCCCTGTTGCCGCGGAACATCAGACGCATCGAGAATACAACGTCCTTATGCAGGTTGTTGCCCAAGAATACTTTTCTGATAGGCAATGCAGCAGTTGTAGCTTTACCGACTTCTGCAGAAGCTTTGTCGATGGCAGCCGTATCAAGGATACCTGTTGACAATGTATAGTCATCAAGTGATACACCCGGCCAGTTGGCAAAGTAGAGAGCATCCTTCTTGTATACGTGGATAGCATCCGTGAATACAAGGCGTTCCCAGTTGGTATCCCACAAGTAGTTCTTGCCGTCATAAACCGGATTGGTTGATGTAACAACCGTATTCCAAGCTGCACTTGAGCCTACGCCGCGAGCTGAGTCGGTGGCGTTGATCAGGTAGCGACCGCGCAGATACTGTTCTGTTACGGGTATCGGATTGCCGAATTCGTCGCAGACTTCTATATCACCTGCCTGCATCGGGTCAACCACGAGCATATACTGCGGTTTGACATCGCCACCGGGACGGTTGATATAAGCCGTGTCAACATAGATTGCTGTTGCTGCATCTGGATGCTGGTTGATATTGACATATCCAAGATAGTTCTTCTTGCCAAGAGGTTTGATAGTTCCAAGCCAAGCTGAATAATCCCAGTAAGGCTTTTGACTGTTCTTCTCGCCCGAGTTCTCGAACAACTCATAGTTATTATTGTCGATTGAGAAGAATTTCAACACCTTAGGATCGTCGTTAGCTTCGTCGGCATCGAGGTCGGCTACGTTAAAGCGACGGTAGATAGGATCATCGTCTTTTTGCAGACGGAATGTCGATACGCGAGTTACGTTGTCGGCACGGAGTTGAGCTTTCAACTTCGATGTCTGGTCGTCAAACTGAGCTACGAATACACCTGTCTTGAAGTAGTTATTATTCGTAGATACTACATCAGTAATACCTCCATCTATAATACCAATTACAATGTTGGCAGCAGCCGATCCGTATTGTGACGTCAGATAATTAATAAATTCGTTTCTTTCATCAGTATATGGTGCTGAACTCGACGGATTAGTTATATTAAATGCCGACAGAGTATCAATTCTTTGAACCAATGCAAAATACGGTTCACCATTGACATGATAGAAATGTCTCAAGTTGAACATCGGTTGACCGATCATATCTTTTACTGATCCCCGAGGAGTGTTTCCACTATAATTACCCATTGCATATTCAGCCTGGTCGCCGTTGATCATACTGAACAGATTGCCACAGATAAACTTATAAGGATCTTCGAAATTCATTTGATACGGTTGACGTTCCAATGTGACAAGGTCAGCAATGTAATTCCTGTTTGTCTTAACATTAGTAGCCTGCCAGCCATATTTTGACAACGGATAACCTTGTACGCTGTCGAACTTGAAGTATAACTTATCGAAATCACTGTTTCCATATACATATACTGTTGTATCGGTATTCGGATATTTTCTCCAGTCTCCTTCCCAGCTCATGTAATAATTGGGATCGATACCGCTACCAAAGTTCAGCGAATATGTGTTCAGCAGCGTTGTCAGGCTGTCAAGATAAGTATAACCCATAAACTTGTCTTTCTTGTAGACTGCATCGAGACGTACAAACGTCGACTTGCCATCATCCTTGCTGAAAAGTACCCAGTTATCATTAACTGCCTTGTTATTCCAAGAAAAGTCTTTTCCACTCAGCATATTGAACTTAGGCATAGGTTTGTTATCGTTATTCGCACCATTGTCAAGCTGGATATAACCGAATCTCAATCCGTCAAACTCACGGTTGATAATCTCAATAGAAGAGGCGGACGAAGCGGCATAACGTTGCAAAACAATCCACTGGAACGAAGGCAGCAGTTCGGGATGAACGCTCGGTTCGAGGTATACCCATTCTGCAGAGTCAGTAGCCGAGTAGAGAGGCACATGCAAGTATTGTCCGAGTTCGTTGCGGATCAGGTACAAGTCTTGCGGAACTGTTGTTCTGCCGCTTGCACCCTGTTCCTGACAAGGAGAATAATTACCGAAGTTTATATGAGTATCGATCTTATGATTGCCTTCTATATTGCCATTTCCAAGTGTAACTATCCGTACAGTACTTGTCAGATTCTGAATCGTCACATAATTGTGATGATAGTAAGAGAAAAAGTCAGGTTCACGATATAAAGATACATTTGATTGCTTGCCATATTTTAAACGACCTACCATATCTAAATATGGTGCTGGATAATACCCTCCGTTCCAAGCAGGTTGAGCGAGTTTATCCATATTGGCCGGTGTAGCACGGAAAGTATAGAAAGAATCTGATTGAGCAATACTGTCAGTCCATGTAATTGCAGAACCAACCGGATGCAGTTGTGAAAGTTGATCTGTATTTACTATATCAGATCCAACATCACCTCTAACCATCAATTTACTATTCCATGTAGGCAGATAAGTAGCTTGATAAGGATTTATATATATACTGTCATTTGAAGGATAATAAATTAAACGCCATACTGACTGTGTGTATAAAACTGTATCTAACAGCGTAGGATCCGGCGTTGTCGGATCAATTAAATTTTCCCTGAAACCGAATTTCAAGAACTGGTCACCTCCAACATTATCATCATAATATTCGTGATCTACAAACAGGAAATCGCCGGTCGCACCTCCATCTCTTAGGTATAAATATCCTAATTTATCCAATTCATCTGTTGTATTGGTAAATGGCGTCGGCGTATGAGCCAAAGCGAAATCAACCGGACTTAATGACGTTTGATTATAATATGCACCAACTAACGGAGTAGTTCCTGTTACGGTAGCTGAATTCCATTCCTTAATACCAAAACCTGTGGAAATGGTTGGAGCAGCAGCATCAACTAATTCTTGAGCAAATAATCCGTCTCCACCTGTAAATGGATTAGTTATTCCATTTCCGTTTACATTTGGCGAAAATTTCAGTTTACGAGCTGCTGGAGTTGATTGATCGCCAAGCATTGTATTAAAATCTTTTGCATCCAATGCAAACGGAGCAGGCTCATACAGTGTGAAATAAAGCATACCGGGAACTATACCTGCTAAAACATCATCTACTGAAGCAATTTTAACCAAAACGACATCAATGTCAGTTCCATCTGTTGCATTGTTAATATCAGCACATAATACTGCTACTGTATCGGGCGTAATATAAGAGAACAACGGTTTATTAACTTCTACAGCCGTTTTATAAATCTGTGAAAAGTTCCATCCAGACACAGTGCCCGGGACAAGATTATTATACCAACTTGTTTGATAACCGTCTCCAAACAGATCACTCCAACCGTTTTCATAAATATCATAACCATTTACATCTACTTCGAGTAATTGATCCTTTACATACTTATTGGTAAAATCGAAGGTGATATTTTGTCCTTGGTCATAATCATACACAACAGTACACCACAAAGAAGAAGCACTTTCTTTAGATTTAGCAGCATTTGCTTCAAACCATTTAGCTCCTCCAGACCAATCACCTGCAGCACCACCCAACTGAGTCGCTAAATTAAATAAACCGGTAGATTGACCAGCATTTCCTAAGCTTTCTACGAAAATTGGCAATGTGCCATTTTTGTAGGGAACTGGGTATCCAGAATTTGCCGGATCTGTAAAGTAGTAAGAATAATCCCCCATATACAATACCTGAGGTAAATCATCTCCATCAACTAACGGTTTAATATTAGTTAATGTTGCAGGATTGCTATTAGGATCGAATACAATAGGTCCTGACCCATCAGAAATATCCGTCACCACCAAATGATAAAACTCATTAGCTCCCAATTTTAATTTCGTAACCGGTTCTCCCAAATACAACGGTTCTAAAGTAATCGCAGATTGCGCACTCGCATTGAATACCGTTGCCAGCATCAAGAATGCTCCGGCCAATAGTGTGAAAATTTTTCTATTCATAATTATATAATTTTATATTAATAATCGATTTGTAATTTCCGGTCGAGGGTCGGGATTCCGCCGAAGCGGAACCCCGCCTTAGAACCGGTTTTTTAATTCATTATCATTTATATTTACTTCACAACAGCTTTGACTGCATTTTCACCCTCGACGGCTACCACGAGCACGCCCTTCGGAGCGTTGAGTGTAGCATTGTCGGACGTCAATACTGCGCTGGCAACTGTCTGTCCCAGTATATTGCTTACTGTAACTTTCTTGCCTGCTGCGTTCAGAATCGATACGCTGCCCTGACCACCGATTACCTTAACTGCTGTTGCAGCTACGTTATCATTAGCAACGGGAGGATCGGTTGTCACTTCGGTATTCCATTTTTCTGCTTCACGAATGGCATCCAAGTAGGAACCGCGGCTGATAACAAGTTCGTTGTTCTGGATTTTCACCCATCCGCCGTTCATCGGAGCAATCATACGGCCTGCCAGCGAATCGCGATCTGTTGTCTCGGATTCGAGCATAAAGTTTTCATTGTCGTCCTGTGCGATAAAGCGCATTGACCAAACTACATCTTTATGATAGTTATTGCCGAGATAGATGGCTTCTACATTGTGCTTGCCGTCGTGAGCTGCCCAAGAGAGCAATGTCAGGTGCAGGTACTCGGTACCTTCCTGGTCTGTCCAGAAGAATTCTCTCAAGTCGTGTCCGTTCAGTATAAAGAGCGTGTCCTTAACGTGTACGGCAGGTACGAATGCGAGGCGTTCCCAAGTTGTATCCCAGATATAGGCTTCGTCGCGTACTCTTGCACTTTTACCGAAAATCGCACTTCCACTGCCATCTTTAAATCTTGCAGAGTCTGTTGCATTGATCAGGAAGCGTCCGTATACATAAGGATCAAGCGGTTTTTCCTGTCCGCAAATTACGCAATAGAATTGAGTATTGAGTTCGGGAGCCAAAACAAGCAGATACTGCGGTTTGATCCATCCCGTTCCACGATTGACATAAGCCGTATCAAGATAGATTGCATAGTTGTGATCGTTGGTGCTTATACCGTCGACTGTTCCTACACCTTCAAAGTGGGTACCTTCGTTTACGCCTTTCTCGTGGTCGTAGATATTCTCGACTGCGGCAAAGTTGATGCCGTTACCCAAATTATGGTCATAAGGCAGACAGTTGAGGCATGATTGTTCGGCATTGCGTCCGTGTTGATTTTCGTAGAGATAGTCGACGAACGGATTGTTCGTACGATAAATCTTAACGAGTCTCGGATCGTCTTGCGGTTTGCCTTCGGGAACTGTGCCGTCGAGCTCATCAACGTTGAATCTTCTATAGAGAGGATCGAGGTCGTTGGAGACAGCAAAAGTAGATACCGGATTGACTCCGACAGCTTTTACCTGCGTTCTTGCATAGAGATTGAACTGGTCTATTCCGAGTACCATAACTCCAAGAGAGTCTTGTTCAGATACTTCCCATCTTCCGTTATGAGTTTGGTCAAGCGGTTTTAACCATTGTTGAATTTGAATACCCAGTACATCAGTGATATATTCAAATGAAGACTGATATACTCTTTCGACCATCGAATAAAATTCGGGCTTGCCCTGCGGCTGATACGTAAATCTCAAATAGAAAACGGCTGCTTCGTAAGGTCTTGTATTTGCCGTATATTCGTCCGTAAATCCATAGCGGCCATTGTCGTCTGCAACGATATAATGTTCGTTGAACAGGAAGTTCCAATAGTCATTTTCCTTGAAATGATAGTAATATCTTTCGAGGGGAGCGATATCTTCGGTTGCAGGGTCATCCAATAATGCATCTGCCCATCCGATACCGTACTTTTCAGTTGTATTTTGATAATCTGTTATCTCCTGCGGCAATTCGAGCTGGAAATAATTTTTGCGATCTACTACATAGACGGTCGTATCGTTAGGATTGTTTTCCTTATTTAAGCCGAGATAGTAGTCGGGGCTGAATTTATGGAGATAGTTGAATGCATACGTATAATAGCTTAACGTATCTGCGGAAATAAACTTGTATCCGATATACGGGCTTGTACGATGCAGTTTTTGCATTTCGTCCTGTGTCAGTTCTTCGCTTGCAGCTACTTTAGCGGCTGCTTTCTGGTCGTCCTGAACAACGAGGAAACTTCCGTTCCATCCTTCTTTCAGATCCCATTTCAAGCCTTTTTCTGCTTTGTCGAGATAAGGATCGCCGGTCATTTCGCCGGGATAATAAAGGATTGCAGTGCCATCAAAAATTTGATAATCGAACGTAGAAGCAGTTGAATTGTACAGCCAATTAATATGTCCGCTAAATGCTTTACCGGGCTCTGTCTTATAGATTTGCACTGCCTCTATTTGTACCCAATTGAATTCGCGGTTAGTCAGAATGATTGGTGATGTTTCCGAATTTTCGTTCATCGGGCGGACGAGCCACTGATAAGACGGAGTCTTCATCGGGTCTTCATTTTCGCGGAGATCCATCCAGCGAGGAGTAAAGTCTCCTGTTTCGAGCGGCATTACCAAGTAACGGCCTTTTTCGTCGCGTATCACATATAGGTTGCGCGGAACGGTTGTTCTATCGTCGCTCACCTCACAGCTACTATTATCAAAGTGGATACGCGTCTGAGGCGGAGTATTGGATATTGTAAGAACTCTTTCATCCAATGCAGTTGTTAAATCCTGCATGCGAAGTGTAAGGAAGTCTAAAATTTCCATACTAAACAATGCGCCGTCTCCAACTCCATAAGCGTATAAATCTTCTGCATGTCCGTCTCCTGAATAACCTACGTCTGTATCTGTATGATCAATTCCACGAACATTGATAACAACGCTGTCTTCCGAAGGATAATATACCAAGCGGAAATCATATTGAAAGAAATCACCTAATACGTCAGGTGTTTCCGAATTGTCCATTTTGATTATCGGGTAATATATACCTAAATCATTGTAATAATTGTCTGCTTTTTCTTCAGCTGTTGTTCCATCAGCAACGTATATCCAGTTGATTTTACTCGGATCAGACTGGTTTGCATTGAGAGAGTCATTAAAGTTCATGTAATAGTTTGCATTGTTTGCAAACGTTCCACCGTTAACGTTGTTTACAGAAGGTACTGCATGCAATTTTTGTGCAAATACATTTTCAATATTATCGCCTTTTACATCCGGATCGAAGATCAACTGAGCACTCTTTCCGTCTGTTGTATATAATGCAGTGTTAAATTCTTCAGCAGTCAACACGCGTGGTGTGGCTTGGACAATGGTGAAACGAACCAATTCTTCTTCATAGAAAGGCGCTCCAGGTTGCAGGTCAAACCAATGTACTTTAACCAAACTGAGGTTAGAACCATTATCTGCAAATGTCAGAAACCAATCGTCATGATCAGGATCTTCAATCAATAACGGTTGATCTACCATGATCGGTGTAGTATTATACGTATAAGACAAAGCCCAATTGGAAAATTGTCCGCCTAAAGTATAAACATTCTGGTTGCCACCTGTCCCTTGAGCTCTGATTTCTGTTGTTCCGTCAAACGCAGATAGTCGTAAACCATTACCACCACCACTTGGAACAGTCATCCTACCGGTGTCAACAGCAAGCAGTGATTGATACTGCTTATTGATAAAGTTATAGACCGGTTGAATACCTTGAAACTCCGGTTTACTAACGTCTACACACCATAAAGCAGCTCTTAAGTCTTCATAGTCAGCGCCAATCAGTGACGATGACATAATTGTGCTTACAAAGCCATCTTCATCCATTGTCAATAAAGGCGCATCAGTACCAGCAGGATAAGAGGCGTAGTTTGTACCTCCAGATGCTCCAATACTTGATACTTTCAGATGATAAGCTCCCTTTCCCATCCCTAACGGGAGATATGAGACATCAGAAGCATACCCTTGCGCATTCATCACGATTGCTGTTAGAAACAGCATTAGCGAACTCGCTAACAAAGTAAAAATTTTTTTGTTCATAATTAAAAAATTTAATATTAATACTCAGTAAATTAATTCTATATCTTGTTAAAAAAACTTGTTCATATATTTATTAATGTATAGGGAATTCGTCTGTTTTGGGGTCGGAACACACTATTCATTGCTGCAAAAATACAAATGATTTTTATACCGGCAATGGTTTTTCTCTTTTTTTTTCTATTATTTTTGATTTTTTTTTCAAAATGGGGGGTTTGGAGTACGAAAGTGGGGGAATGGGGGACGAAATAAAAACACCTCACCCCCCGCCCTCTCCGAGGGGAGAGGGGGCCGGTGTAGAGACGTTGCGCGCAACGTCTCTACCGGTCTGCGGTCAGAGGCCTAATCGTTGCTTCAAGGCGGCGATTTCGCGGTCTTTGTCGGCGAGGGCTTGGGTTTGTTCGGCGAGGGCTTGGTCTTTGACGGCGAGGGCTTTTTTGTCTTCTTCGATTGTGCGGATGCTTTCTTCGAGTTCCTGTCTCATACGGTCGTATTCCTTTTCGTCCTGGTCTGACCACCAGACGGCTTCCATCTCGCGCCGG
>JAITMM010000220.1 GCA_031277335.1 Tannerella sp. | reverse complement strand
ACACAAAGTATATAATATTCGGGATACAGTTCCCTGACACTGTCACTCCTGAACTGTTTTTTTTGCGATGCAGTCAACTGAAGCACATCATTCTTGTGGATGCCTCGAAACTCCGTGATGCCGTGATATACATAATCCTTGCCCAGCCCCAATTTCCCGCGTTTGAAATATACGATGTTGATGTGGTAGACCTTACGTACCTTGTCGTAACTGTCGCCCCTATTGATATGCTCTGCAATGGTTTTCGATACGCCGTAGAGCATCCTGAAATAATAGTCGACTTCGTAACTGCTCTGTATCTCGATGATGACAAATTCACCCCTGCTGTTTTCCACGAATATGTCCACGCGGTTGAACTTGTCGCCGGGATGCTCCTGGTTGGCTTCGCTCTCGCTGATGCTTATGATTCGGATATCTTCCTTCAAAATGACCGACAGAAAGCCTTCAAGCACTTTGTAGTCAGGCTTATGCCTCAAAATGCGCTTGAGCGCCCAGTCGAAACGGAGCAGCGACTTCGGCTTGGAAACGGACTTGACTCCGGCCGTTGCCTTGTCATTTTTTTTGCCTGTGGATTTGGTCGTTGCCATGATTCTCTTTATTATTTTGCAAAAATACAAAACATTTATTTAAAAATCAAATAAAACTAATTTTTCAGTTGCCGGTAAAATAAAACATTCAAAGATTCAATTATTCAAAAATTCAATTTCTCTGTTACCCAGTTATTCTGTTATTCAGTTATTCAGTTACTCAGTTATTCAATTACTCTGAACTCGAAATCGCCTTCACCGGATTCGCCGTCGCCGCCTTAATCGCCTGCCAGCCGACCGTCAACAACGCAATGATAATCACCAGCAGTCCGCAACCGGCAAAAACCCGCCAGCTTATTCCGATTCGATACTCGTAGTTTTGCAGCCATTCCGATATGATCCACCATGCCAAAGGGATGGCAATCACAAATGAAATGCCGATTAATACCATGAAATTACGTCCAAGCAGTTCGACGATATTCAGTACCGAAGCGCCCAATACCTTGCGGATACCGATTTCGCGGGTACGCTGTTCGGCGGCAAATGCAGTCAGTCCAAACAGTCCGAGGCAGGAAATGAAAATAGCCAATCCCGCGAACAAGCCGGCTAATTTGCCAACTAATAAGGTTGATTTGAACATCGTATTGAACTGTTCGTCCATAAATCTGTATTCAAAGGGATGGTTCGGACTGATTTGTTTCATAACCGCTTCCACCTTTTGTAATGCGGTTTGTATGTTTCCGGGTTTCAGGCGGATAAACAAATTTCTTCCTTCTTCGCCTAACAGAAAAATTGTCGGTCTTTGCGCTGTACTGTATATATCATTGAATACGTAATCATTGATGATTCCAATGATTGTGGCCGATTGTCCACTGTTTTCAATCTGACCGCCCACATGTCCTTCTTCGCCCATCAAATCGGCAAATGTCTTATTGATGATGATGTTTGGGTTATTGGCATCTATTGAGCGGTTAAAATTCCGTCCGTCGAAAAGTGTGATTTGAAGCGTCTCGAACAATCCGTCGGTTACGTGTGTATTAAAAACCAGCGGGTCAACATTATCCGGTTTTCCCCGCCAATTCCAGTTTCCCATATTTGTCGACATGTTCAGCATGGTCTGGCTACTTAAACCGACATTTTCCACCACGCCTGTTGCTGCCAATTCCTGTTTCAGCGGTTCAAAATGCTCCCATATATCCCGGTTGGCTTCCGCCATGATGACCTGCTCGACATCCATGCCCAGCGACCGGTTTTTCGTATGCTGCACCTGCATGTATACAAAAGTGGCGCAGATAATTAACGTCAATGATACAGCAAACTGGAACACCACCAGCCCTTCGCGCAACCTGACAACGCCTGCTCCGCTTTTGGTTTTCAGTTTGCGCAATACATCAATCGGCGGGAAAGATGAAAGGAAGAACGCCGGATAACTGCCTGCAGCAAGACAGCTGATGACGCCGATACCCAACAATCCAAGCCAGCGAACAGGATTGTTCAGTCCCGGCGTCAACTGTTTACCCACCAGTATATTAAATTGCGGCAACACTACTGCAACCAGCATCAGCGCTATCAACAGGGCAAGCAAGGTGATGATTCCCGATTCGGACATAAACTGCCGGACAAGCCGGAAGCGTTTGGCGCCAAAAGTCTTGCGCACGCCGACTTCCAAAACGCGTTTCTGCGAACGGGCGGTAGACAGGTTCATGAAATTGATACAGGCGATGATGAGTATGACCACCGCAATCAGGAAAAACAGTCGGACATAGCGTACATATCCGGTTCCTGTGGGATAGCCGTCCTTAAATTCGCCGTACAGTTTGAGTTTCGCGACAGGATAGAGAAACAGGGTGGCCGGTTCGTCGGGGTCGTTCTTTTTCTGTTTCAATAAATCCTTGATTTGGCTGTTGATGCGGTTGACATCAGCCGATTTGTCCAATTCCACGTAGCACGACATCCAGTTTGTTCCCCATGCTGTTTCCGCCTCCTGCCAGCCATTGGCAATCCGTTCTTTGACTAATTGCTGAAATGGAATCAGCCACGAAAAACGGAAGTCGGAATTGGACTTGGGATTCTTTACCACAGCCGTCACTTCGTATTCCTGCCCATTGTCTTTTTTCAGCGTCTGTCCTATCGGATTATCCGTGCCGAAAAACTTCAACGCCATGTCTTCGGTAATAATCAACGGATAAGCCGCATCAAATGCGGTGGTGGCATCGCCCTGTAAAAATTCGATGTCTAACATGCCGAAAATGGACGAATCGGCGTATGAACCCGTTTCGTACAGCATTTTATCATTCAGCGTAAACAGACTTTTATTGTTGGAACGATAGCGCGTCACGTTTTTTATGCCGGGCGTTTCTTCGTTCAGCACTGCCGCCAACGGGTTGGGCGCAATCATAATGGTATAGATTTCACCGCTGTAAACCTGATTTTGATACAGGGCGTACAGTTGTTTCTTTTTGGGGAAATCATTGTACGTTGCCTCGTCTTCTACCCACAAAAGAATCAGTATCGCGCAGGCAATGCCGACAGCCAGGCCTGCGATATTCAAGAGGCTGTAGGTTTTGTTCCGGAAAATTATTCGGATGGATTGATTGATTTTCATTTTTTTGCCACGAATTACACGAATTAACACTAATTTTATATTCAAAGATTCAATGATTCAAAAATTCAGTTATTCAGTTACTCAGTTATTCAGTTATTCAGTTATTCAATTACTCAGTTATTCAGTTATTCAGTTATTCAATTACTCGCCACTCATAATTGCCTTCACCGGATTAGCCGTCGCCGCCTTGATCGCCTGCCAACCTACAGTTATCAGAGTCAGCATGATGGTAATGATTCCCGCTGCCGCAAATATCCACCAGCCGATGCTGATATGGTACGCAAAATCCTGCAATATCCTGTCCGCCCAGTAGTACGCCAACGGAAAGGCAATCAGCATCGCAACTCCGACCAGAATCAAAAATTCCTTCGACAGCATACTTAC
>JAITMM010000059.1 GCA_031277335.1 Tannerella sp. | reverse complement strand
CGTAGCATGACGCCACGAAAAAAGCGCCGGTCGTAGAAATAGACGCAAGCCTTCGGATTGTTGCGGAACTGCCTGACACGCATGGACGGGCTGTTGGTGTGCCAGTAAAATGTTTTGATACCTTCGCGCTTCACGGGCGCAAACATCGCCTTGGTGTTCGGATAACCGTTTTCATCTATTGAACTGACCAGACTACTACTCTGTTTCTCAATTAAATTGCCGATTGTCTCTGCCGGATTCTTCATTTTTTTTTTACTTTTTATGAGTTTATAATGCCGCAAAGGTACGCACTTTAGTGTTCGCGGTTATGGCATAAAAACGGGAAGAAACGGCACTTTTCACGGTTTATCAGCGTTTCATAAAGCAATGCTCTCAGTAGATGCCTGTCTTTCAACGGATACGCATCTATTTCCAGCTTGATGTTTTTCACCAGACCGAGAATCCGTTTATAAATGTCTCCTTTTAGACTTAATCGGGATGAAGCGTCGGGTTGAAAAAAGGATAAATGCTTCAAAAACAACGGATCATTGAAAAACGAAAGCAAAAATTCCTCCTCAAAAATCAGGGCAAAACCGTCGCTGATATGATCCTTGTCCCAATGCCGGATATCTCCCGGACGGGAAAAAATTATGTCGCCACCGCTCACGCTATACTCTTGGTTATTAATTCTGAAAAAACCTTTACCGCACGTAATCAGCGTAATATCATAATAAGTCAACGTGTGTACCGGATATTTGGCCACAAATTTCTTCACGTATGGCAACGTCACAACGTCTATCAGTAGTTCGTCGCCGTATTTTGTTTTGTGAAAGGTATATTGCGGAATGGATGGCATGATGGAAACATCTGTTTACAAGAATGTTGACGCTTTCTACAAGATAAGCCGACGGTTTAATTCAACTGAAAGCCCCAGTTCGGAAGCAATACGGTAAAACATGGCGATGCCCGGTTCGATGACTCCTTTTTCAATTTTGGAAATATAAGATTTGTCAACACCTACACGTCCGGCCAGTTCTTTTTGTGTCATTTTTTCACTTTTCCTTGCATCGTGTAGGATTTGCCCCAGATAATACGCATAAGCCTCTCTGCGGAACTGTTCACGCTCCGGCGTTCCCGGTTTACCAAATTTTGCATCCATGATTTCATCGACGCTTGTCAGCAGACTGTCGTTTAATTGATTCATATTCATTTTTCAATTTTATAGCTGTTTCTATTTCATTTTCAGGAGTTTTTTGTGATTTCTTTTGAAAACCGTTGAACAAAATAACGATATTTCCCTCGTCAAAAATAAAGAAAATGCGATAAATATTCCCTTCGTATTCGGCTTTTAATTCATACAATTTCTCCCGAATATGCTCTGCAAATTTTTTAGATACGCGTTGTTGTGTCTTTAAAATTTCAAGAGCATAATATACCTTTCTGGCTGCATTTTCATCAAGCGTTGCCATAAAGTCAAGAAAATAATTCTTGTAGGTATTTATCTTTCTTTCAAACATGCCACAAAGATACGGATAAATGCAATATATTGCAACTTTTTTTCGATAAGGACAAAAACTTTTTCACCCCACCCTTTGGAAATCAAATTATTTCTATTATTTTTGTCGTATTATATCCTCAAAAAAAGCGTATGAAAAAGATGGTATACCTGTTGATGCTGCTGTGTTTCATCACATTGTGTCAGGCGGAGACAGGATGGAAAGGGAAATGGATCAGCGTCGAGCAAAGTCAGAGCAAGCCCAATACGTGGCTGGCGTTCCGCAAAGAGGTGATGCTTGCGGCTAAACCTGACGGCCTGACGGCGCGCATAGCGGCAGATTCGAAATACTGGTTGTGGATTAATAATGAGCCGGTTGTCTTTGAAGGCGGACTAAAACGGGGGCCGGCGAGAAACGCAACATATTACGATGAAATCGAGATTGCGCCCTATCTGACGCAGGGTGAAAACACGATTGCCGTGCTGGTTTGGCATTTCGGGAAGAACGGATTTAACCATATCAACAGCGGGACGGCGGCGTTGCTCTTTGAAGCAGTAAACGCTGATATTGAGATTGTTTCGGACGAAAGTTGGAAAGCGATGCTCTACGGCGCCTATCAGGATACGGAGGCGCCATTCCCGAATTACCGCATGCCGGAAAGCAATATCCGCTTCGATGCCCGCAAGGAGGTTGCCGGATGGAACAGGATGGGTTTTACGGGACGGATGCCGGACGTTTCCTATTTCGTACATGTCGAAGATGCGCCACAGGGACAATTGGTCAAACGTCCGATTCCTATGTTTAAAGACTATGGATTAAGGGATTATACTGATATCAGGAAATCGGCTGACGGCGATACGCTTTTCTGCAAACTGCCCTATAACTGCCAAATCACGCCTTATCTCAAGGTAAAAGCCAAGGCGGGAGCAATGATAAACATGCTGACGGACAATTATATGGGTGGCGGTTCACCGAATGTGCGTGCCGAATATATCATCCGCGACGGCGAGCAGGCGTATGAGAGCTTCGGCTGGATGAACGGACATGAGGTGTGGTATGTCATCCCCGACGGGGTGGAAGTGATGGAAGTGAAATACCGCGAAACGGGATATAACACGGAGTTTGTGGAGCCATTTCAATGCAACGACCCGTTTCTGAACGAGCTGTGGAAACGTTCTGCGCGGACGTTATATATCACGATGCGTGACAATTACATGGATTGTCCCGACAGGGAACGCTCGCAGTGGTGGGGCGATGAAGTGAATGAGTTGGGCGAGGCTTTCTATGCCCTGACCCCTTCTTCCCATCAATTGGCGCTGAAGGGTATTTACGAACTGATGAACTGGCAACGTGCTGACGGTGTGATATTTTCGCCTGTCCCGGCTGGCAACTGGAACAGGGAATTGCCCTTGCAGATGCTGGCTTCTGTGGGCTGGTACGGTTTTTATACGCAGTATTTTTACAGCGCCGACAGCAGTTTCGTGCCGGTCATCTATGACCGTCTTCATCGTTATTTGCATGATGTCTGGAAGGTGGATTTCAATGGTTTAGCCATCGAACGGACGGGCGAATGGAATTGGGGAGACTGGGGCAATAACATTGATTTAGGCGTTCTTACCAATTGCTGGTATTACCTGGCACTGAAGGCGGAACGCGAATTTGCCTTGCAATTGAACAAAACGTCTGATGCATCTGAAATACGGAATATGATGTCGCGGATCGAAGCCGCATTCGACAGGCAGTTTTGGACAGGAACGGCCTACCGTTCACCCGGTTACGAAGGTGAAACCGACGACCGTGCACAGGCGATGGCTGTCGTTTCCGGCCTGGCTGGCAAAGACAAGTATCCGGCGCTGACAAAGGTCTTCAAAACAGCGTACCACGCCAGCCCGTATATGGAAAAATATGTACTTGAAGCATTGTGCATGATGGGCGAAGCCACTTTTGCGATGGAGCGGATGAAGTCCCGCTATGCGAACATGATGAACTTCGACTATACCACGCTGTTCGAAGGATGGGGCATCGGCGACGAAGGATTTGGCGGCGGCACCATCAACCATGCCTGGAGCGGCGGGCCGCTGACGGTTTTGAGCCAGAAAATCTGCGGCATCGAACCGTTGTCGCCCGGCTTCCTGTCGTTCAGGGTTGCACCGCAAATGGGTTCACTGACAGAGGCTTCGGCTTCGGTTGCATCGGTGAACGGCGAGATTAAGGTCAATGTCAAAAAGAACAGGAAAATGCTGTCAGTCAGTGTTACAGTACCTATCGGGACATCCTGCGAAGTGTCGTTTCCGAGTGGAAAGAAGGTGAGCCTTTCGAGTGGAGAACATACGGTTCAAGGAAACTAAAATTCAAAAATTCAAAAATTCAAAGATTTTGTCCACGAATTTAACGAATTAACACGAAGAAGATATTATATTATTCAGTTATCCAGTTACTCAGTTATTCAGTTATTCAGTTATTCAATTACTCTCTTTCATGGAAATAATATACGAAGACAATCATCTGATTGCGGTAAATAAGACATGCCACGAAATTGTGCAGGGCGACAAGACGGGCGACGAACCACTTTCGGAGATGCTAAAATCATGGTTAAAAGAGAAATACGACAAACCCGGAGATGTCTTTGTCGGTGTAACGCACCGTTTGGACAGGCCTGTGACAGGCGTCGTGCTCTTTGCCAAAACAAGCAAGGCACTGCCGCGGATAAACGAAATGTTTCGGCTCGGAAAGATTGAAAAGACATATTGGGCGATCACGAAAAACTGCCCGCCTGCACCTCAAGGAGAACTGAGACATTGGCTCATCCGCAACGAAAAGCAAAACAGAAGCGTGGCCTACGATACTGAAAAACCGCATGCCCAGCTGGCTATCCTCCACTATCGGGTGATTTCAAAATCAGACCGTTACTACCTGCTCGAAATCGCTTTGGAAACGGGACGCCACCACCAGATACGCTGCCAACTTGCCAAAATCGGCTGCCCCGTCAAAGGCGATCTGAAATATGGCGCCGAACGTTCCAACCCTGACGGCGGCATCAGCCTCCACGCCCGCCGCCTTGCCTTTATCCACCCCGTCTCGCAACAACCCGTCGAAATTATCGCACCCCCACCGTTGGAAAGTTTGTGGGAAGCATTTAAGGTCGCACCTCAATCCTTTCAACCTGTCTGATAATGTTTCCATCATTCGTTATTCCCTCTATAACAACAGAATAAGTTGTCTTGAAATCTGACGTATAAAACTCGAATGTTGCTTTCCCGTCGTCCTGCAGCAAGACGTCAGGTTTCCAAAATATTGTAGTGCGGTAGTCAGGTATGCCCATATTTCCGGATTCAGGCGTATCGTATTTTGGAGAATAAAATTCGACCGGTTTTTGATAACCCAAGGGCGTAATTGTAACGGCATTACTTTTTAAATTATTTGAATTATCTGATACATAGCCTGTTGTCACGCTGATTGCTCCGTTAGTGCCTCGTACTCCAAGGATGGACGCTCCTACTCCTCTTATAACATCAATACTCTCAACAATTTCAATCGGAATCGTATTCATGTCATCAATGGTCGATAAAACTCCATCAATATATATAAGTGAAAAACCGGTCATAGCACTGAGTTTCACACCTACAGGCTCTCCGGTTACATCACTGTAAAAGACCTGCACTCCTGATGTACCTATTAGATAATCAGCTATATATCTGCTAAATGGCATTCGTTTCATATCGTCACGATATATGGTCCGTTCAGCTGACGCGTTGATCGGATTACTGCTTAGCCGCAACTGATTTCTTTTTTCGATTCTGTTTGCAGTAACTTCAATGACCTCCAAATTAACCACCTTGATATCTTCATCATATTGAGCACGTTGTCCGGCTTTTTCTATAAATCCGATAGATAAATCTGTTTGTTTTTGTTGTTCTTTTGTAACGACAGGAAATAACTGCGTACTTACAGGTGCATGTTTTATAGCAGGAAATTTTTCCGTATTCAGTGTTATTTTTACATTACCGATGAGTCCTTTATTCATTGCCATTAGAAAGAACGATGTACTGTCAGGGAAATTTAGTCCAAAACGAAACTGTCCGACCGAATCGGTCGTTGTCCGTCTCAAGCTCTGATCGTTAGAGACAAGCATCACCTCCCTGTCTACAACCGGACGGTCAGTCATGTAATTACGCACCGTACCGGATATTTCTTTTGTTATTTCGAAATCTGTTGCAGAAACAGAATAATCCCCTTTGATAGCCTTTGCCAAATCATACCTTCTCCATCCGTGTGTCATCATCAGAAGGTCAAGCGCGTATGCCGATTCTTTATTTTTCTGAAGATAATAACCCGGCGATTCGATATAACCGGGAAGTTCGGACGAAAGCAACAGGCTGGCCGTGATTGTATTGAGAGAATCAATTGAAATATCTGCATCGTCGGTGACGGCAATTGAATAGCTTTCCCCAACCCTCTCCAAAGGAATGTGTGCTCGACCCTCTGCCTGACGGGTTTTAGGCAGCCTTATCGTAGCAATCACCTTTTCCCGTTTGTCATATACCGCTTTATCCGTTTGAAAGGTAACTGTTGTTTCGTCATCTTTTTGGTTGAAAACCAATCGTTCGCTGATAGGATGCATAAATTCATCGAACAATATAATTTGAATGACACCCGAAGGCAACCGATTGGCCGGAAGCAGAATATAATCCTTCCTGTAATCCCACGAAGCATAATGGAGGACCTCTCCTTTGCAATGTACAAACAGATAAAGCGGTCTCTGCGGCATATCTGGAGACTTCTTTAACTGAATGATATATTGATTGTTCCGATGGAGTGCAGTAACTGTTGATGTCTTCCTGACTGCCGGGAGTAGAAAACGTTTTTCCAGTCCGGCACTGTTTTTACTTACTAAAAAATAGGTTTTTCCCGGCGCGGCACCTAAAGGAAATGACCCCATACCTGCAAAAACAGTTTTGACGTCAGGAAAAATCAGATTGTCTTCATCATCCACGATTTCACCCGTGATATTTTCGGAAGCTCCGTTTTGGCTTAAAGACTTAAATGCCACACGATTAATAACGCCTTCCACCATATAACCTCCTTCCGGGAAAAATGAAACATCGTAATCATTTCCGGCAGGTATAACACTTGCATTCACCGTCTTACCTTTTTCACTATTGACCACATTTCTTCCATTCTCCTGCTGAGAACTGAAAACTGAAAACCTGGAACTGCCAATATTCCAAATCCGTATGTTCTTCTTAAAAAAATAAGAATCTCCAAGACTTTCCATAAAATGAGTATATGCCCGGAGCGTATAATTGCCATCAGGTATTTTCTCAGAAAGAAAAATTTGCCCATGAAACAATCCGTTTTCATCAGGAATGACCATCACCCGATGTACAAGTGAATCAGACTGATTAATTAACTCAACATAAATATATTGACTATAAGTGGGCGACTTGTGCGTAAAAGCGTCTACCAGATAGGCTTTAAACCGGATTTTTTCACCCGGAATATACATCGTCCTGTCCGTATGCAGATGGATTTTCTCTTGTGGGAAAAGTTCCAATTGCTTGTAAATACTGTCCTGAATTGAATATGGCATCATCTTTTCCTGCGCATTGACAAGAATACTCAGGTTAAGTAAAAATAAAAAATGCCACTTCATATCTTTATTTTATTAAATTGTTGTTTATTTTCATTATGCAGTTTTCATTTGAAAATACGACTTGTTCTGAGGCCTGTATAACAACGAATTAAAAGTATACGGTTGCAAATATAAACTGTTTTTTTCTTATAACATTATAACTAATAAACTTTAACTAATATCTCTTTATGGTGCTTACACTCGAAACTGCTCAGGTTGTCATCTGGCGGGTTTAGACACCATTTCAGCCAATTGCTTCGGCTTCACATTTGTAGCTACGATCACGCCGCGGTCGTCGATCAGGAAATTATTGAATCCGCGTTTCAGACCGTATTGTGCGAATAGAGGTGATTTAAGACCTTGTGAATCATGCAATTGATTGGTATTCTCCAATTTGTCTATTTTGACTGTTTCGCTGAAGACGGATGCGATTTCGTCCATTGAAATGGAATACAATGTGATCCGCGTTGAATCCAACTCCTTGATTTCGTGCCATAACTGTATGTTTAGCACACGCGAAACGGCGTCGTAAGCAGCCCAAAAGTTCACTAAAGTATAATGATGGGGCTGAGCAGTGAAATCAATTGTTTGATTGTCTGCCGCTATTTCTATTTTGGGGGCTATTTTTCCGGGTTTATATCCTTCTGAATGGTTGGTTCTCACCGATGCGGTTGATAAAAATACTAATATAAAAACAACCAATACAGTGATAATAAATGATTTATTCTTCATGTTGAATGAATTTTCTTCAATTTTTACGTGGCAAAGATAATGTTTTTTTATCTGAATCACTCGAATTTCATCTGAAATTGCATATTCGAGCAT
>JAITMM010000046.1 GCA_031277335.1 Tannerella sp. | reverse complement strand
ATATTGACTGACTGATTTCATCTATAGACATTCCTGTGATCGTTGTATATTCTCCCGGACCCTGCCCGACATGTCCTATTTCGTTAAGAAAACTGCCGTTGCGATCGAACGCATAACAGAAAGTACGGTTTGGGCCTATTAAAAATCCTCCCCCTCCTCCTCCCTGACCCCAACAAAAAATATGCGTTGAAGTAACAATGATCTGGTATATATTCCCGACCAGAAAATCCTTACCGCCTTGTAACGGGATATATTCCAGTCCTGAGATAATCTCGCTTGCGGCAACTTCCTGATAATGTCCGATTTGCTGCTCCACATCAATCACAGCAATGTCATTACCCATATTTGTGCCGTCGTTCTGACGGCAACAGCACAGGATGAATATAAAAAATAGACAAACTTTAGTTTTTATAAAAAAAATCTTCATCATAATGAATAAATTTGCAAAAAAACGCCTCTCATTTTTTTATTGTTTTGAAGAGTTGCCGATCTTCCTTGTATTTCCGCTAAGGGGAGAATGATTGCCTGTCATTCTGTCCTCCAACCCTGTTTTGATATGCGGTACTATCAAGGGTATCGCGTGTGAGCATCAACATAAAGAAGACCGATATTTATGTCGCTGCCAATTTATTTGGCCGACAATGCTTTGTCAACCGTTTTGTCCGTTACCCAGTTCATTGCGATGACATGAACCGAAGCCGCAAGCCCTCTCTGTTTCGGTTTGTCACAAAAGAAAACAGCCATTTTGCCGGCATAGTACCGGCGATTACACAGGCGATGCAACGCTTGTCCTACTCCGGCGGCGAAATACGGCAGCTCAACCGGAGCAGGTCATAAACACTGCCCTCGTAAACTGTAAAAGCCG
The DNA here is from genome assembly GCA_031277335.1 of Tannerella sp. Taxonomy (GTDB): domain Bacteria; phylum Bacteroidota; class Bacteroidia; order Bacteroidales; family Tannerellaceae; genus Tannerella. The sequence goes on along the minus strand of JAITMM010000046.1, from coordinate 2,767 downwards.
GTGCCGTTTGTATTGTGCGGCTGCCGGTTTCCGTCCATCAAACGGCATATCAACCGGGACGGAACTTTTCTGATCGGGAAGCAGCCGGACAAAGATAATGGCTTTTGTCAAAAGATAAAAGCTCATCAACAGGATTTGTTGCATTAAGTGCACAAATTTCATTGTATCAGCATACAGCGGGTCTCTCCTTCCGGCGCGTTTGCGAGACGGCAGGAAACGTTTGACTTGATGATACAATGGACAATACATGTATTTATCGTTTACAAATGATTATACTTCTATTTCAGATTCGGTAAAATACTGTAAATCTTCTATTTTATAGTTATCAGGCAGTTTAAAGCCGTTGACGACAATCGTAGGGGTTGCCCGCAATTGTGTTTTTTCTTTCCATGCTTCATGTTTTGCGAACTCTGATTCTATTGCAGGGTTGGTCATATCCAACTGCATGTCATTGAAGAAGGCTGCTTCCAGCGCTTTGCCTTTGTCAAACCAGTCTGAATACAACTGCCATGCAGTCTCCCTGCCTTTTTGCAGGTAGATGGCGATAAAAGACCTGTTGGCATATTCCAAATTTTCGTTGAAAGCGGAAAAGATATACCGAATGCAAACAGTGCCTTTTGTTTCTTTGAGCAACTTATCCACTCTTGCGTGCATTCTGGCGCAGGGATTACAAAAGGGGTTAGTCAGGATAGTGATCTTTAACGTAGCCGTGGGATTGCCGAAAATGATTTGAGAATCGGATGCGGTTGCTTCATATTGAGTTTGCTGCAAGAGCAATGCACGGAATATATCTTCATTGGCTTTGATGCTACTGATCTCCTGCCGGAGTTGTACGACCTGACTGCCTTCGGCAAGCTTGGGGATAATAAGACACAGGGTCAGTATTGGGATGGCATATACACAGCAGGCAACGGTAAATAATTGACAATTGACAATTGACAATTGACAATGAAAGAGGAGATCGGGAAAATTAATAAAGCTAAATAACAGGTTGATAACAAATATTGCCCATAGCAAAATCTGTACCATCAGACATAATGGACACCATTGCCGGGCTTTGACTTTCTGATACCATACGCTCCAGAAGGAATAAGGAAGCGCCAAAATGTTAAAGACGACTAACCAGGGCAGCAATTGAGGCAGGAACAGCAGGATAACGGTATTCGCCGTGAAATATCCCAGTCCGATTTCGCTCCATCCGAAAACGCCGAACAACTTGGCAGCATCCGATTCAAGCACATTGTTGCAGTCGCTCCGGCTGAATAGTGTGCAGATTTTATCAACATAGCGGCTCTGAACATGCAGTTGTTTCAATACCAGCAGATAGCAGGTGTAAATGCCAAGTAGATTAATCAGTAAAAGTAATGAAAACCCTAAATTGGTATATAAATTAAATTTAAAGTACGCGTACAAAACTAAACTTAAACAAGCCAATCCAAGCACTATTTTTTGAGCAATACTCAGCAGTTCCTTTTTGTGATGCGCCGCATATCCCGGTTCGCCGGACGCCGAAGAAGTCTCGGCCAGCAGGACGATACCTGACCAGGACTTGATAAAATCGGAAACGGGAATGATAAGGCGCTTTCCGTTTCGGATAAACGAGACCGCCCCCTCAGACTCCCCTGAAGGGTGGGATATTGCCTCCCCTTTAGTGAGGGTTATGTGTGGGCTTACTTTTTCGACAACGACGAAATCGCCTCCGAAAAATGCCACAAAGGGACACTCGATATTGAAAATGTCCTGCTCCCTGTCTTCTATCTTTGTTGCGGCATTTTGCACGCCATAGTCGGACAGCATCCTGGAAAGACCGTACAGATTATTCTTGTGGTGGTGTTCGTTAAAGGTCTGATTTGCAAACAACTCTGCATGTCTTGTGCCAAGCAGCGCAAGAAAATTTACAAAGACATTGTTCCCTTTAACTCTCATACGTTTTTAATAAATTGATATTCAACAAAAACAAAACATGACCTGAGTGACCTACGCTCTATATCAGGCAGACATCCGAAGCCGTTTTCTTTATTTTAATACAAAATTACACTGTTTTTTAACGCAACCTTATTCATTATTTAAATAAAATTATTACATTTGCGCATAAAATTATCTAAAAAACGGATATGAGATGGATACTATTGGCGTAAGAATTAGAAAAATCAGAGAGGAACGGGGTATAAAACAGGAGTTTATAGCTGAGCAAATGGGGATCGGACAAAGTACATACAGCCGGCTTGAAAAAGATGATAACAGACTTACGGCTACTAAATTAATCAAATTTTCGGAAATTCTTAATGTGCCTGTTTCAGTTTTGTTTGGTGAAAGCACAACAAATACAACTCATGAAAATACGGAGGAAGAAGAACATGATCGCATGAAAATCGAAATTCAGCATAATAGAGCAGATATTGCCTCATTAACAAAAGAGATGGCAAGACTTGCAGACAAGATGGAATTGATGTATAAAATACTGAAATAGAGTTCTATAAATTCCAAAAAAGAGTCTGTACAAAATCTTCAGTACAATATCTTGGCCAAAACGATAGACTGCTATCTAAGTCATTGATTAAGCCACACGTTCTCGAAACAGGGTCGGCGTCTAACAGACGTGTTCTTTTTATCGATATCGTAAATGCTGACTGGGCTATTACATTCTACTTCAATGGTTTCTCCTCCAAAGCCACGTGTTGTTCTATTATCCCTTTCGGTTTAGGTAAATTTCCTCCGACGAAGGAGGTACTAAAGAAAAATTGTTTGTGTGACCAACAAGAGAACT
>JAITMM010000216.1 GCA_031277335.1 Tannerella sp. | reverse complement strand
TAGAGGAGCAAGCCTATCAGCAGAATCATGCCTGCGGTCTGCGCGTATTCCATAAATTTATCGCTTGGCTTGCGGCGCGTGACGACCTCGTAAATCAAAAACAGCACATGGCCTCCATCCAATGCAGGAATAGGCAGGATATTCATAAATGCCAGAATGATAGAGAGAAATGCTGTTGTCATCCAGAAGGAATGCCAATCCCATTCCGGTTGAAAAAGGTTTCCAATTGCCCCAAAACCACCGAGTTTGGAAGCGCCCTCTTTCGTAAAAACATATTTCATGTCATTGATATAGCCTTTCAATGTATTGATACCCAGCTTGATCCCGGCAGGAAATGATTCAAGAAAACCATATCTTACAGTAACTGTACCGTACATTTCGTTCGGTCTGGTTACATTTACTCCTATTTTTCCAAGCGAATCCACTTTGACAGGCAGCGCCATGGCCTGTCCGTTTCGATAAAAACCAATCAAAATTTCCTGCCCTTTCATTTCATTGAGCATTTTAGTCACATCATTTGCTAACGGAGTGGATATTTCATTGACACTCACTATACTGTCTCCTGACTGCATCCCGGCTAATGAAGCTCCCATTTTTTCATCAGCTATACTTTTGACTACTAACGGATAACGATAGGGATCGGCAAATCCGAGATTATCGTGCATTACTCTTTGCATCATATCATCCGGTATCGGGATATTGACCTCCTGACCGTTGCGAAGCATAGTCACGTAATCGGCATTGATGACTGCACGAAAGGCATCAAGTCCAAAACGTTCAAGCTCTTGATTGTTGGTTCTCAGGAGAATATCTCCATCTTCAAAACCGATATTTTTGAATGTCTCCGTGTAGTACATCCCCATTTTCATATTCTTGAGCGGCATGTATGTGTCGCCCCAGCTATAAAGAACCATGGAATAAATGACTAAGGCCAGAATGAAATTGAAAACTACACCGGCGACCATGATGAGCAGGCGTTGTCCGGCCGGTTTTGAGCGAAATTCATAAGGTTGAGGCGGCTGCTTCATCTGCTCCTTGTCCATGGATTCGTCAATCATCCCTGCAATTTTACAGTATCCGCCAAGCGGCAACCAACCGATACCGTACTCTGTATCACTGTTTTTAGGTTTATACTTGAATAGTGTGAACCAGGGATTGAAGAATAAATAAAATTTATCGACGCGAGTCTTGAACATTCTGGCAAAAATGAAATGTCCAAATTCGTGTACCACGACCAATATCGATAAACTCAAAAGCAGTTGTAAAGCCTTTATTAAAAATGTTTCCATATATTTTTTTCTAATATGATTATAATAACTTGTTTTTTATGTTTTTATTGCAAGTCGCGAGGATATTTCGCGCGCTTCCCTGTCTGTCAGGACATAGTCTTCGTAAGTGGGGTTGGCGATAAACGATGCAGCGGATATGGTCTGTTCAATCACGTCGCTCATCTGTAAAAAGCCGATTTTTTCCTGCAAAAATGCCGCAACAGCTACTTCATTCGCAGCATTCAGGATACAAGGCATATTGCCACCTTGACGTATAGCCTCAAATGCAAAAGACAGGTTGCGAAATCGCTTTGTATCAGGCTCTTCAAAGGTCAGTGCATGAAATCGGCTAAAATCTACGCGCTCCGAGTTGTTGGTCAGCCTTTGCGGATAGGAAAGTGCGTAAGCAATAGGCAGTTTCATATCAGGCATGCCGAGCTGGGCCATGATGGCGCCGTCAGCAAACTGCACCATCGAGTGGATAATTGACTGCGGATGTACAAGCACCTGAATCTGTTGAGGATCAACTGAAAACAGCCATTTCGCCTCTATCATCTCAAATCCTTTGTTGATCATCGAAGCCGAATCTATCGTCACCTTGGCACCCATCGTCCAGTTGGGGTGTTTCAAGGCCTGCTCTTTTGTCACGGTAGCCAGTTCTGCCAAAGATTTTGTACGAAACGGGCCTCCCGAAGCAGTCAGGATAATCTTTTCGATAGGATTTTGCCAGTCTCCTGCCAAGCATTGCAGGATGGCTGAATGTTCGGAATCGACCGGCAGGATAGGCACGTTATGTTCATTTGCCAATGACATAATCAACTCGCCTGCCACTACCAGCGTTTCCTTATTTGCCAGCGCAATGGCTTTGCCGGCTTTTATCGCCGCAATCGTAGGACGAAGTCCGGCAAAACCCACCATCGCCGTCAGTACCATGTCAATAGGCTCCATCTGAACGACTTGTGCAATGGCTTCAGCACCTGCCCATACCTTGATCGGAAGGTCTTCCAATGCCTCCTTTATTTCAGGATATTTTTGTTCATTGGCAATCACAACAACCTCAGGCATAAACCTATGCGCCTGATCTATCAATAAATCCACACGATTGTTGGCAGTCAGCGCATAAATCTCGAACATATCTGGATGCTCGCTGACGACTTCAAGCGCCTGCGTACCAATCGAACCTGTCGAACCAAGGATGGCTAAATGTCGCATGAAAACAATAACTGAGTAACTGAATAACTGAATAACTGGGTAACTGAGTCCTTGAACCTTGAACCTTGACTTTAGAACGCGATATACTCTTTCGGATTGACGGAAACGCCTTTATACCACAATTCAAAGTGCAGGTGAGGGCCGGTTGATAGTTTGCCCGTGTTGCCGAGCAATGCAATAGATTCTCCTGCAATAACCTGATCACCAATATGTTTCAATAACTCTTCATTATGTTTATATATAGAAACAAATCCGTTTTTATGTTGTAGTGTGATTACATTACCGTAATCTTCGTCAAATCCGGTATAAATCACGATGCCATCCGAGGTGGCCAATACACTTTCACGTTCTCCGGCCACTATATCCACTCCTAAATGATTATTTTCCAGATCGTAAGCAGACGAAATAACTCCTTTAACGGGTTTATAGAAAAAAACTGTTTCAGTTGCATTTGGATTGGGATTCAAAGTTGTCAAGTTAAATCGTTCAGCTTCCTCAAATTCAGTAGAAAAGTCTTCTTCATTTTTTGTTTTAGGAATATCATAATTAGCTGTTATAAAAGCTGTTGAATCTGAGCGATGAATCGAATCCACGCTAACCGTTCCTGTTAAAATAGCCGATACATTTTTTAAATAACGGGCTTGACTATTCAATAGCATTTCCAGCGAATCTGCTCTCAACGAGTTCATAATGATTTCGTTGCGTACTTCAACGTCCAGGTATCCGGGTAAGTAGTTACGGATAGGTGTTTTTATAATCACCAAAGACGTCAGCGTAATCAGGAAAAAAGCAAAAAAGAGAAAGGTGATGAACGCCGATAATCTGGAAACGCGAAAATGCCATACTTCCTCCAATGTCGATTCATTGAAAAAAGCAAGTTTATATTTGAATCTCATTCGTTTCCAAAAGGTCTTCTTCTTTTTTACGCTTAACTTTTTAGACATATTGTTTTGATAAAAATAATATATTGCTTAACTTAAAATATATTGTTGGATAGAATTTATAAATAATTAATCATTAATATCCAATAATCCTTCAGGCAAAGTCATGACAATTTTTCGTGTGTCATGATTTATTGATTCAACTAATTCATCTGCAACAGGTATCAATAATTCTTTACCTCCATAATCCACATTGAAGAGTATATTTGACGTAGAATCATCAACTTGCGTAATCAGACCTAATTCGCCTTGCGTTATACATTCAAGCTTATAACCGATCAGATGATGCCACGTAAGCTCATTGTCTTGCGGAAGCGCTTCGAATCGATCGGCCGAATAAAATACTTCTCTGTGAATAAACTGTTTGGCCGCTGTTTCGTCATCTATGTCAATAAGTTTGACAAAAATAACGGAATCGTTTTTATATCGATATGATTCCACAAAGAACGGCACTAATATAGAGTCCATATCACAAATCACATAAGGATCGTCCTCATTTTCAAATAAATCGTAGTCAGTGACAAGTGACAATTCTCCTTTGATGCCGTGAGTCTTGGCAAAATATCCGATTCGTATTGTTTCTTCTTTATTAATCATATATCAGTCACTAATTTCACAAATTATTACATATCTTAAATATCATCCGCTAACTATACGAATTTTCGCAAATCTACACACAAAAATCAAGAATCTAATCTTTCAAATTAATTTTCCCTCACGATCTTTGCTCCCAACCGATTCAGCCGTATGTCAATTGATTGATAACCACGGTCTATCTGTTCTATGTTGTCAATCCGGCTGATGCCTTCGGCGCTCAATGCGGCTATGAGCAAGGCAATCCCTGCTCGAATGTCGGGCGACACCATTCGTGTTGCCCTAAGTCTCAACCTCTTACCTAAGCCGATAACTGTGGCTCGATGTGGATCGCACAAGATAATTTGAGCTCCCATATCTATCAGTTTATCTACAAAGAACAGACGGCTTTCAAACATTTTCTGATGTACAAGCACGCTCCCGGTTGCCTGCGTTGCAACGACTAACATCACGCTTAGCAAATCGGGAGTAAGTCCCGGCCAAGGCGCATCGGCAACCGTCATAATCGAGCCGTCCATAAACGTCTCAATCTCATATCCGTCATGCGAAGGGATATGTATGTCATCTCCTTGTTGCTCAACACTAATACCAAGTCGGCGAAACGAATCAGGTATGATTCCCAATTGCTTATACCCGGTATTTTTGATTAAAATCTCTGACCCGGTCATGGCAGCCATTCCGATAAAACTCCCGACTTCAATCATATCAGGCAGTATAGAATGTTGAGTTCCATGCAATGAAGCGACTCCCTCGATGGTCAGCAAGTTAGAGCCTATACCTGTAATCCGCGCGCCCATCCTGTTCAGCATGACACAGAGTTGCTGTATATAAGGCTCACAGGCAGCATTATATATCGTTGTAGTGCCTTCAGCAAGGACTGCTGCCATCAATATATTTGCAGTTCCGGTGACTGAAGCTTCGTCCAAGAGCATATAAGTGCCGACCAGCTTATCAGCTTTGATTTTATATATTTGATGTTCAGAATTATATGTAAAACAAGCGCCTAAATTTTGCAGGCCGGTGATATGCGTGTCTATACGTCGTCGCCCGATTTTATCTCCCCCTATGCTTGGAAGCAAGGCTTGTCCAAAACGGGCAATCAGCGGACCAATCATCATTACAGACCCTCTAAGTGCAGCCATTCGTCCGGCAAAATCATTGGTGTCCATGTAATTTAAATCAATCGAATCGGCCTGAAACGTGTAAGAACCGTTGTCGGATAGTCGATTTACTTTAACCTGCATGTCGCGCAACAGTTGAATGAGATTATTAACATCCATAATATCCGGAATATTTTGGATTTTTACACATTCATTTGTGAGTAATACGGCACATATTACTTCCAACGCTTCGTTTTTAGCGCCTTGAGGAAAAATCTTGCCGGAAAGTTTATGTCCACCTTCAATAATAAACGAACTCATTTGTTCTTGCGCCCATTTTGTTTTTTTGAATTTATCTGACTGCGAGGAAGTTGTATCTCTTTGACATCTAAAAGTTTATATGTTTCTTCGTCTATCTGAATTTTCCCCTCTGAAAGTTCTTCCAAATCTTTAAAAATCTTCCTGTCATCTACGGAATCCTTATTCCAGGTGATATACAGACGTTTCATAAAATTGGCTATCAACCATATCAGGTTAATCTTTTCATATCCGTCTTCCATCTCGGTGGCTTTCCGGATTGTATGTTCCATTAACTTTCCATAATGACGGTAGTAAATTCTATTATTGCTGTAGTCCAGTTTATCCGGTTGCGAATAAAGGTTGTCAGGTTTGATAATTTCGTAGGGATAATCTACATCTAATTGAAAATCAGACATAATAGCTAAATGATCCCATAAGATGTGTTTGAAGTCGTTGACATCCCTCAGATGCGGGAACAAATTACCCATAATGCTGATAATGGAGTTTGCACACAGGTTGCGTTCGTCCCTGTCTTCGATTGTCAGGCAATGATTTACCATTTGCTGAATATTACGTCCGTATTCCGGTAAAATCAGCCTTTTCTCGGTTGTATTATATTTCATTTTTATATAATTAAAGTGCAAAAGTAATGATTTATCCTGACTTTATCAAAGAAGTAAAAATTTTTTGTACATTTGCAACAACAATTAATGACGCATGAACCGGTTTTTTGCATCCTTTTTGATTCTGATGTGCTGTTGTATTGTTGAAGTATCTGCACAGCGTGTCGGTTTGGTAATGAGTGGTGGCGGCGCCAAGGGAGCTGCTCATATTGGTGTTATCAAAGCTCTGGAAGAGAATAACATACCTATTGATTATATAACAGGTACTTCGATTGGTGCTATTGTCGGAGGATTGTATGCTGTGGGATATTCGCCTGATGAGATGCTGGAGTTGATGCTGTCCGATGAATTTAGGTATTGGCAAAGCGGCGCTGTGGAATCAGATTACATATATTATTTTAAGAAGCCTGATGACACGCCCGAATTTCTTCGTTTTTCGGTAAGCCTGCAAGACAGCATTATCGCGAGACCTAATTTTTCGAGTTTATTGCCTAACAGTCTGATTAATCCTATTCAGCTGAATCAGGCTTTTATGGGCTTGTTTGCTCCGGCCACGGCTATTGCAGGATGGAATTTCGATAATCTTTTTGTGCCATTTCGATGCATGAGTTCAGATATTTACAATAAAAAAGCATTGCGATGGCGGAATGGCGATTTGGGTGATGCTATTCGCTCGTCTATGACTTTCCCCTTCTTTTTCAAGCCGATATGGAAAGATGGCGTCCCATTGTTTGATGGCGGCATTTACAATAATTTCCCCATTGACGTGATGAAAGAAGACTTTGATCCGGATTTCATCTTGGGTTCGGTCGTTGTCGGTAAGGAAAAGAAACCCTCGGATAATCCGGTGATCCAAATAGAAATGATGGTGATGCAGCGCACTGATTATCACGTTGATGAAGAGGATGGCATGATGATACAGTTTGACTTTTCGGATGTTTCATTACTTGAGTTTTCAAAAGCTAAAGAATTGATGGAGATAGGTTACCGGCAGACATTGACCATGATAGATTCGATTAAACAACGCGTTCACAGGGAAGTGACTGTTGAAGAGTTGAAAGAACGCAGGCAGGCATTTAAGGACAGACTGCCTCCGCTAATGTTTAAGAATATTTATATCACGGGCGTAACGGACCCTCAACGTCGAAATATTGAATATCAGCTTCATAGGGATATTAATAATGAATTTTCAATGGATGAATTTAAGAGGGTATATTTCAGGCTATTATCTGATTCAAAGATAAATGAAATAATACCTCGTGCAGTTTATAATCGCCGAAACAGAAATTTCGATCTTTACCTGGACATTAAAGTAAGTGAAGAAATTAACATAGGTATTGGCGGAAATATTTCGTCGCATCAAGCTAATCAGTTATTTTTAGGTCTTAGTTATCTGGGATTTAGCGAATATTCCACAGAGTTGAATGCCAATTTTCAGATGGGAAACTCTTACAGTGGGGTAGGGCTGAACGGACGTCTCTATTTACAAACCCGCATACCTTCGTATCTGAATCTTCAAATGGCTTATTCTTACAGAAAATATTCATCAACTCAATCGCTATTTTACGAAGATTTGATGCCGGCATTTTTAAAGCAACGAGAAAATTTTGCCAAGTTGGAATTGGGTTTTTCCGTATTTACAAAGGCTAAGATGGAGTTTGAAGCAGGCTACGGACGGTTACGTGATGACTATCTGCCGAGTAATCATTTTTCGGACCAGTCGTTTAATGACTTGGAATATGACAGGAGCTGGTATGATTTGTTTCAGGCTTCATTTCGGCTTGAGCGCAATTCCTTGAACGCCAAGCAATATCCGACAGGAGGCAAACATATCTTTATTACTGCAAAGTACTTGACCGGTACTGAATCGTATAAGCCTTACAATCAAAGATATCCTGTTGAGAACAGCCTTCACTGGTTTCATCTGAAAGGGAGATGGAACAATTATGCCACTGTCAGTCGTGTGTTCAGGTTGGGCATGTTGGTTGAAACGGTGGTGTCTAACAAAAAGCTATTGAACAACTACACCTCTTCGATCCTGCAGGCGCCTGCTTTTACACCGACACCTCACAGCGTTATTGTTTATAATGAAGCTTTTCGCGCCAATCAATACGTGGCAGGCGGACTGACGCCTATCTTTAATTTCAGTAAAGTAGTCCATCTGCGCTCGGAAATATATGGCTTTTTACCGTTTTCACCGATCAAAAAGGAAACGACGACGATCGACGGTGTTTCTTTTGAACGTCCCTATTACGGCACTACTTTTGAGTCGTTTAGATATATGGGCGAAGTATCGCTGGTGCTGAATCTGCCCTTCGTCTCCGTAGGCCTCTACGCCAATGGCTACAGCTATCCGAAGAACAATTTTAACTTCGGTCTAAACATTGGATATCTGATATTTAATAATGGATTTATACACTGATATCCAATGCTTTACTACGTTTATTGTTTTGAAGTTAGTTCGTCATATTGTAAGCATGCAAAACATCATTCATGGCCTTGATTCCTTGTCAAGACGCCGGTCAGTACATTTTTTTCTGCAATAAAAGTCAATTTTATTTGGCTACTTTAAAACAAAGTTGTAATTTTGCAGCCTCAAAATCGCGTGACGGACGAATTAACCCCATCAAATGTTGAGGAATTTGTCCCGTCGCAAACAAAGGCTCCGTCGCTCAACTGAATAGAGCATCTGACTACGGATCAGAAGGTTGGGGGTTTGAATCCCTCCGGAGTCACGAGCTGATAATCAGGCGCTTACATAAAATGTAGGCGCTTTTTTTTGCGGATATTTTGACTAATTTGCATATTTGCTACCCCCGTTCAGAACGTGATTAGGCGTGGTTGGACATGGTTAAGCCAAAATAAACCGTGCACAAACATTACACAATACCGTACAACTTTTTCACCGCAAATTTTGATCTATTTCTTGCCGAATAGTCCTCCGAGTATATCTGCTACGTCATCAATTTCAACTTTGCCGTCGCCATCGCGGTCGAGTAGGGACGACAGTATATTGCTGCCGATGTTATTGTTGCCGTTGCCGCCGAGCAGACTGCCTAACATATCGGTTAGTCCATTTGTATCTTTCACACCTACAGAGCGTTGCTGCTTTCCAAGAATACCCATTACTACAGGTGCCGCCATCGCAATGATGTTTGATACTTTTCCCGCATCTACGCCGGATTTTTTACTGATTCCGTTTTGAACTGCTCCGAGTTGACTGCCGAAAACATGCCCCAAAATTCCGTTGCCGTCTGCTGCAACAGCGTTTTTATTACCCAGAAAATCTGTGAGATTGTCCAACATGTTTCCGTCGTGCGATTGAAGGGCGCTGAGGATGCCGTCGCCATCGCCTTCGGTTGCATTCTTTTGTAAACCGCCCAAGATAGCCGGCAAGGCAGCCGAAAGCACTGACGATGTCTGACTTGCGGATGTGCCGGTCTGTCCGCCGATTCCACTGATGATTTGCTTTCCCAAATCCGAATTTAGTAAATCTGAAATGTTCATTTTTTTTAGTTATTATTATGTTAATAATCAAATATATAAATATCAATCAACATCTAAACTGTTTCGTTGCAAAAGTACGATAAAAAAATCAATAATCGTTTTATTTAGTGCGAAAAATATAGCTAATTTGCTACTTCAATATTTGTATTTACTAATTGAACTTAAAATTTCATATTCAATCATCGTTTTTGCCGATCGTGACACGAATGCCTTCGCTGTGCGCGCTAAATTCGGGAGCGTACATGCACTGGAAGGTGGTGATGCCGTTGGAGAAATCGCCGGCATGTGTGACGCGGAGGCCGTATTCAAAGACGTAGGTGCCTTTGGGCAAGTAGGTGATAAAGAAGTTGGTGGAGGCGTCCTTGATGCTTTCGTAATACCATAAACCATCCTGATAGCGATGTCCCGAAATGACGCTGACCGGCTCAAATCCCGATGCGCGCATGTCTTTCATATGGACGTATTCGTAGTCGCGGTCGGCGCGAAGCTCCATGCGGACGCGCACCAGATCGCCGACTTTCAGCCGGGAGGCTTCGTTGATGGGTTGTAGCACTTCGCCTTTGTCCGTCAAGGTGCACAGAAACAGTTGTTTATTCATGCGCAGGCTGGTTTCGGCCGAAGTTATTTTGTCCAATTGCTCGAAATACTGCCAGTACATGCCGCCCCATGCGATGCCCTGCCTGTTGGGGTTGGTCACTTTCAGGCGTCCCAACTGCGGGGTGATGTCGCCGCCCTGCCAGCTTGTCTTGACGTATCCTGTGCCGGGTTCGGGTCTGATATCCCCGTTGGCGACTTCCGATAGCGGCCGACCGGCTACTTCCACGCTCAACAGTTGCGATTCGTCCAGCAGGTTGCCGTCTGTCATCAACAGGGCGTAAATAGCTTCGGCAGTGGCTTTTGTCGTTTTCCAGTCGTTTGTCTGCTTGTTGCGGAGCAGCCAGATTTTCATTTCTCCGACGGCTTCCGTATCTTTTGCTACCTCGTCAAACGCTTCAATCAGCAACGCCTGCGTCTCGATGGGCGCCTGATACCAGAAATAACCGGCCACATTGTCTTTCCAGTACATGCCCATCTCTTCCGATTTTTGAGCAAACTGCCTCAGTGAACGGATGATAGACATGGCTTGCTGCGTTTGGCCGTTGCGGTGAAGCACGAGCGCGGCAAGCGCCTTTTCGTAAGTCGGGAATTTTGTCCAGTACGTTGCGGCCTGTTGCAGGTAATAATCGTAGGCAACCAGCTGTTTATCTTTGGGTTTGTGTCCGTTGAAACTGCACGCATAGAGGTAGTGCAGTTGCAGAGAGGTGATTTGTTTCTGTGACAAATCGGACTTGCGGCGAATCAATTCATTATAATCATTTTCAATGCATTGGTCTAAATAAGAAAGTCCCTTCTGTACAATCTCTTCCGCTTCTTCGTCCTTTACAGCCTGCAAGGCATCCAGCTTTTTCAGATGCCCCATCCCGGCAACGATATGTTGCGTAATATACCTGTTGGAAGGATTGCCCGCGAACCACGGAAACCCGCCATCCCCATTCTGCACTTTTTTCAACTGACTAAAGGCACGCCCCATCTCATTACCCATACGATTAAAATCAAACAACAACGCAACCCTTTGTTTCCTTTCTTTCTCATTCTTCGCCTCCAACACCCAGGGCGTTTCTTCGAGCATCACCTGCTTCAACTCCTGATTCTTCTCCAGATTCGACATCAGCGTCCCCTCCCCCCTCTCTTTCGGAGAGGGGCCGGGGGTGAGGTGATCTGTTATCTTCATAGCCAACGAATTAGCATAATACCTCGAAAATATCTGCTCAGCACATTCGTAGGGATACTCCATGATATAAGGCAAAGCCTGCACAGCATACCAGGCAGGCGTCGAGGTATATTCCAATGTCAGGTTATAGTTTCGAAGCGTGTTAGACCGATTGTTTATCAGCTTGTTGAAGCTGAGCGATTTCTGTTTTCCGGCACGGACGCTGAACGGCATCGTTTCGGTCACCATCATAGAATTGGTCATGACGGGGATTGTCTTTTCTTCGCCGTCGGTATGCGTACCGGCTTGGGCTGTAAGGCGATATGTGATTGCCTGCAGACCGGTTGGGATGGCAAGCGTCCAGCGCAGTCCGGCGCTTCCATCGGCCGTGACGTTGAATGTCTGCGTGTTGACGGCATTTTGGATAATGGAATCCACCGGTTGCATCGTGACGGCGTCAAAGAGACGCAGCATTGCCTGCCCGCGTAGTTCAGTGTCAGTCAGGTTGTTGACTTTTGCCGTCAGCTCAATCATGTCGTTTTCACGGAAGAAGCGAGGAGCATTGGCGCTGACAGCCACCTGTTTCTGCGTGATGAGTTCGTTCGTATAACTGCCTGTCTTAAAATCCTGAGTATGAGCAAAGCTCAACAGTTTCCAGCGGGTCAGCGCCTCAGGAATGGTAAATTCAATCAATACTTCGCCGTTTTCGTTGGTGCGCAGCTTGGGATAGAAAAATGCTGTTTCGTTGAAATTGGTGCGTGTGGCAACGGTCGAGAGGTCTATTCCGGCGTCGCCATCCGATGATTGACTTGACAACCCGCCGGCACCATTAGGCGTTTCAGCTTTAGACAGCATATTATCTTCAGACTGACTAAGTTTGGCCGCAGAGTCAGGCTCCGGTGGCGGAGGTGGAGCCTCTGCCTGATTACGGTAGCCAAATACCGGACTTTCCGAAACATTATAGCTTACACCATTTGCCATGGATGCCGACCTCAGCAGCATCGGTCTGCGATAACCGCTAAAAGCCATCCTGTAAGTTGCATCATACCAATTGATATCGGCATAATAAAGTTCAGTAAAGACATCCGTCGGGCCAAAACCGCTGTCGGTCTGATCCATAGTCAAAGTAACAGCAAATTGATTCATGGCACTGTAACTCCATCGGAGCATATTATAAGAATATATTTGCCCGTAAATACCTGATACATAATTCCAATTGTGCGGGTTCAACGCATCCAGCGAAGCGTCGTAGAGCGAGGCTACAATCTCGGCTGTTTCCTTTTCACCTTGCCGGTTGCCTATCTGCATGGTCCATGTCTCGTGCTCGCCCGGCAGCAACCGGTCGCGGAAAGTGGCCAGCTTCACGTCGAGCATTTTGTTGGTATAGGGTACGGTAATTTGTTTGCTGACAGTATACAAACGGTTATGCTGCACCATATTGAATTGAACTGTAAACCCGCCTCGATATTCTTCCCTGATTGGAAAGACCACCGTTTGCGGCGTCTTTCCCGTCTCAATCCATCTTGATTCGATGACGCGGGATTGATGCACCACTTCGCA
Source organism: Tannerella sp. (assembly GCA_031277335.1). Classification (GTDB taxonomy): domain Bacteria; phylum Bacteroidota; class Bacteroidia; order Bacteroidales; family Tannerellaceae; genus Tannerella. The sequence continues at coordinate 3,292 of JAITMM010000216.1, read as the reverse complement.
ATACACGAAGGACTTGTTTTCACCGCCGGCAATCTGAAATTCAACTTGTTCGCCCGGTTCACCGCTGTCTTTCAGCACGGTAAACCATTGGTCGAGGTTGACGATCGGTCCCGGTTTGTCGCCTGCATAATAAAAATAGCGCTGCTGATTCACCACGACGCCTTTCTGATTGTCGGCTGTCAGCTTCAATTTATAATAACCTGATTGTTTGAGTGCTGACAAATCAATCTGCTTGTTTTTGCCGGTTTCCAATGTATATTTTGCCATGGTTTTTGTTTCGGCAAACCGTTCGGGATTCATCTCGTCGCCATACGGGTCGAACGGAAAGTATTTTCGAAACTCATTTTCCGGAATCGTATGGATATCAATTGTTTTACTCCATAATGGGCGACGAATAATCCTGTCGGGCGATTTCAGGGCGACAAGCTCCACTTCGACCGAGGCAGGCGTAAATTCACCGTTCAGGTTCGTGGTCTCTACGGAGAATTTGTCTTTTTTCCCGGCAAGGATATGCTCAGGGATATCGACATTGATTAACAGCGGTTTAGCTCCTACATTGACCTGGGTGGAAGCGCTTCGTGTCTCGCCGTTCACGTCAGTCACATCGACGGTCACCGTATAAACATAATATTTGCTGTCATTGGTCACATCATCGGCAATTGCCTTAAAATCAATGGATACATTCCCCTCTTCATCGGTCTTTAACATGCCCGAACCGATTTCGCGGGCGGAATTGAAAGCGGGGAGCAGCCAGGAATGGTAATAAGGATACCGCTCGTTCCTGACCACGCGGTATTGCACCAGGGCAAGGTCAACCGGATAGCCGGCGTAGGCTTTGGCCTCGGCAGTGACGGTGATCTGTTCGTTCAGTGAATAATTGTCGGCTAACGGCTTGAATTTCACCTCAAATGTCGGACGTTTATATTCTTCGGCACGTATCGAAACGCTTCCATAATCTCCAAACTCGATCGTCATACGCCCGTTGAGCACCCCGTACGGCAGGATAAAACTGCCATCGAGACTGCCAAAATCATTTGTAACAAGCGATTGCTCAGACACGATTTGCCAATTTACATCTCTTAAACGAACGGGTACATTTTGTTTGATAATCAGTTTTTTATCGTTATCAGCCGATTGGTTGTATAGAATTGCCTTGAAATAAACGGTTTGTCCCGGCCTGTAAATGGAGCGGTCTGTAAATGCCACTGCGCGTGACTCTTGCCTTCGATTTGTACTTGCGTCGTAGGAGGTATTGAATACGGTAAGCTGCCTGTTGCCGGCGCTGACATGATAACGGGTGATTCTTGAATTGCGCTGATTGACAATAGGACTCCGGGCGAGGCCATTTTTGTCGGTCGTGAACTCTGCCAGCTTGCTATCACGCTGATAGGCAGCGATTTTAGCATTTGCCACAGGCTCTCCTGTCCGGCGGTCGGTGACCATGACCGTCATCACCGAGTCGATGCTCCTGTCCTGCGCCATCAAAGGCGAAATTTGCACCAAGGAGGCAGCATAGACAGCAGACGACGTCAAAAAATCCTTTTTATCAGATACGGCAATCAGGTAAAAACCGTCGTTCAAGGGCGGTATTTTGACGGTTGTCGCGTAATATTGATGGTCGGAAACGGACGGCAGTTTGACCTGTTCCTGAAGCTGAATAGCCGAAAGCGATCCGATAAAATAAGCCATCCGTTGCGAGTCTCTATTTATAGTGTAATAATTATCAAGATAATATAACGCTTTCTCCAGCGTCAGTCGATAGACAGTGGTATGGACGTTTTCCAGATTCCTGAATTTGAGTTGCGCCTGAAAAGGCAGGTTAGGCAGTTGCACGCCTTCGGTTTCCACATCCAACTCGGTGCCGAAAACATGCCGCTTCAATGCTTCCGCCTGATTGTCAATCTGTTCGTCCGTCAGGTTCGGATAATCTTTCACGATACGCTCGTAGACGGCAAACGCTTTGCTGTAACCGGCTTTTAATGAATCGGTTTTGTTATTGCGCCATGATGCTCCCTGATTGATATAAAAATCGCCGAGACACAGCAATACCCTGATATTCTGACTATAAGCCCGATAAGTGTTACCCATGCGAATCAATGCTTCTTCATAGAGCTTCTCGCGATCGGAGTTTAGTGCATTGGTACGCAGGTAATTGATGCGTCTCAAATCAGCATCTATCAATGCGGCGATATGGTCGTTTGCCCTTTCGGACGGCGCGCCGAGACCGGAATTTTGCAAGTGGAAACGCAGTAACTCCTGAAACGTCTTCAGTGTCAGGTATTTGCTGGAAAGCGTATCTTCTGTTTGGATATCAATGTTTATAAAGGACTGTACATCAGCAAAATAATCCGGATTATCAATGACAAAAACATGTTGAGGCAAGCTGATAAATCCAAAGTAGGTAGCATAAAATTCCAGTGCACGATTGGCAAGCAAGTCATACAGAGCGGGTTGGTAGCTGTCGTCTTCGTTGCCGGTCAGTAATAATTTGTATTTTTCTATCGGCTCGTTCTGCAACAATTCCTTTTCCCTGAGTGACAGCTTGTAAAAATGGACAGCCTCCTCCGTCAATTTGCGGTTGTCCCACGTGCGCACGTCCTGTTGCTCCATATTTGTCGCCGTACGGTTTTGAATCGACCATCTGTTTGTCTCATAATATTCCTTATACATCTGCCCGAGCATGGAGTAAAGAATAGATTGTGCAGGTTGGGGAACAAGTTCCGCATCTTTTTTCAAGTTATTGAAAATCAGGTTGGAGGCTTTGTCATTTTCTTCCAGTATACCGATGCAGTTCAGTTGAAAGATGATTGCCTTGAGCAGTTGCCCGTAATTCTTCTCCTGCAGGGCCGACTGATAGATCGAATCTACCCTGAGCAGCAGCGACTGCGGCAACTGCTGTTGCTGAAGCGCCTCAATCTCAGCCCATTCCCGTTCATATTTATTCATAGTTGTATTGTTTTGTGCACTCATCGTCGCCGCAACCAGCAAAATGGCAACGGTCAAGACTGTTTTAGCGAATATTGTTCTCATACGAAATATTTTTTATCATTAGATGCAACAAGGCAAGAAATTCCATAAAGCAGGGATAAAATATTGATTGGGACAAAATATTATTTTGAGATGTCAATTTTCTGTTTTAGTCCGCGATTATTACAATACGTTGAAATACAATGTTTATCGTTGTCTCACCAGGATTCGAACCTAGACAAACAGAACCAAAACCTGTTGTGCTGCCATTACACCATGAGACAATAGCGGGTTTTTTGCGTAAAGCGGGTGCAAAGGTAGGTAT
>JAITMM010000281.1 GCA_031277335.1 Tannerella sp. | reverse complement strand
TGTAAAGCTCTATGTAGAAGGGAGATTAGAAAAGGATAAGATCGAAAAACTAAAAGAAATAGGTATTTTGAAATAGCAATAAGCGGCGTTGCAAATGTAAATTTTTAGTTCGTAATTATTGCCTCCACCTCTTTGAAAGCATACCTTGACAGCGTGCCGTCCTTGCGTTCAAGTATTAAATGCCCAAAAGGTTCGACGGCAAAAAAACGCGCCGTGAAAAAACCTTGCGCATCTTTATAAACGTGAAAACCATCTCTGCGATAAAGGGAGGCACAATATTGCAGGTGCAAATCCTCAATATCTCCAGTATCTATCTTATTTGCATGTAATTGAAAGTTTTTCAGCAATTGATTTAATATCTCCTGACGGTCATATTCCTTTCCTGTAATCATGGCCAATGAAACCGGGTTAGGCGCATCGCCTTTGAACGCTGTTTGATTTATATTGATGCCGATACCTATGATTGAACGGGTTATGCAACCTGCAACTATTTCATTTTCAATCAATATGCCACAAATCTTTTTGTCCCGGCAGTAAATATCGTTTGGCCATTTTATCGTTATATCTGTTGCGTATGTTTCTAATGTGGATTTAACGCTCAAAGCTGCTGTTTCAAGTACTGAAAATGAACGGTTTGCAGGGAGTCGGGCAGGATAAAACACGATGCTGCAAAGCAGATTTTCTCCCGGGGCAGATTCCCATGAACTGCCGGCTTGGCCACGTCCTTTCGTTTGATAATCAGCCCATAAGACACTAAAATTAGGTAAAGCCCCCGCATCCGTCAATATCCGCAAAGACTGATTGGTGGATTCCGTTTCGGGAAGATGGATGAATTTGGGAGTGGACATATTCCTATCTTACCGGTGCAAAGAAAGCGTCCTCAAAATGTTTTTCGACTGTATATGTCTGATTATCTTTTATCAGGCAAAGCACGTCAAATCTGACGGGCATCTCGATCCCAAACTTCCGGACGTAGGCGTCCGTTGCCGTCGTGATACGCAGAATCTTGCGATAGTCTACGGCTACTTCAGGATTGAGCAGGCGATTAGACGAGCGTGTTTTCACCTCAACAACAACGAGTTCAGTGCCATTTGTGGCTACAATATCCAACTCGTACCGATGAAATCTCCAATTCGTATGCAATATCTTGTAGCCACATTTCTTTAGGTAAGAATATGCCGCTTCCTCTCCTTTTTTCCCTGTTTCGTTCTTCTCAGCCATAAAAAATATCTCCAATTAGGACAAGCAAAAATAGCGATTTATACCAAATAGACAAAACATTGCAGCGTTTTTTTCAAAAATATTCCGTGCAAAATAAAAAAATGTTATCAGAAAATGAGCGATGATATATATAATTAATGTATATTTGCATTGATTATTGTTTAAAATCCGTTATCGCCTGAGATAAGTTGAGAAAGCATGTTGACGCAGGGACAGATACAGATCATTATCGGTTTGACACTGTTGATACTATACTCGGTTTCGATAGTGAGCTTGGTACTGGTCGTTTTATTGGAGAACAGAAATCCATTGAAAACGATCCCGTGGGTTGTTGTGCTGCTGTTTTTACCCGGTGTCGGCCTGATTTTATATTTCGTGTTCGGGCAGGACAACAGGCGGCAAAGGATCATTTCGCGGCGAACGTACAAGCGCATCATGCAACCGTTGCAATCGGATATCGTCAAGCAAGACCGTTGCAAGGCGCCGGATATCTATCAACCATTGGTAAGACTGTTGAATCGTGGCAAGCGGAATCCGTTGCTATATGGCAGTGATATAACGTGTTATAATAATGGCGTTGAAAAATTTGACGCATTGATGGAAGCAATCGGCAACGCAAAACATCATATCCATCTGCAATATTATATCTTTGCCGACGATGAAATCGGGAGAAAAGTGAAAAAGATGCTTATCGAAAAAGCCGGAGAAGGTGTCGAAGTGCGCGTTTTGTATGACGATGTGGGTAGTTGGGATGTTAAAAACAGGTTCTTTCAGGAGATGCGTGCGGCAGGTATCGAGGTACATTCGTTTCTGCGCGTATTCTTTCCCATTTTTTCGAGCAAGGTGAATTATCGAAATCACCGCAAAATCGTTGTCATTGATGGAGTTATAGGATTTATGGGCGGGATGAACATCGCCGATCGCTATGTAAAAGGAGCCACATGGGGGCCTTGGCGGGACTTGCATTTTAAAATCGAAGGCAAAGGCGTGCACGGGTTGCAGTCGGCTTTTTTAATCGACTGGTACGTAGCAAGTAAGCTCTTAATCAGGGGGAAAGCCTATTATCCCGACGAGAAAATATTCGGCGACAACATCATGCAGATCGTGACAAGCGGACCTGTCGGGCCTTGGCGTAACTACCTGCAAGCCGTGACTTTCAGTATTGCCAATGCCAAGAAATACGTTTATATTCAAACGCCATATTTTCTGCCCACCGACGCATTGAATCAGGCGTTGCAGACCGTTGCGCTTGGTGGCGTAGACGTCAGGCTGATGTTGCCGAAAAATTCCGACACGCGCACAGCCAACCTGGCTTCTCACTCATTCCTCGATGACATGGTCAAGGCCGGCGTGAAAATCTACTTCTATCATGACGGCTTTCTTCACTCAAAGCTCTTATTGATAGATGATTTGCTCACAAGCATCGGCTCCGCCAATATTGACTTTCGCAGTTTCGAGCATAACTTTGAAATCAATGCCTTTGTCTATCAGGAATCATTTGCCCATCAAATGAAAAAACACTTTTTGGACGATATGAATCAGCATTGCGAAAGACTGATCCCTGCAAAATGGCTCAAACGGTCGATATTCAAGCGGATAGCAGAATCATTCATGCGACTTTTCTCACCCTTGCTTTGAAAAGGTACGCTCGCTATTAGCTTCGATCCTAAATCAAGTTCAGGATATGCCGGGACGCTGTGCCGGGAAGGGCATTACTGTAGTTCGCAATAAGACTACTCCGTCACCTGAAACGAATTGAACACGTCATCGGTGTAACCGAGTGCTCCCTTTAACGACAGGATCGTGATCCGATACAAAATGCCATTGCTGCCTTCTATATTGGCGATATAAACATGCGCAGGCAATGATTTTCCTTGCATGCTCAAGGTGCATTGTATTTCGTTGATGACAGCAGGCATCCCATTGATATTTACTTCTTTATGGTTTACCTCTTTAACATCCTGCCAACGTGTTTTGAAATCGTTCACAATAAAATCGCTGTATCCCTTCAATGTATAAGGATATTTTTCCAAGCTTCCGTCCTGCATTCTGCGTTCTTCGTAACCCTCCCGTCCGTCGCCGGGCAAATCGCCTTCAATACCGATCCCAATTTTATCACTTTCATCGCCGTAATAGAACGAAAATCGGTCGGGGTCAAGGTTTTTGTCTATAAAATCTTCCGGGACGCTGATGTTGTAGCCGGTATAAACGGCGTATTCTGCCAATTCTGGATTGTCTGATCCGGATTGGCCTGATTCGGTATCGCCTGATTTTGACTTTCCCGAACATGCGCTTAACAAAACGCTTAACGTAAGCGCTGCATAAAAAAATGATTGTTTAATGTTCATTGTTATAAAAATTAAAATTGTATAAAATATTTGTTTTATTATTGATTATTATTTTTTTGTCTTTAGCGTGATTTGCCTCCCATATCCACAAAGTCGTACTTGACTCCATGCTTGTCAGCATAAGGAATCATCAGATCCATCATTGTTTCATACTTGCTATCGAGTTCAATGCCCTTTGTTTCATCAAGTTCCTGTACGACAGCCTTGATTTCCTCTTCCGGCTTGCCGTCGTCAATCATTTGAGCGATTTTCGGAAAATCATTCTTGTAAATTTCGTCTGCAAAACGGAAAAGTTCCAAACCGGCATCAATGATGGGTTTTGTTTCTTCTGTAACTTTCAGACTCTTAATATTTTCAAGATCCGAATCAAACATGATGGCATAATGTGAGGCTACATATTCAACGCACGTAGCTTTTTTCATTTCGTTGGTTTTATAATCCACCACGATCAGGCTGTTATCTTCCTTGCGTATCATCATATCTCTGAACTGATACTCGAAACTTCTGGGGATTTTATTGGCATTCAGTGCAATAGAATCAAATATCTTACCGGGCCTTTCACCTGTAAAATTGCACGCTACCACGAAAACCAACAGTATGATATCTAACAAAAATTTTTTACTTGTTGTTGTCATTAGTTTTGATTATTTAGTTGTGATTTAATTATTTATCGGAAATTCAGGTCGCCCGTCTTTTTCGGAAGGCAACCTGAACTGTCCGACAAACCTGCGCATCATCCGATAAAACCGAATTTATCCTCAAACAACTTTCCGATCACCGGTAAAGGCTTCTTCGCTTCGTTTGCAGCATTGATGATGCCGATGACAAGCAAAACAAAAAACACGATATTCACAAAGCTCAACATGGCAAGCACCGGCAATATCATAATAATGATAGACAGTACTATACTGAATATTAAGCTGATAATGGTCAGTCCCAGGGACTGCCTCAAATGGTATTTCAACAGGTCGTTTGACTTTTCCTTACCTGCGAAAAACGCGATTAACCACCCAATCAAGGTGATGTACGATACGATTGATAATGTCTTGTTATCCATTTTTTTTTTGTTTAATGAGTTGATAAATATTTAAAAAAATTTCGGTGCAAAGGTGCAGGCAAAAAAAATCCTGCTAAAATTTTCACTTCTTACAAAACGTCTACAACATCAAAAGCAATATGACTACAAAACGTCTACAACGTATTTATATATTTGATATAAAATACTTTATATTTGTGAGAGAATATCATTTTTTTTCGTAAATATGGAGATTGACCGGAAAAAAATTAAACAGGCCGGATTGATTTTTCGGACTACCGCTTCTTTTATTTGAAAATTTTGCTTTACTTTGAAGCGGTTTTTAAGAAGTTCCGAAGATGAAATTATTTATGTGTCTGTCCTTTATGGTTCTCTGCGTTTTGGCAAAAGCTCAAAATGCATACGTGGACAGCTTGGGAGATAGGCTGAAAAAAGAAACCGATACAAGGCAAATCGTTATGATTCAGCAACAAATGGCAGACTGGTATCGCTCAAACGAACAATATCAGGAAGCCGTCGATATGGCTGAACTCAGCCTGGAATCTGCACGTAAAACATCTGATAATCAATTATATATCGTTAAAACATATCAAATTTTAGCAAATATATACGCCAATACCGACGACTACGAACAATCACAGCAATACATCGATAATGCCTTGAAAATAGCAGAAGAAAACGTCGAAACGCTGCCTTTTGCCTATGCCTATTATGCCGAGGCGATACTCAGGAATACGATTTATGATTCGGAAAACGCCGTTAAGAGCCTGCTCGAAGCACTTTCTAAGATTCCCGACATCGAACAAGAACCGTTGCTCGCATCCCGAATTTATTATCAGCTCTATGCCGTTTATTCCGAATGGGGTGACGATGAAAAATCGTATGACTACGCCCAAAAATCTATCGAATTTGCCGATAAATCGGGGAATAAAAATCAGTTGGCAAATTCCTATACTGTTCTGGCTGTGGTATATGCATCTTTATATTATAAACAAAAAGAGAAAACAGCGTTGGACAATGCCATGCTTTTTTCAGATAAGGCTATTGACTTGTATCGAAATTTTCCCGGACAAGTGGCAGCCAATACCTACGGCATCGCCCGAATGAACAAGGCAAGTTACTATCTACGGTATTTTGATCTGCAAGATACTGAAATTCAGCAGGAAATACGTCAAAACGTGGATGAGATACTGAATATGAAACAACTCCTGGCCGGCAGTTCGTATCTTATTGCCAATGGATACGGCATTTTGAGCGAACTTGCGCGGCAAAACAATGATCTGCAAGGCGCCGAAAATTATCTGATGCAGGCCTACCTATTGATGCAGGCTCAAAAAACTCCTGACTATCATACGCTTGCAAATATTGTGAGCACACTTTCGGAAATTTATGCCTTTTTAGGAGATTTTGAAAAAGCGTATAAGTTCCAACGGGAGGCAACCGATTACAACAATCTCCTTTTCGACGAAAAAAAAAATGAAAACACCAAACGCCTTGAGGCTCAATACCAACTGAAAAATAAGGACAAGGAAGTCCAACAACTGAAAGATAAGGCGGAAACGCATAAAAAGCAAAATTACCTGCTTTTCGGTCTGATCGGTTTGGGTATTACCGGTGCATTTTTCATGTTTCGCTCCTACCATTTCAACCTTCGCTATTCGCTGGCAAGAGAAAAACAGCTTGGCGCCGAGAGACAGGAAGCTGAAATACAGCTAAAATACGAACAGGAAGAGCAGGCAAGGCTCAAAGCCGAACAGCAACTGATGGAGCTTCAACATCAAAAACTGCAAGACGAAGTGATGGCCAATCAGCTACATTTGCAACACAAAAACGAAGTGCTTCAGCAGATTAAAGAAAAACTGAGCGGCGACGGGTCGGTCAATATCCGGCAGGTGCTGAAAGAAGAATCGTTAATCGACAATGATTTTGAAAAGGCCAAATTTCATATCCAGGAACTGCATCCGCAATTTTTCAAAATGCTGAACGAGAAGTCAAAACAGAAACTTACCTCGCTCGACTTGAAATACTGCGCCTATCTCTATTTGGGGATGAATACAAAACAAATTGCTGATCTACTGAACGTTGAAGCAAAAAGCGTGCGCATGACGAAATATCGCCTGAAACAAAAATTTGATCTCGACACAGAGACCGATCTGGTGGGCTATCTGAAAAATATTGCTGCTCCGCTGTTGACAACAACTTGATTATCTGTTATCAGTCAACTATTTCTTGACAAAAAAGCTGAAATTTACCGAGCCGTAGACTCGTTGCTGCGTGAAAAAAGGTAATGCGGAAAAGTTGTTGTGGTTGGAATGTTCCAAAACAAACATGCCGCCTTTACGAAGTAAGTTGTTGTTTAACACGAGATTAGGCAAGTCTGGCAAATTGGACAGGTTGTAGGGTGGATCGGCAAAAATCAGATCGAACGAAGGTTTGACGGCTGAAGTCAAAAAGTGCATTACATCGCCGCGCATCAATTTCAGTTCGCTTATTTTCAGTTCGTTGGCTACCTTTTGAATAAAGGTGGCATGTTTGAAATTCAACTCGATGGCCGTCACGCTCCGGCAACCTCGCGAAAGCATCTCGAACGAAATGCTGCCGGTGCCTGCAAACAAATCCAGCGCGTCTACATCTTCCCAGTCGATAAGATTATCCAATACATTGAATAGATTCTCTTTAGCAAAATCTGTCGTGGGACGCGCATTGAATGTTGTTGGCACCTGAAACCTGCGCCGGCCGTATTTTCCTGTTATGATTCGCATGAGAATAAGGCTGTTATGTCCGCCGGAACTTGCATTCCGGCATCGGTCGCTTGCGGTTGGACAAATTCGATATTTACAATATAGGTTTGTAATGTGTCTTTCAAGCTCTTATGCAGGTCGGCGTTGGCATGGATGACAAGCCGGTCTTGCTGCTGGTCCATCGCCGTCTGCTTCCAGATATAGAGGATATAGTATAGGATATCGGCCGTGTCGTCATATTTGAATGAATTGATAAACAGCAAGTTGTCACGATAAAAACAGGCTGCATCCATCGTGTCTTCATAAAGCGATACGAACAGTTGCTTGGGATAGGCTATTACGCTCTGTTTAAGCCATATACCCAGCAAAGGCACGATCGCATGGGTGAAAGTATACTTCAAAAGAGAGCGTGATAAAAAGTCGTATACTTCGGGCTGAATCCCATAAATCACCTCACAGTCAAGGTCATCCAGCCTCTTATGGAGTGTTTTTCCGTCAGGCGAGGCAAAGATAAAATTCATCAGCTGGTTTTGTTGCTTCTCAACGTATACATTCTCAGGCACAAGCGTAAATTGGCGGTTGGCACAGATTACATGCGTGTGACGATAGGTATATGCCAAAAACGGATGGGCGAAGAATATGTCTTTAATCGCTTGAATATAAGGCTTTGTACGGTCAATGGATATCTCTCCGCAGAACAAACTGTCATTCTCCGACGGAATAAAGCCGGCGAAAGAAAATCCGCCCGCCGAAAGCCGGACGGCTACGATATAATTTTCCGAACTGCTTGCCGTTAATGCGTCAGGAACGTGAAGATTTATCGTATTTGTCATATCAAATCAACCTTTTTCATTCATTTTATTGGCGCAAATGTAGGAAATATATAGGAATGTCGTATCTTTATTGCGAAAATTATTACATCGGATGAAAAATAATCTTTTGGTGGGCAGCATATTGAGGCATTTTCCTTACGAACCGACAAAGGAACAGCGCGTAGCGCTTGAGGAAATTGCCGGTTTTATCGATTCCCGGGAAGAAAACATCTTGCTGCTGACAGGCTATGCAGGCACGGGAAAGACCTCATTATTAGGTGCTTTAGTGAAAGCATTGAATGAGCTGAACCGAAAGTCAATCCTGCTGGCGCCAACCGGTCGGGCAGCCAAAGTCTTCTCCGAGTATGCCGGCCAGAAAGCGTTTACCATCCATAAAAAGATATACCGTCAAAAGACCTTTTCCAATGAATTTGAGGGATTTATGCTGGCAGACAACCTTCATTCGCATACGCTCTTTATCGTCGACGAATCGTCCATGATATCCAACCGTTCAACGGGTGCCGCAGCATTCGGAAGCGGTTATCTGTTGAACGATTTGATTCAATATATCTCGTCCGGCGCCTTTTGCAAATTGATTCTGATGGGTGATACGGCCCAGCTCCCACCAGTCTCGGAGACGGAAAGTTCGGCATTGAATATCAAATATTTGCATCAATATTCATCATTTATCAGAGAAATACATCTTACGGAAGTTGTCCGTCAGGACAGCGAGTCCGGCATCCTGTTCAATGCTACGCAAATCCGCGAAAGCCTCCGCCGCTCACGCTGCAACCTCTATCCCCGCCTTCGACTGAACGCGTTCAGTGACATTGAAACAGTCGACGGAACCACCCTAATCGAAAAGATATCAGCCGCTTATGCACGTGACGGCATGGATGAAACCATCCTGATATGCCGCTCCAACAAACTTGCGAATCAATACAATAACGGCATTCGAAACCTTATCCTCTACCGCGAAGAAGAGATTTCGTCCGGCGACCGTCTGATGATCGTGAAAAACAATTATTTCTGGGCCGAGCAGATCAAAGAAATCGACTTCCTTGCCAATGGCGAAATGGTGGAAGTCTTGCGCGCGCGACGTACATATAATATGTATGGCTTTCGTTTCTGCGACTTGCTTGTCCGCCTTCAAGACTACGACATGGAGCTTGAAATACGCGTATTGCTTGATACCCTGCAAGATGAATCGCCCTCCCTCTCCAAAGAACAAAGCGACAAACTATTCTTCCAAATCCTTGAAGACTACGCCGACACCCCAACCAAAGCCGCCAAAATCAAGAAAATCAAGACAGACCCCTTCTTCAACGCCGTCCAAATCAAATACGCCTACGCCATCACCTGCCACAAAGCCCAAGGCGGCCAATGGCAAAACATCTTCCTCGACATCGGCTACGTCTCCCAAGAAATGCTCGGCGAAAACTTCTACCGCTGGCTCTACACCGCCCTCACCCGCACCACCAACCGCCTCTATCTCATCAATTTACCGGAGGCGTTTGTGAAAAAGTGAAATGAATCATATAATTATTTTTCTTTTCGAATGGCGGGATATAATCCGAAATAAACTGTAATACAATCTTTTATAATTCCAGAAACACTGCAAAAAACTTTAAATCGTTTTGAGTGGTTTACCATCCTGGATTTTGAGTCATACTTGGATTTGTATCAAGTTCACGCCTTGGAATGGGTAAAAGTTCAAGATATCCCCATGTTTTCGTTTCTCCCCAACGAAATGCATTCAAATATTTTATACCCAAATTTACACTTTCAAAATTTGTTTTTATAGAGTTTAGAATTTCTTCAGTTGTAACAACAGTCAATGTTGCCATTCCTTTTGATATTAAAACCTGATTTACAAACTCTGCTGCTTGTGTATTTTGTCCAAGTTCCAAGAATGATTCGGCTGTCAATAAGAAATATGCAGGATAAACATCTGCAGAAAGAGATAAATTATCAATACCTTTTTGCAAAAAATAATTTGCTTGCAGATATTCTTGTTTTTGTAAAACATTCAGCGCTGCGATTTGATAGCAAAGTTTAGTCATTTCATTTTCATTACTTAAAAGCTGAAGTGACTGTTCAATATTAACATTAATAAAATCTGAAATTTCATTCCAAGTAGCCCGAGAAGGATATAAAATATCTATTGAAGAAGAAAAATGTGTCACCAACGGGACACCTCCAAACATTGTATTCAAATAGAAATACACCAAGGCTCTATATGCCATAACTTCCCCTTTAAAATCCATATACATGTCAGAATTATCGCTTTGCTCGATCTTTTCCAAAATAAAATTACAACGGCTGATTTCCAAATAACATTTTTGCCAAAATTCCATCAAAACCGGAGATTCAGGTGTTAGCATAGCTCGTTCAAAATCGGACGAGAATTTAGTATCTATCAGATTATAAATTGATTGAGACTCTTTTGTTAATGACGACCAAATTAGCATCAATTCTTCCAAACTTATTTCTTCCGGATTAATTTCTGAATTTGGCATATAATCTGGCGAAATAATTGTTGCTTCACGAGAGATTATTGTTTCTGCATTATTTGTTTTTAAACTGAAATAAGGGAGATCCGTTTTATCATTCTCATTTATGATGCCATCTCCGTCAATATCAACTACTTTAACCCAACCTGGTTTAGGATTTGCAATTTGTCCTGTATTAGGGTATTGGGAATACGAAGAAATCTCATCCTGTGATGTAAATAATCCGGCAACTATATAATAGTCATAAAGTTGTTGTTTTCCATCTTTTGTAACAGTATAAAATAAATCTGTCATTGTTGAACTATAAGTTGCCTTGCCATTGCTATTAGTCAATATTTCATCAATTATTTCATATTTACTGTTAATCAAATGATAAAGTGTGATTGAAGCATTTGAAGACAAAAATCTGTCAGCCTCTCCATTTTGCCATTTTTCATTGATTTCATAAACGATAAATTCAAAGTTACGATTAGGTAAAACGATGCTACCATCCTCTTTGATAGACTTTTGTAAAACATTAATTACAATATTTTCATCACCACAGGAAATGGTAATTGTAGCAATACGGTCTGCACCTGTCATATTAGATTCAAGCGCAATTCTAATAGTATAATTTCCTGCTGAAGTTCCGTGGTCCGGCGAAATTGATATCCAAGCCGGAGTATTTATTGCCTCACTTATTTGCGAAGAATTTGTGAATGTAATATTTGAAGTCCAAGCACTTGTTGTTGTAAATACTACATCTGACCTTCCTATTAAATTATCAGCAAATACCTCCTGCGACAAACTGTTACTATCGGCAACCGAAATTGTGGGCGGATTGTTTATTTCGACGACACAACCTACCATACAAGAAATCACCAAGAGAAAAGTCGTCACTTTAATCACTTTTTTCAAATTAAATCTTTCATTGTTCATAAAAAACACTTTTAGTTATATATTAAGTTATTGTCTGTCACAATTTTTATCTCTGATTTTGAACGCCTTAATACAATTTATTGCTAACAGCTTCAATTATATGATATAGAAAAAACCAATTTCCAAATGCAAAATTACTTGTATATATTGTACTTTATTTATCAGACTATTAATAATCATTTAGTTAGTATAATTAAATCAATTTCAACATGCAAAGATACGCATTAATTTTGACTTAACGAAATTGCCTATTGTAGATTATTACTCTGAAAGGCTTGATTTTTTTTTCATTACTCAACGTTCAGGCCGACATTGAGTTCGGTTTGAGAAAGTATTTTTAATTCGGTAGCCGGAATCGGACGCAGGGCAGGTTTTTCCACTGCAAGGAAACGCATTTCACGCGGATCGGGAAGCCTTTGTATGCGCTTGCGGTTATGTGCCAGCATCTTTGCGGCCACAGTACGGTTAAGTTCGTCCAGCGAATAAAACACTTCATTGTGCAATTCACTATATACACGGCGGTATAAAAGTTTCACTAGTCCTTCGACGGGACTTTTATCTTTTGTATTTTAGTGTCCGGTAGGCAATGCGATAGTAGAAATTAAATCAGTCATTTAGCCTTTAACATCAAAAGTAAACACATATAAAGATCTACGATAGTAGAAATTAAATCAGTCATTTAGACTTAATATCCTTTACGTCCCTGAACCACTGATCTACGATAGTAGAAATTAAATCAGTCATTTAGACATCGCGGCGGCAAACTCGGTAAAGTCCGCAATCTACGATAGTAGAAATTAAATCAGTCATTTAGACCTCCTCTCAATCGAAGAACGGTTGCTTGAAATCTACGATAGTAGAAATTAAATCAGTCATTTAGACCGCGGCGCTTGCGATTGAACTGTTCGGATCTACGATAGTAGAAATTAAATCAGTCATTTAGACAAGCCCATGCGCCAGAAAGTGCACTATATCTACGATAGTAGAAATTAAATCAGTCATTTAGACACAACGCCGTACTGGTCCGCCGTCCGGATCTACGATAGTAGAAATTAAATCAGTCATTTAGACCGGGCTGCGGGGAGAATTTTGTTCATTGTATCTACGATAGTAGAAATTAAATCAGTCATTTAGACTAAATTGCAGCTCGGCGCCTTGTCGGGTATCTACGATAGTAGAAATTAAATCAGTCATTTAGACCGTCACCGTACCTTCTTCTTCCTCATACGATCTACGATAGTAGAAATTAAATCAGTCATTTAGACGCCGGAAGTATTAAAATTGTCCAAACAGATCTACGATAGTAGAAATTAAATCAGTCATTTAGACACTGATAGTTGCGAATTAATAACAGCTGTTATCTACGATAGTAGAAATTAAATCAGTCATTTAGACCTGTCAGCAGCTTGGATTCTTTGACCGTTTATCTACGATAGGAGAAATTAAATCATTCATTTAGTCTGTATATAAAGATTTGAACGCGCTGTTGATCTACGATAGTAGAAATTAAATCAGTCATTTAGACGGGATAAGATTATAAATGTGCTGCTGGCCTATCTACGATAGTAGAAATTAAATCAGTCATTTAGACCAAATCAAAACATCTGCCAAATCGCATTGATCTACGATAGTAGAAATTAAATCAGTCATTTAGACCATGATGCTCCCGGATGTCCATACCGGATCTACGATAGTAGAAATTAAATCAGTCATTTAGACTTTCATGTTGTTTCGTTTATTAATTGGATCTACGATAGTAGAAATTAAATCAGTCATTTAGACGCGTTGCGGAATAAGGATAAACGCAATAAGATCTACGATAGTAGAAATTAAATCAGTCATTTAGACCAAACAAGGTATGGTCTCCGGTCGAACTCGATCTACGATAGTAGAAATTAAATCAGTCATTTAGACGCCGCCAAAGGCTGCAATGACGGACTCCCCATCTACGATAGTTGAAATTAAATCAGTCATTTAGACGGCAGTGGACAGCAGATTAGCGATTTTATATCTACGATAGTAGAAATTAAATCAGTCATTTAGACCCCTATTGACAACTTTTTGCCACGTATCAGGTTATCTACGATAGTAGAAATTAAATCAGTCATTTAGACTAACAACCGACACGATGCAAAACGTCATATCTACGATAGTAGAAATTAAATCAGTCATTTAGACATAATCCTGCACCTCCTGACCGAATAAAGATCTACGATAGTAGAAATTAAATCAGTCATTTAGACTTCGGCATCATCACCCTGCCATCGCTCCCCATCTACGATAGTAGAAATTAAATCAGTCATTTAGACGACAGAAACCTCACTTTTTCTTGTCTCGCATCTACGATAGTAGAAATTAAATCAGTCATTTAGACAATTGACCTGGACGCATACGGCTCTCCAATGTATCTACGATAGTAGAAATTAAATCAGTCATTTAGACTGTATACTGCCATCCTGTTACTCTCTGCATCTACGATAGTAGAAATTAAATCAGTCATTTAGACATCTCAAAACAGAAGCCGACAAAAGCAAGATCTACGATAGTAGAAATTAAATCAGTCATTTAGACGGTTTTTTATAACATCTATTGTTTACAGATCTACGATAGTAGAAATTAAATCAGTCATTTAGACTTTTCCTGTTTCCCGATTCTGATATACTTATCTACGATAGTAGAAATTAAATCAGTCATTTAGACTATCGAGTGGTTCGGGTTGACTGAAGAATCTACGATAGTAGAAATTAAATCAGTCATTTAGACTGGGTGCGGACGATGTCCGTGCTGGTCGATCTACGATAGTAGAAATTAAATCAGTCATTTAGACTAATGATACTCAAAATATCACTGCAAAGATACGATTTTCAAGGGGATTCATCCAAATTTATTTTGATTATTTTACCCCACCTCTCGATGTCATTTTTTTATACAATATGTCAAAGAACTAATTTTTAGACAGATACTGACCTGCCGGCATCTTCCTTCAAAAAATAAAGACTGCCATTTGTAGCGGACTACGAAAAATAAATCAAATCACGGTCGCGATGAATAGCATTGCCATATTTTTTAGCCGTTTTTTCGTCCGTTTCAAAAATAAATACACTATCGCCTCCTCCGAATTTTTTAGCGTAATAGTTTTCTATTCGCACAATTAAATTGTCCAATATACGCTTGGAATTATTTACCTCAAAAACGGAGTATTGAAGTCGAATTCCACCTTGTTTGATAAGGGTTTTGGCGAACTTTGTTCTTAGTTTATCGTCTGAAATATCATAACTTATCACTAACATGCTATCGAATTTTAAATTATAAATTGAGGATATTCGGGAACGCTTTTTCGCCCCATAAAACAACGATAATAGCTTTGCATATATTTAAAAACATCCGACTTTCTACTCACAAGCACATCATAAAACATTTTTGTGTAATTGCTGTTTTTTTCCCGTTTCAAAATATATTCGTTTTTTATCAACAAAAAATCATCTGCACTGCATTGTTTAGTATTAAATGCTTTGCGAACCTGCCCGTCTATTAAACATCGAAAGGGCTCTACTAAATCACAAATCAGCGATTTTCGCCTGAACCACAATCTGTGATATACACCAACATACGGGTCAAAGCCAAATAAACGGGTAAATGTTTCAATATAGTTGAACAGAATGGTATATCCAATGTCAAGTGTAGCGTTCACGGGGTCAATTTTTGTTCGCGGACTGCGAATATTCCAATCGTGCTGCTCAAAGAAGGCTGCAAAAAAGGCTTTGGCAGCACTCCCTTCCATTCCCATTAAACTATCGTAGTCCGTTACCAGCGAAATCATAGGCAGATAGTTTAGACATTTTTCTTTGGCTTTTGTTATTTTCGGATTTTTCAGGCGAGTTTTTTCCAATAGCCGCAACTGATTTTGGATTTTATTTTCAACCAAAATTTTGGCTATTTGCATATCTGCTTTCGCATATTCATACTGCTTTTGCCGTAATAAATAATTGGCTTCCGCCGTGATGGAATAAAAAAATACGGGTCTGAAATTGGGTTTCATCACCACTAATGGAATACCGTGTAAACGGCATTTGTCTATTAACGCCGTAGTAACAGTAATGTGTCCGATAACAAACAATGCCAATATTTTCTGAAACGGCAATTTGGTCAACGTTTTCTTTTGTTGAACGTCTTCAAGCAATAATTCCCCATTCATCACTCTGAGATTTTTTTCTTCCAGACTATTGATAACAAAAATAGAGCGATATGCTATGTCTTTATGCGTAAACATTTTCGGTTTGGGTTTTATCACACAAATTGCAATAGATGCAATGCGTGCATTTGTTTGTATTTACAATTATATCTTGACACGGGTCGTAATTTTTGAAACATCTGATAAAATCTTTCAGTTCTTCTTTTTGCGGTTCTGTTGGAACTTCAACCGGAAAGGTAGTATTGGACAATATAGCATAAAAAGCGAGTTTATCCACTTCATAACCCATTTCTACCATGCAAAAATACTGTGCCCAAAGTTGATAAATCTGGCCTTGATAAATTTTCAATAGTTTGTATTTGCGTTCAATGAGCAATTTTTCGTTTGCTTTAAAAACATCAATTTTTCCGACAATGCCCAATTCATCGCTATATACGTTCATTCCCGAAATATCATCTTTGCGGCTGCTGTATTTTTTATCATCAATAGCGGTGTGGACCGCTTTTCCCCGCGTTTGCGGCACAGCATGAGCCAATTCTTCGTCCCCACCTTTATATACATTGTGCAGGTAGATGGAGTAGGGGCAAAAGATAAAGTCGTTGAGCGTGGAAATTGAAATGTAATCGTTCATTTTTTATGATTTGGATTTTGTGTAAATTGCAACCATTCTTTATTACTGATTGCCAAATTTATTCTCATAAAGTTCTCCGTTTTTTGGATTTGTTCCACAATCCAAAGACCTTTTCGGGCAATATTGTAAGCACCGTTGGCGTCGCCATTTTCCGGCAATGTTTCATCGCCGTTCCTTGAATCGTAAAATTTCCCGTTTTCGTCTGTCACAGGTGAAATTATATAGTCCATATCGCTGTTAGTGATGCTGTTGCGAATTTTAACCGTCATTGCAAATAAATACAACAAACGTTCAAAAAATAATTTTTCAGTTTGCTGTGAAATGAATTCTTTCAAATCAGAATTTTCTGTTCCGAGTATTTTTTTGAACTCGGACGTCAAATCAATTTCCCGATTATCCCATTGACTATTTTTTTCGGGATTACGGAAAGATTCTATACGTTTACCATGTGTACAAATCAACCAATCCAGTCGCGTATCTTCTGCTTTCCCTGAAAATTTAGAATAATCTTTTACATCAAATTCAAAGTAATTTTTATCGTTGTTATATTTTATGGAATCAAATTTTGAAAAAAACGTTTTTGTTTTTTCCACATTTTCGTATCGAGTATCGAACAAATTTACAAAACCTGTTACCGGGCACATTTTACTCGTATTCCATGCCGGAACATAAAATAAAAAACCGCTTTGCTTTCCGAGTTTTTTGAAACTTACAAATTTGTTCGTCAGTTGTAATGCCTGCAACGTTCCGCCCAATTCGTTCGCTTGTTTTTTCTTGTTCACCAGATAGTTGAGTTTGTCAATCAGCATTTTTTCAAACTTTTGATACACCGATTTTTCCACTTTTTGTCTGCCCCGCATAAAGCCCATATTCAAATCTTCCAACACCACAATGGCTGTGTATTCCACCATCAATTCCGAAATTTTATGAATCACCTGACTGATGTAACCTTCCTTCAATTCTTTAATGGATTCAATGGTTTTCCAACTTTCCCGTTCGTTTTGCCGTTCTTTTTCCCGTGTGTCCAAAAGGGTGTGGTAGTTGGTTTTGCATTTATTTCCATTATGTTCGTTCACAATTTCGTTGAGTGAAAATTGTTTTACGATTACACCTTTTGAATTAATCAAACTCAAATAAAGCAAATGCCTTTCGCCGCGGTCAATGCCGATGATGTGAATGTCTTCGGGATTTTCTTTGATAAATTGGTTGACTTCCGGGTTGATGTTTTCGGTTCCTTCGGCTTTGAAATTCATTGTTATAGGTACATGAAAACTGAATTTATCTACCGTATAGCGTTTGTCTTTGATGATATCATATTCAAAGCAACTTTCTTTTTTTTGATTTTGTTCATTCTTGTTTTGGATATTTTTCTTTGCCTTGTGAACAATTATATTTTCATCTTTGATGCTTGATTTTCTGTAAAACACCTCTGCTTCTCCGTTAAGTTTATACACTACATTTTTTAAATTTTCTTCAGAAAACAATTCTCTCCAATAAAGTGTATGCATATTGGGCGTACCTTTTGAGTACTCCGAAAAATCTTTGTTGTAGATTTGAAAAAGATACAAATTTCCTTCTTCCACAAGTTGATGAATTGCCGATTCGGGAATGTTTCGGAGAGTAATTTTATAACCTTGTTCCGAAACTTCGTTGTAAAATTTATCAATACTATCATAAGTAGCAGTACTTGAAAAATTAAACCCGAATTTTTTCCAATCCTTATGTTTGACGATTGATGTTTTAAAGAAATCAATGATTTCGTGCATTTTGGCTTTGTCAAAAGTTGCACCTATTTTATGACAACCATTTTCGTAATCGTTCAAAATTTTATCGCTTGGATTAAATTCGGCTTTACCTTTTTTGGAAAAAAATACTTTGGGCAACATTTTATTCGGTCCGGGAAGAAGTTTGTATTCAATCTTTTCATAAAAATTTTTATCATCTTTTGCTGTTTCAATTTCATCAAATTTTATTTTCGATTGATAATTCATTATCGCCAAATAATAATTGCCGCCTTTTCGCAAAAGAACCGCCGTATTATCCTGCTCTTTGTTTTTGTCCCAACCGTTTAATAAAGTGGAGTTTTCAAAATTCAGTTTGATTTTCTCTATCGAATACGGTTTTTGTGTCATATAATTGCGCACCTTGTTGTAGAGCGGCGTAATTTTGTCCAATTCCTCCCAAAGAGGCGTAAATTCGCCATAAAATCTTTCATCCTTATTCGATTCGTTTTTGCCAAGTAGCGGTTTCACAAACCATTGAACGGCTTTAATGCTATCCAAAAACAGTTTGATTTTTTCAACGGAAATTTTATCCTGCGCTAAATCTTTATCTTCGGGATAAGGCGTGTTGAGCAATGTTTTTATTTGTTCGTAATTAGTTGAGATTTGCACAAAAAGATTTTCGACGCCACCTTTTTTACCAAGATTTGTAAAATAATCGGCAATGTTTTTGGTGCAAACTTTTTCGTCTTTTTCCATATCGCCGAGCAAAGCCAAACATTCATTCAGATAGCCGATGGAAAAACTGTCGTGATGCTTAAAAAAATTCTCTTTTCGTTCCGCAAATTTTTCTTCTGTTTCTGTAAATTTCCCCTTTTTGTTTTTCTTTCTTGGATTTTCGTTTTCGTAACGCATTTCCACCGCTTTTTGAATAACTGCCCACGAACCGAAAAGTTGTTGTGAAATGTCGGTTAATGTAGTATCGTTTCGCAGATAAATTTTACTTGAATCATAATCGTTCAAATTATACAGAAGTCCGATTAACGCTTGTTTTTCTTCCGGTGCAAAAACTTGCTTGCAAAGTTCCTGATAACATTTTTCGATACTTTCCAAAACAAAATTATCTTTGCCTCTCTCAAATTCCTCCGGCAACCACGAAATGGCGTTTCGGTCGTTTAAAATTTGTTTAAAGAAAGGTTTGAGTTTCGGGAGTTTTTTCGTTTTATCGGTTTGCTGTTGATTATGTAAATTAATGTATTCATTCAATCCCTGTTTTTTCTTTCCATCTTCTTCCGTTTTTCCACCAATTACCGAATTATAAACATCGATCTGTTCCTGTGTGAGAAAATCCGAAAACGTTTCCAAATTGAAAATGTCTTCAATCTTTGAAACATTGAGATATTCCTCCAAATTTGTGTATAGTTTCTCGAAATTATCGGCCACCGGGCTATTTTTTATTTTTTCAAAAATAGCAATATTGTCAATGAACTTGGGCAAATTTTCGTGTATAAGGCGATAGGAAATGGCAGTGGCTTTATCTTCCGCCGAATACATGTTTTTTCTGTTTTCGTAGAAGCCTCCAAAGTAGGTAGAAAATCGATTGAATTCTTCAAGCAATTTTTTCTTGTCGGCATCATCTTTGACGGCTTCCAAAACGGCTTTTATTCCTTCACCTTCTTTGGAAACTTTTGAATAATCGGCGGATTTTGTGAATTTGTCCGCTATTTCTTTGCGCAGTTTTGTTTGAATTTCTTCAAATTTTTTCTTTTGATCTTCACCCCGTTGCCTTACATTGTATAAGGACAAATACTCGGCAAGCAACTCCTCGTTTAATTTGCAATTTGCAAGAGATTCTTTTATAAATGCCTTATGATACTCGTCAATTATTTTTTTGACTTTCTTGTAGCTGTCGGCACGTCGTTCGTCTTGTGAAAGCAAGCCTTTTTCCTGAATGTGTGTCAAGGTTTTACCCTGCGGAATCAACTCAAACCTAAGTGTTTTACTAAGAGAGTAGAGGTTCGTAAATTTTGATAAATTGTCCATATTGTTGTATTTTTATTAAAAATTCACTTACAAATTCTTGATGTTCGCCATCCCTACAATAGGGAATATTGAGAAAAAAAGCAACCTATTTATTTGCTAATATCTTTGAAAATCATTCATTAAGCGATGTAATTCCAAAATGCAAAAAAAATATGCTTCGCGACAAAGGTACAAAAAAAATTTCAGAACTCAAAACGGATTTCAAACCGCTACGTTTGGGTAGATTTAACAATCAAATGCTACTATTGTTAATTTTTGGAGTTTTGTATCCGGTTCGGACGGAAGTAAAATACCTTGTCATCATTAATCACTTGTCATACCCATACTTGCGGATGGAGGTGTCGACTAACTGTAGGAGTTCTTCGCCGTAGCGGGTGAGGGTGGCGGGGCCGATACCGGGGATGCGGCGGAGTTGGACGGCGTCTTGGGGCAACAGGTTGGTGATGCCGACTAAGGCGAGTTGGGAGAGGACGACGTAGGCGGGGACGCCTAATTCTTTGGCATGGGTCATGCGCCAGGAACGCAGGTCTTCGTATAGCTCTTTATTGAGGATGTCGGTGGGGACTTCGGTTTTGGCGAGGGATTCTTTGACAGGCTTTTCTTTCTTTTTCGGTGAGGGGGATTCTTCGTCGATGGCGGCTTTTGATTTGGTATTCAGGTAGGTGGAGATGGAAAAGCCGTCGGTGCAGGCAGATAATGTCTTTTGTTTTTGGCGGATTTCCATGCGCCAGGTGTCGAGGAAGTTGGTCATGCGTTTGCGGATGTCTTTGTTATCTGTTTCAATGTCAGTGCTTACAACTAATTCCTCTACGATCAGGCGTAGCTTTTCCTGAAAATAGACGGATGCTTTGCCGATGCGTTCTTGCAGGAATGCGTCTTCTTCAGGGTTGGACGTGTTGGCGAGCAGACGCTCCAGTTGAGAGTGGAACTGCTCTGAGACAGTGAATATTTCGCTGCGGAAACGGTCTTCGGCTTGCCGGTATTGCTGAATCAGGACGGGGTATAGGTTTTTGAAGTATTCGTTTAATAGCCAGCCCATTGTCCTGAAGCGGGATTGAAAGGTTTCAAACGAGAACAGTTCGACGAGCAATTGTCTGAAGTATGCTTGGCGTAGTTTCATAAGCTGCTGTTCGTCAGGTTCTTTAGCAGATACGTCCTGCACAAAAGCATCAATACTTCCGCTTCGGATCACGGACTGAAAGCTGACCGGCGAACTCAACACCAGCCCCTCCAGCGTTCTGCAACGGCTCAAGGCAACATACACCTGGCCATGTGCAAACGATGCGTTGGCGTCAATGATTGCCTTTTCGAACGTAAGTCCCTGACTTTTATGCACTGTGATGGCCCACGCCGTCTTGAGCGGATACTGTTCGAACGAACCTTCGACTTCTTCGCGCAACTCCTTCGTGTCAGGGTCGATGGTGTATTTCATATTGCCCCATTCGGCTTTTTCCACGATTATAGGTTCATTATCGTCTTTGCCTTTTGCTTCTATTCTGCTGTCATCCAGACGGGTAATGATGGCTATCTTCCCGTTGTAATATCGTTTTGCGGGAGAAAGGTCGTTTTTGACAAACATGACTTGGGCGCCTTTCTTTAGCACAAGTCGGGCATCGGTCGGGTAGGAATATTCGGGGAAATTACCGGTGATTTCGGCTTCATAGACATGGCTCGAAGCGTCCAGCTGATTCATTCGATTGCTGTTAATACGCTGGGCCTGTGCGTTATGTGTGGTAAGTATGATATAGCCTCCGTCTATGTCGGGCTTGAAGTCGGGCTGATATCTTTTGTTGAGTTCCTTCAGGAAGGCGGTGTCAATCTTTTTCTCCCGGATACGATTTAACATGTTGATAAACAGTTCGTCGGATTGACGGAAGACTGTTTTCAACTCGACGCTCGCATAAGAAGTATTTTTCAGCGCATGACTCTCAAAGAAAAACGGCGTTTCATAATAATCCTGCAGCAGGCTCCATTCATCGTCTTTTACGACGGGGGCCAACTGTTCCAAGTCGCCAATCATCAGTAGCTGAACGCCTCCGAACGGTTTTTCGTTCTGTCTGAAATGGCGCAACACATAGTCCACGGCGTCCAGGAGGTCGGCACGCACCATACTTATTTCGTCAATCACCAGCAAATCAAGGCTTTTAATGATATTTATTTTTTCCTTGCTGTAACGGAAAAATTCGCTCGCCGGCTTGATGCCCGGTAGAAACGGCGCAAAGCTTAACTGAAAGAAAGAGTGGATGGTAACTCCTTTTGCATTGATGGCAGCCACGCCCGTCGGGGCAACAACGATCATCCTTTTGGGCGAATTTTCGCGCAGCTGATGCAAAAAAGTCGTCTTTCCCGTGCCGGCCTTCCCTGTCAGAAACACGTTCGTCCCGGTAAATTTAATCAGCTTATGGGCAAGCTCAAGTTGCGGATTTGATTCCAATGGCGATGATAATTAAATGATTCAATCCGGGCAAAGGTAAGGATAAAACTTGACGTGGGGAAATGCAAGGGCGTAAATTGTTTTCTAAAAAAAAGATGTATCAGTTTTTTTTAGAGTTGAAAAGTTGTCAATTGTCTATTATTATTAGTATTTTTGCGCCAAAATGTATTGAAAAACGTATGGATATGAAACAGGTAGCAGGTATAAAGGTAGAAAGGGCTGATAACGGTGTTCCTAAGTCTGTTATAATTGATTTGTTCTTACATGCTGATATTATTCCCTTTCTGATTGAAAAGGGAGTTGAGATAGAGGAACCCATTCAATGGACTGCAAAGATGAAAAGAAGTCTTGCTCAGGCTGAACGGGGCGAATGGGTAAAAGGAGATTTCAACAACTTTTGGAACATATAACATGTATCAATATGTAGAAATGAATGAAGCTTTAAATGACAAAGCATTAATTTTCAAGTCTTATCCTAAAAAAATACAAAGCAAGTTGCAATATCTTGTGGGAGATATTTTGGAAGAGCCGCGAAATCTGAATACTATCGGCAATCCCGAACAATTGAAACATACGAAAAAGGAAATGTGGTCGCGCAACCTTTCTCAAAAAGACCGGATTGTTTACGCAATCGAACAAGGAAGTAATTACAATATGCCCGAAGAAAAGGAAATCATAGTATTTTACCAATATTTAGGACATTATCTTGATAAATAAAGGTAATACAAAAAGTGGAATTTGAGATGTTATGTATTGAATATAAAATTTAATGAATATGAATATTTCTTTGATTAGTAAGATTTTTTTGTGCTGGATGGCGGTTGCCGTGCTTGGTGCGTGCAGGTCGGCAGAGACGGCTAAAGAGGTGGATGTCTGCGTGTATGGCGGGACGGCGGCCGGGGTGATGGCGGCTTATTCGGCCAAGATGATGGGGAAAAGTGTGGTTTTGGTTGAACCGACCAGGCATTTGGGCGGGATGACGACGGGTGGACTTGGCGCGACGGATATAGGCAATAAGTTTGCTATCAGTGGGTTATCGCGTGATTTTTATCGGCGTGTCGGGAAGCATTACGGGATGTTTGAGGGGTGGACGTTTGAACCGAGTGTGGCATCACGTGTTTTGCAGCAGTATGTTGATGAAAGTCAATTGGATGTGATGTATCAATACAGGATCGTTTCGGCGAAAAAGCGGGGGACGGCGATAGAGACGGTCACGCTGAAAAATGCGCAATCACCTGAAACGGAACCTGCTATCCGCATCAAAGCCAAACAATTTATCGACTGTTCCTACGAAGGTGATTTGATGGCGCGTGCAGGAGTTAGTTATACGGTTGGACGCGAGGCGAATAGCGTATACGGCGAATCGTGGAATGGAGTATATCTGCCTGAATACCGGGCTGAATCTTCCGGCACACATCAATTTCCGGATGGCGTTGATCCTTACAGGGTTCCGGGCGATCCGGGCAGCGGTTTACTATGGGGCGTGACTGATGCTGCCTTGGCGCCGCACGGGTCGGGCGATCAAATCGTGCAGACGTATAATGTCCGCATCTGCCTGACGGATGATCCCAACAACATGATTCCCATCACCGAACCGGAAAACTACGATCCGCAACGCTACGAACTGCTGGTGCGGCTGTTTGAGGCACAGCCAAAGGATTGGACAGTAAATCAGTATTTTATATGGAGCATCATGCCCGGCAACAAAACAGATATCAATAACCGGGGCGGTTTTTCGACGGATATGATCGGCGCGAACCAAGCCTATCCCGAAGCTGACTACGACGAACGCAAACGGATTGTCAAGGAACATGAAGATTATACCAAAGGGCTGTTATATTTTTATATTACCGATCCAAGGGTGCCCGGGATTCTGAAAGATTTCGTCGCGAGATGGGGTTATCCCAAGGATGAATATCCCGATAATAACCATTGGTCGCCACAGCTTTACATCCGTGAATCGAGGCGGATGATTGGCGATTACGTGATGACCGAGGCCAACTGCGTCGGGAAGGAAGTGGTGACGGACACAATCGGGATGGCTGCCTATACGATGGATTCGCATAATTGTCAGCGTATTGTGATTCATAAGGATGGGAAGGACATGGTCAAGAACGAAGGGAATGTGGAGATTGGCGGCTTCGGGCCGTATCCGATTTCGTACAGGGCGATCCTGCCCAAGGCATCGGAATGTACGAATCTGCTTGTGCCTGTGTGCCTTTCGGCGTCGCATATCGCCTTCGGTTCCATTCGCATGGAGCCTGTGTTTATGGTGCTGGGGCAGTCGGCGGGGGTGGCGGCGGCGATGGCTATCAATAACAACACGGGGGTGCACGATGTTGATGTGACGAAATTGAAAGAGCTGCTGAGAACCAATCCTTTACTGGACGGGTCGACGCCTGAAATATTAGTGGACGATTCGGATGTTTCGCAGACGGAAAGCAGTGGAAATTGGGAAGTGCGGACGGGGAATCATTATAAGATTGGATATATGTATTGTTCTAATACTCAGAAAGGTACGTATGTGAGTTTTAAGCCTGACGTGAAAGTTTCAGGGAAGTATCGGGTGTATTTTCACTGTCCGCATGAGGCGATACGGGGCGAGAAGCCGGTTAGGATTGCGGTTGATATACGGTCGGCTTCGGGGATGGACGAAGTGGCTTTTGATCCGCGTGAGAATCAGATGGAATATGGGTCGTCAGGGAGTTTTAGTTATTGGATGGATTTGGGGGTGTATGAGTTTGATGCGGGGCAAGAGGGTGTGATTATGGTGGATGGGGGTAAGTCGAGGGGGGAGGTGTTTGCGGATGCGGTGGTGCTGGTGGCCACGAATTGTAGTTGAAGATTTGTCCACGAATTTACACTAATTTACACGAAAAAAAGACAAGAGGGAGTGCGGGTTGATCCTGAATCAAGTTCAGGATATAATGACGATTAACGACGGTTCAAGGTTACGCCGAACCGTCATTCTGCATCTTGATGCGGAATCTCCGGTTCACGTTAAGGAAGAGGGGATTGCGGGTCAAGCCCGCAATGACGGAACTGGCGGGTATTCTGTTACTCTGTACTCTGTTACTCTATTATTCCGTTATTCAGTTACGCAGTTATTCTATTATTCCGTTATTCAGTTATTTAACTCAAAGCTATAGCTTCCGGACAAAAGGTGATAGCCGTTATCGGGGGTCGGTTGCAGGGTGAGGGGGGCTTTGGAGTCGGAGAGGGTTATTTTGCGGACTTTCAGGTGCGCAGGCAGATAGAGGTCGGCGGTGGAATTGGGGGGGACTGTCACGGAATAAGTGACTGTCTTTTTGATCTTTTCCCATTTGGAGACAATCTCTCCGTAAGGCGATTGATGCGATACGTTGACATGCGTTAATCCCGACACAAAATGCGGACGAAGGATAATGTTCTTGAAGCCGGGCTGGTTGGGGTCGGGTTTGATGCCGCCCAATGCCTTGTAAAACCAGGCGCTTACTTCGCCGAACATGATATGGTTCATTGACAGGTCGCGGGTGGCGTCGATCGGCCAGTTTTCGTAGAGCGTCGTTGCGCCGTTGACAATCCACCAGCCCCATGACGGGAAATCGCGCTGTGAGGCTACAGTAAATGCAAGGTCGGCATATCCATTCTCACTCAATGCGTTAAGGATAGCTTTGGTGCCCAGCAGACCGACGTCTAAATGTTTGTTGTCGGTTTCCACGCGCTTGGCCAGATTGGCGGCTACGGCGGGGCGCAGTTCGTCCGGTACAATGCCCCACTGCAACGGAACGCTCAGTTCGGTCTGCACACCTTCTCCATAGATGCCGGTCTCGCGGTTCAGGTATTTGGCATTGATGGCGTCTTTTATTTTTTGCGCCAGAAGCGTATATTTCTCGACATCAGCCTGTTGGTTGAACATCTTCGCGGCACGTGCCAGGATGGTTGCATCCACAAAGTAATAGACGGAGGAGGTAAATTCTACCGGCGTCTTTGATTTGACCGGTATCCAGTCTCCCAATCCCCATGTTGTCAGGCCGTTGGGTGCCGTTTCGGTGATACGGTCGACATAGCGTCGGATATTGTCGTAGCACGTGGCCAGCAGGCTGTTGTCGCCGTAGAACAGGTATATGTTCCAGGGAATGAGGGCAATGGTGCTTGTCCAGTCGGGGCCGTTGCCCCATTCATATCCCCAGCCGCTGCTCGGGATGATGGACGGCAGGACGCCGTTGGGCTGTTGCTCGTCGCGATGGTCGGCCAGCCATTTTTCGTAGACGGTGATGCCGTCGAAGTTGTAAAGCGCTGTCTCAATGGCGATATGCGCATCGCCCGTCCAGCCGTTCTTTTCGCGCTGGGGGCAGTCGGTCGGGTAGCCGAACAGGTTGGAGAGGTAGGAATTATTGGCGGCCCACCAAATCTTGTTGATGACCGGGTCGGAGGTCTCAAGCCGGCCGACAGGCGGGACGTCGCTGTGCATAAACCATCCGTTCAAGTTATTGACAGTCAGTTGCAACGGCTTGCTCGCCGTCACCTGCACGTATTGAAATCCCTTGTAATTGAAGCGGGGCATAAACGTCTCTTCGCCCTTTCCGGCGAGGATAAAAATATCGGTCTGGAACGGGTCGGTGTCATCGGTCGGGCGATAATGCGCCTCGATATTTGTCATGTCGGGCAGGCCGTCCCTGTCAAGTATCTCCGCGTGTTTCAGGCGAATAACTGTCCCGGCTTCGCCCGTCACGCGGAACTCGCTTACGCCGGCGATGTTTCTGCCGAGATTGAATATCCAGGTCGTGTCGTTCATCTGCTTGACGGTTTGGGCGGGGATGCGTTCTACGTTGCGGATGGGATGAAGTTGCTGTGACACAATGTTTTGCGAAGGTGCGGCACGGAGGATCACCGGATGGTTGCGGAGATTCCATTCCGAGTCGTCGAATCCGGGCTTGTTCCATCCCGGCTGTTCGAGCCGTGCATCGTAATGCTCTGCCGTATAGATGCTATTGAAGATGACGGGACTGAGGTGGGTGCGCCAGGAATTGTCCGTCACGATAATGTCTTGAGAACCATCCTCATAAGTGATGCGGATATCCATACAGAATGCCGGACGGTCTCGCCACGGGGCACGGTCGAAGAACCACACGGCGGTGGACTGGTGATTATACCAGCCGTTGCCAAGTAGCACGCCTACAGCGTTTTGGCCTTGCTGAAGCTGTTGCGTCACGTCATAAGTGACGTAGAGGTTGCGACGGTCAAAACGGGTGTACATCGGGTCAAGGCGGTGGTTGCCAATCTTTTCGCCGTTGATATACAGTTCGTACAGACCGGCGGCGGCGATATAGGCGCGTGC
>JAITMM010000273.1 GCA_031277335.1 Tannerella sp. | reverse complement strand
CAATAGACCAGTCGTCATAAGAAGCCGCCTGTGTCACGGCCACGGCATTGCGTTTTTCAAAGCTGTGCACAAGCGGTTCGGTCTCTTTCTCACCGGGATGAAGCGCAGGAAACCAGCCGTTTTGCTGATAAAAATCTTCCAGCACCGTCTTGGGCGCCCGTCGCCAGGGCAGAATGGTCTCGGTCAACACCGTATTTTTCATCCCCTCAAAAGCTTTCTCCACATCGAAATTCAACCCCTTGCAGAGCGCATCCGCAAACATGACAGCTGCATGATTGCCATTCATGCTATGGGCATCGCCGTAGACCACCGGAAATGTGGGCATCCATTTCTCCTCACTTGCCTCATACATACGGAGATAGGAAGCCAGCTTCTCCTCTTCCGCCTTTGGGTTCAAGATGATTTGCAAGGGATGCAGTGCATGATATGTATCCCAAATCCAGTCGTCCGTCCAAAACGGAACACCTTCCGTATCATGTACTTGCCTGTCGAATCCGTTGAAATATTGCCCGTCTTCGGTAATATTGACCATCCGCTCGTGAGAGCGGTAAAGCGCTGTGTAGAAAACCGTTTTCTGTGCCTCTGTGCCTCCCTCGACCTGTATCTTGCCTAATGTCTTATTCCATTCGGCGCGGGCAGCTTTTATAACCGGTTCGATGTCGAAGCCTATGATTTCATTTTCCATATTCTTACGCGCCTGGTCTTCACTAATATACGACACACCGTAGCGAAGGCGTACTTCCTTGACGTCATTGTCAAATTTAGCGTAACAAGCTGATCTGCCTGTTGTATCCGGCGCGCCTGTCTCGACAGGTATCTGCTCAAATTCTACATAGAAATAATGCTGTATGCCGTGATAATTTTCATATCCGTGCATGATATTCTTGTCCGCACAAAGCTCTCCGCTACGTACTGCTCTCAGCATCACATACCTTGGCGCATCTTTCTCGAACGCGAAGGTGTATATCCCCGAACGTGCGGCAGGCGCAAAACGGGCAGTAATGGCGTAATCGTCCAACCAAACCGAATATTGATACGGCGTGGAAATCTCCTGGTCGTATCGATAATTCCTGAGCGATGTCAGTCCCTCGTAATCACCGCAATAAGGCATTAAGTGAAGCACATCGCCCTGTCGGTGCGAAGGCACATTCAAGGGCAAGCCCTGCATTCGGTCGGTTACAAATTCAGTATGTGCCGGAATCATCCGTAACATGCTGTTTGGCAGATGAGTAACCGGAAATGTCGGAACTAAAAGGATACTTATATTCCCAATCCGGTTATTCACATAGTCCACCGGCCCTTTCTTTTGCCCCGAGACGCCGACCGGTTGTTGTTCGCAACTTAGCAACAAAAGGAACGACAACCCAAATAAAACAATCAATCTGTATTTCATTTGTTTATAATTTTTTGAAAATGAACGTAAATAACACAAAGTGCGCAAATTTACACAAATTTATTGAATTTAATATTTTTTTCGTTATTTTTCCTATAAAATTTTATCGGGGCATGACACGTCACTTCTTTATAATTTTTTTAGTAACACTTCCTGTTTCTGTTGTAATTTGTACAAAGTAAACTCCTTCAGGCAAATGCGATATGTCCAATGTCGTGCTTTTAGTTGTAAAGAGCTTCATCCCGGACAAGTTATAGATTGAAATACGTTGAATATGCTGTCCTTCGGTTTTAATAATCAGTTGGCCGGAAGTGGGGTTTGGAGAAATTGAGATGGTCGATAAGGCCGGATCTTCCATGGCCGTCAGAATCGCGGCTACATCTTGGTATGTTGCGACAGCTTTATAGGCATTGTACAAAAACGAATAATCAGTATGTTAAATTTTTATTATCATTTAAAAAGCATTGTCAAACTATTTATGGGGCACATTTTTTGCCGGAACCGGAAAAATGTATACTTTTGTTCCAGCGTTAAATGCTAATTGAAAAATATGATTTTCGAGGCGCAACGGCGTTTTTAATATTCAATTTATAACAATATGAAAATAATAGAATTAAATATAGGCGGTATGGGGTGCGTGGCTTGCGCACAACGGATTGAGAAGGCGGTGGAGCAATTGGAAGGCGTTGACAGTGTGGCTGTTAATTTCGCCACTGAAAAGGCTAAGATTGCTTTTGACGCAAGGGCGGTCACGTTGCCGCTGATTCGGGAGACGATAGTGAAAACCGGGTATAAAGTACTGGAAGACAGCAATGCGGAACAGATATATTTACAGAAATCGGAAGCCATCAGGGCGGCGTGGATTAAATTTATCGTTTCGGCATGTTTTGCGTTGCCGCTGTTGTATATAGCGATGGCGCCGATGCTTCATTCTTTTCATCTGCCGTTTCCGGCTTTTCTCGACCCGATGCATCATCCGCTTACGTATGCGTTGGTGCAACTTGCGCTTGTCATTCCTGTGATTGTTGTAGGATATGAGTTTTATACTGTGGGTTTTAAGTCGATAGTTGCACGGAGTCCCAATATGGATTCACTTGTTGCCATCGGGACAAGTGCGGCATTTATTTATGGTGTATACAATACGTTTCAAATCATTTCCGTTCATATCGAACACGTTGATTCCCTGTATTTTGAAACAGCCGGAGTGATTATCACTCTCATTTTACTCGGCAGATTGCTGGAAACAATTGCAAAAGGCAGAACAGGCGAAGCCATCAAGAAACTGATGGGTCTGGCGCCGAAAACAGCCATCATCCTGCAAGACGGCGTAGAAAAGGAAATTCCGATAGATAAAGTCACTGTCGGCGACGTGATTATTGTTAAGCCCGGCGCCAAGATACCGGTAGACGGCATTGTGACAGAGGGATATACGGCTATCGATGAATCAATGCTTACGGGTGAGAGCATGCCTGTCGATAAAAATGTCGGCGATCAGGTATATGCAGCCACTTTAAATACGACCGGAGCGATACGTTTTAAGACTGAAAAAACAGGTAGCGAGACTGCTCTTGCACACATTATCAGGCTTGTGGAAGAGGCGCAAAGTACGAAAGCTCCGATTGCGCGGTTGGCCGATGTAGTTTCCGGCTATTTTATTCCTATCGTCTTTGCGATTGCTGTTTTGGCATGGGCTGCCTGGTTTTTCTTCGGCGGATATGATTTGAAGTTTGCGCTGACAATCTTTATCTCAATACTTGTCATCGCATGTCCTTGTGCATTAGGGCTTGCCACGCCTACGGCCATTGTCGTGGCCACCGGTAAAAGCGCTTCAAACGGAATTTTGGTCAAGAACGGAGAAGCTCTCGAAACGGCACACAAAATAAATACCGTAGTTTTTGACAAAACAGGCACGTTGACCGAAGGAAAGCCCACTGTCACAGACGTTATCGGTGGAGATGAAATGTTAAATATGGCTGCAAGCGTTGAAAAGCTTTCCGAACACCCGCTTGCTCAGGCAGTTGTAAAGTCGGCGACAACTATTTATCCTGTAACTGATTTTTCGTCTGTGACAGGGATGGGCGTCTGCGCCAATGTATTGGGGAAGCAGGTTAAAATCGGACGGGCTGAATTTGCTTTCGGACAGTCGGCTGCTCAACAATCTTTAAACATCACTCAACCGGACGCTTGTCTGATTCCGATAGAAGAATTGTCTGATTTGATGCAAGCAGGCGAACGGTTTGCAGCTGAGGGTAAAACGCCTTTGTATATATCGATCAATGGTTTGCAGGCAGGACTGATAGCCGTTTCAGATACGTTGAAAACAAGCAGTTTATCGGCTGTCGAAGGCTTACGAAAAATGGGCATCGAAGTTGTTATGATTACGGGCGATAACCGTAAGACGGCTGATGCGATAGCCCGGCAGGCCGGCATTGACAGGACGCTTGCAGAAGTTTTGCCGCAGGATAAAGCGCAAGAAATAAAACGTTTGCAAGACGAAGGACGTATGGTGGCAATGGTTGGAGACGGCATCAACGACGCTCCGGCACTGACGCAAGCCGATATCGGCATTGCAATCGGGGCAGGCACTGACGTAGCCATTGAATGTGCAGATATCGTACTTATGCACTCAAATTTATCTGATGTATTGACAGCCATCCGTCTAAGCCGTCAAACCATCCGTATCATCAAGCAAAATCTGTTTTGGGCATTCGGCTATAATGTGATCGGCATCCCTATAGCAGCCGGCGTGCTGCACCTGTTCGGCGGACCGCTCCTCAACCCGATGATTGCGGCGGCAGCGATGAGTTTCAGCTCTGTCTCGGTTGTCACCAATGCCTTGAGGCTAAAGAAGTTCAAGGCTTGACACTTTTCTTTCGTAACTTCATATTTAGGACTTCGACCAATAGCGAGAACGCAATGGCAAAATAAATATAGCCTTTGGGAATCGCCCCGACGACGGAGCCAAAGATCGAAATATGAGATAGATGCGCTGCCTCAACAATCAGCATCACGCCAATCAGAATCAGAAACGAAAGCCCCAACATCTGGATCGTCGGATGGTTATTGACAAAATGACTGACAGGCCCCGAAAACAACATCATGACAATGATCGATATGACGACCGCCGTAATCATGATGGTCATGGCGCCGGCATATCCAAATTCGTTAAAGCTCACTAAACCAACGGCTGTCAATACACTGTCGAACGAAAACACAATATCCAACGCAATAATTTGAACCACCACAGACCAAAATCCTGTTTTTCGGGCATTCGATGCGTGATCTTCAACGCCCTCCAACTTATGATGTATCTCGGTAACGCTCTTATATAGAAGAAATAAGCCTCCTAAAAAGACGATAATGCTTTGTCCCGTGATCACCCCGTCCAACCAGGAAGTGTTAAAAGTCAGAACCGGCTTTGTCAACTGCATAAGCAATGATATACAAAACAATAGCACCACCCTCATGCCCATAGCGCCTAACAGGCCGATCGACCTGGCTCTCGGCTGCAGGCTTTCCGGAAGCTTTGACGACATTATCGATAAAAACACGATGTTGTCTACCCCTAAAACAACCTCTAAAAACGTCAAAGTCAGCAATGCGATCCATGCAGACGGAAGTAAAAAAGTATGCAATATCTCCATCATACCTTATCAAATTAAAAGATTAATAATCATTCTGTTAAAAATACCAACATAAAGAGCACAACGTTTGCTTTCACAAAAAATCTTTAAAAAAACGCAAATATACTACTTTTTGTTTGATGAAATTTGTTTAGTACAATAAAATGTCATACCTTTGGCAAACTAATTTTAAAATTATATATATTATGTTTGAATTAATTAAATTACCGTACGCGACAGACGCACTTGAACCTGTCATTGGAAAGCAAACCATTGAGACTCATCATGGTAAGCATCTTCAGGCTTATGTCAACAACTTGAATAACCTCTCTAAGGGGACCAAATTCGAAAATGCCGAACTCGACACGATTGTCAAAGAAGCTGATGGAGGAATTTTCAACAATGCAGGTCAGATACTGAATCATAACCTCTATTTCACGCAGTTATCTCCCACGGGAGGTGGCAGTCCTTCCGGTCAATTGGCAAAAGAGATTGGAGAAACTTGGGGTACGCTTGAAAATTTCCAGAAAGAATTTGAATCAGGCGGAGTAACCCTGTTTGGTTCAGGATGGGTTTGGCTGGCTGCCAACGATGAAGGCAAACTGCTGATTGTGAAAGAGTTCAACGCAGGCAATCCCCTTACTAAAGGACTGACACCATTACTCACATTCGACGTTTGGGAACATGCTTACTACCTTGATTTCCAGAATCGTCGCGCTGACCATTTGAGCAGCATGTGGAAAATCGTCGATTGGAAAGTTGTCGAAAGCAGGTATAGCGGAAGCTGATTGTCTTTAGATTACGGCCTATAGCGCACTTCGCGCTTTTTTGATTGCCGTCAACATGCTATCCAACTATCGTTGCGGACTATGAGTAAGTCCGGGATGATGGTTGGATAGTTGTTTTTTTCATGCCTTTAATTTACTTCACAATAATTTTTTCAACCTGACGAATGATTTTACCTCCTGTTGTTATTCCTTCAATAGCAAGAGAATAGGTTGTTTTGAAATCAGAGGTGTAAAACTCAAAAGTCGCTTTTTCGTTTTCGTCCGAAATCACCACATCGGGTTTCCAGTAGATAGTCGTACGGTAATCAGGGGTTTGAGATTGTTTACTCTCTTGAGTTTCGTATTTGGGAGCATAGAACTCAACCGGTTGTTGATAACCTAACGGAGAGTAAACTGCAAAGTTAGATTTTTCTAATCTATTGCCTGCGAATCCTTTACGGGTGGTAATACTGATTACACCATTCGCACCCCTCATTCCAAATCCTGCTCCATCTGCAAAAACATCTATGCTTTCAATTTCTTCGGGAGGTATATCAAAACCGCCGGTGTTTGAAGGGTCATTCGGATCACCACCACCTACAGGAAAGCCGTCAATATACACCAAGGGCAGTTCTTCCATGCCACTGTTTACATTTCGCAAAAAATAAAGCACAGGAGCACCTTTTTCATTCGATTGTAAAAGTACTCCGGGCACATTGGCTCTGACATAATCTGCAAGCCATTGGAATTTCTGTTTTTCTATTTCTTCTCTTCGAATTGTAACACTCGAACCTAAATTCGAGAAAAAACGGAGTCTTTGTTCATCTTTCCTGATTCTCAATGCAGTGACTTCCACTTCAGGAAGATATAGATCCCGCATATCTATGTCTGACATAATACGCTGTTCTGCTTTACGGATAAAAGAATCAAAACTCGCGGATGTATCTGCTACCTGCTCTAATGTATCATTATGATTTTTGAACGGAGCAGGAGGAAGCAATTGATTCTGATGTTCATAAGTCAATATGGGAAACGATTCATTATCCATCATTAGTTTAACATTCTCACTTCCGGATTTGCTTAATGCCTGCAAAAGCAAGACGGTGTTTTCGGCAAAATCCAACTCGTAGAACGCAAACAAACCATTCTTGTCTGTCCCGGAAATCATGATATCACCTCCCGACACCAGTGTCACATTTGCTTCCGATACAGGTCTGTTGGTTAGCATATTCCTAACCTGTCCTGATATTTTGCGGTCGATTTGAAAAGGTAAGCCGGGACTTTCATACTTGGCTTTGGCCACATCCGCAACATTATATCTGCGCCAGCCGTGTGTCATCATCAGATAATCTAAAGCCATAGTCGATTCTTGGTTGTCCCGCAAATAATATGCAGGGTTTTCTATATATCCTTTCAATTCGGACGAAAGCAACAGCGACGACATGATGGTGGCGGATTCGTTGATGGGATAGTCGTGGTCGTCTGTGATGGCTACCGAAAAATGACCAAGTAGACCGGAAATTGCATTGTCATTCAACTCTTGCGGCGAATTTAAAATCCGATTGTTTTCCACTTCGGTATTTAATGTGGAAAGAGAGACAATGACTTTATCGCGAACAGAATATGTTTCTTTGTCCGTAGTAAATTCTATTTTTTCTGCCGAATTATTTTTAATGAATACCAACCTTTCACTCAGCGGATTCATCTTACTGTCAAACAACATAAACTGTATTACTCCGGCCGGAAGTGCTTCTTTAATCATTGTGATAAACTCCTGTTTTCTATCCCATTCCGAAAAATATAATACGTTTCCGCGACTATGAGCAAGAATATATATTGGAATATCAGGCGCTTTGGCTGACTTTTTTACAGAAATCAGCAATTTTTCATCGCTAACGGATTGAGTGGTTACAGTATATGCCCGCGAAACGGGCTGAGGCAGTTCAAACTGCTTTTCAAGGCCATTTTCATTGATGCATTTCAAGTAAAAATGTTTTCCTGCTTCAGGTATGTAACCAAAAACACCCATTCCTGCGTAAAAGGTCTCAACCGCAGCTACTTCTGTACCTTTCTCATCAATAACTTTTCCGGAAATATCTGCCGGAGCGCCATTACTGTTAAGCGCCTTAAAGGCTACTTTGCAAAAAACGCCTTCCAACGTGTTACCTCCCTCAGGGAAAAATGACACATCATAATCTTTTTGCTCAACCGCCGGGGTTGCCCCTGAAGTCGCCTTTTCCTCATTTTTTCTATTTATCCCTTTTCCTTCGTTTTCCGTCTGAAAACCCACACCTGAAATCTTGGAACTATTCAAATTCCCTATCCGAATGTTCTTTTTAAAGAAGTAATCATTGCCCTGATTTAACATATACATTGTATATGCCCGGAGTGTATAGTCGCCTTCGGGAATGATTTCCGTCAAAGGCAAACAACCATAGAACATATTGTCTGTCAATCCTAACATAACTCTTTTTATGAGCGTATCTGTCGGACTGATAAGTTCCACATAAACATATTGGCTTTGCGTAGGAGTAGTAAGCATCGCAGCATCAGTAACATAAGCCTTCAACCAAATCTTTTCACACGGTATGTAAAAATCGCGGTCGGTATGTAAATGAATCTTTTCCTGCGGATAAAGCTCCAATTGATGTTCAAAGCGTTCAGTTATTTCCTCATCAGTCAAAACATCATTCTTTTCAGCAAGACGGGGCGTCGTTTTTGATACAACATCGGGGGAATAGTCTAAAGGCAGTTTCAGGTTTAATCCTAACAGCGAATTGGATGACATATAAGGAGAAAGCATCAACAGATTGCTGCATGTACCGTCAGGAAATATACGAACGGGGCCGTTTGGGGTCTGAAGAATGTTTTGGGCATAACCTGTTCTCAACCAGTTCAGTTGGCCTAATTGAGCCTTATCAACCTGACTGATTTGTTTCCGGGTTATCGGCGTGCCACAACATATCAGCATTAAATTTTTCTTTAAATCAAACGGTATAGACAATGTTTTGCCGCCGGATTCAGCATCTTCGACGAGGAAAGTTTCTGCAGATTCGTAAGTGTTATTTAGATTATATGAGGCAGATCGCGCCTTATCAATGCTCACAGTGTTAATTGTTTCAAACGAATTTCGCATGGGATAAGAGTCTTCTTTACTTTCCAAATAAGTCAATATAAAACCGCTCTCATTCAACGTATTATTATACAGCGACTTGATAAAATTGGACAGCGATACATTGTATATTTTTTTACGGTTTTCTTCCCAAACGGTCTTTTGTTTGTCATTTTCCGGTTCGAGTTCGCTGAACATGTATTCATATTTCCATGAACTGATTTCGGTACTGTAATTATGCGTAAATTCCTCAAGCACAAATTGTATGTTATATCCCGTTTCATTGTTGATGATTTGTAGCGGCACCCGGCATGTCACTCTCAATATACCCGTTTCCGTGTTATAGTAATAGTAAACATCTTCAGGATTAAGGACATAAATAGTTTTTTTGGAAGGATTTCTTCCTAAAATGGTTCTCCAGAAAAGATTGATATCCTTTTGGCGAAATTTGACTTTGGCGGAAACCGTCACTTCATCCATTTCATGATTTGACATGGCAATATTTTCTGTGATAGAAACATTACCAGGCTCAATGTCTTTAAAAACAGGTTGATAACCTACATGTGAAACCGTCAGCCGGTAACTCCCCTCACCAGGTATGTTGAGCAGGTAATTACCTTTTTCATCTGTAAAAGTAGCAAACGTTGTGTTGGCAATAAACACCGTTACGCCGGGAATTGGTTCTCCGTCAGCTGCATCGGTGATGCATCCGCTGATAGTTCGCTGGCCAAATAATGCCAACGGTAAAAACCCAAAAATATACAACAGAATGTGAATGATATTTTGTCTGTCCATTTCTTTGCTATTTTAATTTTGACAATATTTACATTGTTTTTATTCACCTACCAAATGCAACTTTTTTCTGCAAATTTAAGAAGAAAATTTTAATAAGCGAATAAAAATTTATTTTTTCATTTGGCCTTTTGGTAATTTTATATTGTATTCTTTGATTTGTTGATTATTGATGTTGTTGAAATTACTAAATCCGAATAGACAGTAACTAACGTATAAAATATTTAGAAAAAGAGGGCGAGATAAATAAAACGGGCTGAATTGATTGTAATTCCAAATAAAACAATTATTTTTGTGGCCAAACAAACAGGATGTTGTCTATGGGCAAGCCAACCATTAAAATTTTCATCTCGTCGCCGAGTGATGTTGTCTATGAACGGCAAATCGCAAAGCGCACCATTGCCAAACTGGGGAAGGAATTTGCGGCTTCGGTGACGCTTGAAGCGCTCCTGTGGGAAGATATGCCGTTGCAGGCGACGTCGTCCTTTCAGGAAGGCATTGACCGTATTGTTAATGCCAATCTTGTTGATATTGCGGTGTTTATACTTTGGTCGCGGTTGGGGACGCCGTTGGATAAGCGGTTTCTGAAACCTGATGGAAGTGCCTATAAGTCAGGCACGGAATATGAATTTGACGTGATGTACGCTGCCAATCAACAGACAGGCACGCCTTCCATCCTGGCCTATATCAAGAACGCTCCGATCACCGATGTCATTGTCCAGTCTTCGGCAAGCGCAGGTTTTGACTTCGAGGAGATAGGGAGGCAACTAAAAGAAGCTCAGCGGTTTATCCATGAGAAGTTCTACGATCCCGAAACGAAAACCGTCTATGGCGCTTACCATCAGTTTGAAGCGCCCACCTCCTTTGAACAGAAGCTCACGGAGCATTTGCGGCGTCTCATCATTGAAAAGATTGGGCATGATGCCGCGCAGATTGAGTGGGAAGGCAATCCGTATGTCGGCCTGCGGTCGTTCAAGTATGACGAGAACGCTATTTTCTTTGGCAGACGCCACACTATCAACCTGATAGAAGAAAAAGTCAATCACCTGCTACCCGATAAGGCCCCAAGCCTGATCATTCTCGGCGAAAGCGGTTCAGGCAAATCATCGTTAGTCAGGGCCGGGTTGCTGCCGGATATGATTGAATATGAATGGATTGAAAATACAAAATGGAAATGGTTCGATCTGATGCCCAGCCAATTTAGAGGGAATATCTATCAAGGCATACGGTCGAAATTAGGCGAGGCATTTCCCGTATTGCTCGAAAAAGAGATCGGCAAGGACTTGATGATGGGGAAAGAGGTCAATTTCAGTCATTTGGCAGATATTTTGCCGTCAAACTCCCATGAATCGGTCCTGTTTTTTATCGACCAGTTTGAAGAAGTCTTCACCGACCCGCTTATCACGGAAGAAGAACGGCTCAGGACATTTAACTTGTTGAGAGGCATGGTGGCAACGCGCAAGATATGGATGATTTTCTCGATGCGCAACGATTTTTACCATCGCTTTATCGCCTATCCGCAACTGTCGGAACTCAAAAACGACAGCATCGTCTTCGACCTTCCCAATATCCTGCGCTCCGAATTGCAGGAAATCGTTGAGGAACCTGCCAAAAAGGCAGGCCTGCGGTGGGAAGTCAACGAGCAGGGGATGTCGCTCAACAAGACTATCATCCATGACATCAATAAAGGGGTAGATGATTTGCCGCTGATTGAGTTTGCACTGTCCGAGCTGTATAATTTGCGGGACGGTAATAATGTGCTGACATTCAAGGCGTACGAAGAAATCGGGAAGATAGACGGCGCCGTCGTAAAATATGTGGACAACTTCCATCTGACGCTGACCGAAAAGGAAAAGGAACTGTTCTATCAGATACTGAGCGCATTAATCGCTCCTTCGGTTGAAAATAAAAATGTATACGTTCGCAAAACGGCGCTGCTCAAGGATCTGCAAAAGTCTGAATTACATAAACAGTTGATTGACAGACTGATTAACAAGCATATACTGATTTCGGGGAAAGACGAAAAAAATGAAGCCACCGTAACAATCGTGCACGAAATCCTGATTTCATCGTGGAAAGTCATTCAGGATTGGATCGGTCAGGAAAAATTCTTTATCGACACGAACAATCATTATGAAAACCTGTCGAAATACTGGATTGAACATTATAAACCGGGAGAAGAACTCTTGCAGGGCAACGAGACAATCAAACAGTCCGAGTATTTTTTGTGCTCGTGGGTCAACAATATCTCGCGCAATGTCAAGGACTTCCTCTTTACGTCCATCAAAAAGAAACGAAGAGCTTATCTGCCTCTGGTGATTGTCATGCTGGTGATTTCCGTGCTAACCGTTCTCGGAACTTACCTGTTGATAAAATCTAACATGTTCACTGTCAATACAGAAACACTTGAACTTGACACGATGTCGAAAACATTTTTACGGGGAATTATGGTTTCGATTCTGCTATGTTACCTGGTTTGGAAGAAAGTGAAGGCAGCCCCGTTGTACGCAACTATCAATGTGTCACTTATCTTTTGGGCTTCCTTTTTAGTGCTGTCGATTTTGTTGTATCTGCTTTGGAAATGGGTCGGCATTTGGACTATCTTATTTTTAATCCTGCCAAAAGTGGCTCTTACCTATCTGAAATACAGGGAGATAATGCAGTGGAAAAAACGAATCTACAAGAAACGGTTTGCCTTTATCACCGGTTTTTTCGAGAAATCGTCAAAAACATTTCAACAGGCCTTGCGCGTTGCGCTTTGGGTGGCAGGCGTAATCATGGTGTTAGCGTTTATTTCGGGCGGATTCGGAATCTATTTTCTGCAAATGGAGAACAACAGGTTTGTAAAAACGAAAGAGACTGTAGACCAACTGTTTGACCGGCTGAATCATTCAACGACCTTATCGGAAAGCGATCGACTGTTGATTAATAAGAAACAAGTTGAATATCTGCGTAATAGCTACGAAAATGATGAAAAGGATTACCATATTATGGGTGTCAATATCATGAGTAGCAATCTAAAGGGCTGGCTTTCACCCGGCAAATATTACGATTATGCGCTTTTGCAATACGGACTGGGCTATCCCGAAGATTTTGAGATTGGTATTAATGAATGTATCAGAAAGAACTCTCTGGACGAATTCGGAAAATGGGAATCACAGGAATTATCGGAAACAACCGAATTGGAATTTCTTGATAAAATGTTGAATCAACTTGCTCCCAAACTCTCGCAAGGCCCTGAAACCGTCATAGCGGCGGCTTATGAAACCGGCATGACGGATGATTGCCGTAAACTAATTGATATATACAAGAATACGTGGGAAAATAACAAGGAGAAGCCATTTTCTTTTTCCGAATCGGCCATTCTCCGGACTGCCGTGCAAGCGGGTTTGTTTGAATTGGTAAAAACGACTGTTGAACAGCGTGAAAATCAAAAACATAACGCTGTCGTTACGCTCTGTAAAGCCCATGCCTTGCTGATGACCGGCGAACGCGAAAAGGCTCTTGCAATCTATCGTCAATTGATTAATTCTCAATCCGGT
Source organism: Tannerella sp. (assembly GCA_031277335.1). Classification (GTDB taxonomy): domain Bacteria; phylum Bacteroidota; class Bacteroidia; order Bacteroidales; family Tannerellaceae; genus Tannerella. Next base: position 1,249 of record JAITMM010000273.1, on the reverse strand, counting down.
AATTGGTCTGATGAGCTTAAAAAAGATTTTGCCGTCTTTCGCTGGTCGGGATTTGACGATTCGGAAATTTTAGCTGCGGAAACAGCGTTGCAACTTTCCAAAATCAATGTGTTGACACGTCCGGCAGATGAAACGGACACAACACGTTTTGCCGGAAATTGGCAGTTTGAAGCCGGGAATCAGCGCACTCGATGGGAAATCCGGGACAACAACCATCAACTTGGTCACTACGCATTTCAGACAAAACGCGGCGATACGGAATGGATCGATGAAGATTTTGCCGTTACACGCTTTAGAATCAAAGAGATAAATAATAAAACCATGATGGAGGAATACAACGTAAGAACAAATACGATCACTTTAGCAGAGATTATGTTGCTCGATGACAATAAGCTGCAAGTCAAAGCAATAGATAACGGTAGCGGTAAAGTGCAAAATGAAAGCAGAACTTATATCAGAGAGAAATAATTTATGCGTGTCCTGTCTTTTATAATCATTCTTCTGTTCATTGCCGCTTTTGTGATGCCGGTCCGGATTCGCCAAGCTGTTCAACGGCGTGTCGACCGTGTCATCTCGGAGTCGTTTTTGAAACAACTGCTGTTTATCGTGATTGTCACCGGCTGCTCGTTCGTCTTTTTATTACTGATTATGACGATTATACATGGTGATTTGATACTAAACGTATCCGACTGGATGCTGTCGTTTATCAATCCGGGCATGTTTTTCTCCAGCCGCGCCGAGTTCGACGGTTCCGAAAAAACGTGGGGGCTTATTTCAGGTTTTGCCGGTATCATTTTTGTGAGCGGACTGATTATCTCGGTGATTGGCAATGTGATAGAACGACGTGTAGACAATATAAGGAACGGCAGTATACATTATTATTTTAACAACCACATCGTCATCATCGGCTACGACAGGATGAGTGTCGGACTGATTGGCCAATTTGCAAAGGATCAGCGATATAGCGATGCTGAAATCGTATTAATGACTACGCAGGCCGTGCCGGGTGTGCGTCACGAACTGTTTTCACGCTTGGACTCGCGTATCGAAAAGAAAGTCACCATTGTGAGCGGCAACCGCACTTCGGCCGAAGACTTGAAACGGTTGCAAATCAACCGATGCAGGGAGGTGTTTATCCTAGGAGAAAAAGAAGAATATGATAATGATTCGCTTGATATAGAATGTATTAAAAGGATATACGATGTTCTGTCTGAAAAGCAAACCGGGCGCATCGTCCGTTGCAATGTGC
>JAITMM010000194.1 GCA_031277335.1 Tannerella sp. | reverse complement strand
ATACTCCGTAAGAAGCTCTCAACTTGAGGTTTTGAATAACCGACGAAAATCTGCTCTTAAAAAACTCTTCTTCGCTCAGACGCCATGCAAAGGCTAATGACGGGAAATTACCTGTCTTGTAATTTTCTCCGAACCCTGAAAAACCGTCGTGACGAAGCGTGGCCGTCATAATATAGCGGTCTTTAAAACCGTATACAATCCTACCCATAATTCCTAACGACGTTTCTTTCCAGGCGGCTGACGACAATACATTCTGGTCGCTTCGTCCGGCGCTTAACTTGTTGTAATTCAAAGACATATCCGAGAAAAAGTTGGATGCTGAATTTGTCGAGTCAAAGGTGCGTTTTTCGAGATTGTATACGAACGTTGCGTCTACCGAATGTTCCCCGAACTTGCGAATATATTTCACGATATGGTCAAGCACCCATTCGTTGCGGTTGCTGTAATTTTTATATGCCGATCCCTGGTCTGTATTGCCTGTATAGTCAAATCTGTATTGTCGCGTAAATGTCAGTGTGTTATTATATTGTATACGGTAACTCAATCCTTCTACAAACGGGATTTTTACATCGCCGTAGAAATTGCCCGACAGGCTGTAGCGCATATCCAAATCCTTATTTTCAGGTATAACCAGAATATTTATACTGCCCCGGTCAAGTCTTCTGATAATATTTCCGTCATCGTCGTAGGCTGCCATAATCGGGATTTCTGAAGTAATTGAGTCCATACTCGGCGTCTGTCCCGACATATCGTGAATCGTAAAAAATGACTGCGTACCTACGCTTAGCCAGTTGGTGATTCTGGTGTCCAAATTCACCCTGAAGCTGTTTCTTTTATAAGTATCGTTGATAATCAGGTTTTTCTGATCCATAAATCCGTATGACATATAATAATTCACTGCATTGCTCCTGCCTCCGATGCTGATCGTATGATCTTGAATATAAGGCATATCAATCGATCCCATGCCATACCAGTCCGTATCCGTCCCTTCGGCCCATCCTTTATGCTGCGAAGCCAGCCTGAATCGTGATGTTATGTCCCAGTCGGGATTCGGGAGCAGAAAATCAGGCCCCAATCTGCTTTCTTCCAAAGCGTGCGATTCAATCTGCCAGATATAATCGGCCCTGTCGACGCCTTTCATTTTCTCGTTTGTCAGTTTCTGCAATGCAAAACTGCCGTTGTAGGCTATCACCGGTTTTTGATCTGACTTGACAGACTTTGTAGTAATCATCAACACACCGTTGGCAGCCTGCGAGCCGTAGATGGCTGCGCTACTGGCGTCCTTCAACACGTCGATACTCTCTATATCGTTGGGGTTTATGTCATTGATGCCCCCGCGAAAGATTAGCCCGTCAACCACTATCAGCGGACTTGTCGTTCCCGATAATGAGTTTCTGCCTCGAATAGAGATGGCAATATCGTCGGAGTTACCTGCCCTGTTGTCTTCGCCGAAACCGATATTCAAACCCGGAACGGCCCCCTTGATACCTTGTGCAATATTGACGGTAGTCGTGTTTTGTACAGCCGACAGGTCGGCACGTGCCACAGCACCTGTCAAGTCGCTTTTCTTGGCGACACCATACCCGATAACCACAATCTCATCAATGAGTTGAGTGTCTTCCGACATACTCACATTAATGACGGTCCTGTTGCCTACCGCTACTTCCTGCGATTTATATCCGATAAAAGAAAACACCAATACGTCGTCCGCCTTTGGAACCGACAGGGAGTATTTCCCGTCGATGTCGGTGATTATACCTGTTGATGTCCCTTTAACCATGATATTTACGCCCGGAATAGTTTCACCGCTCTGGTCAGTGACCGTCCCGGTGACATTCGTTTGCGCCTGTGCGCATACGTAAATAAACATGAGTGCTGCTATGAGAACCCATTGCTTTAGTACTCTCCTCATAATACTTAACATTTTAATGAATAATATATACATTTAATTTATATGGTGAATAAAAACGGTGGTTTAATATCGTCCATAAACCGCCGCAAATATATGAACTGAATTTAAAGATTCAAAATATTTTTTCACAAAAATATCAACATGATAGCTAAAATTCTTAAAAATTCTTCATTAATGTTTCGATTGTCGAATTTAAACCACCGTTTTTTTTAGACAATTTGGCAATTCAATCATTTCAAAAACATAAGTTTTTTCGCAGTCACCTGTTGCGATTCAATAATTATGCTTACTTTTAGCCACTCAAACAATATCATAAATTATGGAAAAGAATCGATTGATTACACGTAGAAACTTTATCAGACAGGCAGTTGCGGGTACGGCAACGGTGGCCTTGACGCCAATGACTTCCATCATTGCAAAAGCAGCTTCGTTGACGGAATGGCCCCGCGATGCTGCATCGTACAAATTTTATATGATCGGCAACGGACATATCGACCCCGTCTGGCTATGGCCATGGCATGAGGGCGTATCCGTGACATTAAGTACATTCCGCTCGGCGCTCGACCGCATGAAGGAGACGCCCGATTTTGTTTTCACCTCAAGCTCGGCTCAGTTTTACCAGTGGGTGGCGGACAATGACCCGCAGATGCTCGGCGAGATACGCCAACGCATTGCCGAAGGACGGTGGAGCGCCGTCGGAGGGTGGTGGATAGAGCCTGACGTGAATATCCCTTCCGGCGAGGCATTGGCAAGGCAGGGATTATACGGGCAGCTGACTCTTCGCAGACTGCTTGGCATTCAGGCTACTACGGCTTTTAATCCCGATTCGTTCGGTCATGCCGGGACGCTGCCGCAAATCTTCAGCTTGCAGGGGATGAAAAATTACGTGTTTATGCGCCCCGCGGTGCACGAAAAGACATTGCCTGCCGACCTTTTCTGGTGGGAAAGTCCAGACGGGACGCGTGTGCTGACGTATCGCATCCCGTTCAGCTATACCGACGAGCGCGAAGTGAACAGGCGCATCGAGCAGATTCTTGAAAAGAGGGATATCCAGCCGATGAAGTCCTACATGGCTTTCTACGGGGTAGGGGACCATGGTGGCGGACCTACAAAACTGACTATCCAATCCATCGAAGTCCTGAAAAAGGAAAAAGGTGCGCCTCAAGTCTTTTACAGCACGGTAGACCGCTATTTCAACGATATGCGTGCAGACAAAACGCTCAATCTGCCGGTCGTTAAAGACGACTTGCAGTTTCATGCAGTAGGTTGCTACACAGCCGAATCGGCCATCAAGAAGGGTAACCGGCAGTCGGAAGCAGCCCTCGTGAATGCCGAAAAGATCACTGCCGTAGGCTCATTAGTATGGAAGGCCGCATATCCCAAAGCCGATTTCACGGATGCCTGGAAAAAGGTGCTGTTCCTGCAATTCCATGACAGCATGGCCGGTACGTCTCTGTTCGTACATTCCGAGGATGCGCGCAACGGCTATGGTCATGCCCTCGACACTGCCCATAACGCATTATACTTAGCGGCCCAAAAGCTGGAATGGCAGATTCCGTCCGAAGATCCGGAGTCAAAATATATCGTCGCCATCAATCCGCATGCCCGCGAGGTCAACGAAGTGATTGAATATGAGTTGGGCTTTTTCGGAGGGTCGACGGGGGCGACGCGTGTGGAAGACGAAAAGGGCAATTCGCTGCCGCATCAATGGGTTTTCGGCGCTTCGGAGGCAGGCAACCGGCGTATCCTTGCCGTTCGGACAGCCATCCCGGCCTTCGGCTACCGTCAATTGCGCATTCTGCCGGGAGAGCCGGCCGTCATTAACAGGCCTGTGACGGCGACGGCCGAAAGTATGGAAAATGAGTTTCTAAAGGTCACGTTTACGCCCGACGGCGCCCTTTCAATATTTGACAAAGTGACGGGAAAAGAGGTGTTTACCGGTAGCGGCGGCGGATGCCGGGCAGTCATCATGGACGATCCGAGCGATACGTGGAGCCATGCCGTCAAATCTTATACAAATGAAATCGGCGCCTTCGGAAAGGCTTCATTTACGTTGGTAGACAATGGCCCGATGCGAGCGATGATTCGTGTAAAGTCCTTATACAATGACTCCTGGCTATCCATCGACTGGATACTGTATTCAGGCAGTAAAAATCTTGATGCTCGCGTTACGCTGAACTGGCATGAACACCGCAAGATGCTAAAGTTCTCATTCCCTGTAAATTTGGAATCACCTGTCGCCACTATCGAGACGCCTTTCGGCCATATCGTTCGCGAACCGAATGGAGATGAACGTCCCGGTCAGCGATGGATTGACATGAGCGGGAAAGACGGCGGATTGACCGTCATGAACGATGCCAAGTACGGCTACGACATAAACGGCAATGATATGCACATATCAGTCGCACGTTCAGCAGTTTACGCACATCATGACCCGACGAAATTGGATATGAACCGCGTGTATCTATGGATGGATCAGGGGATTCAGACTTTCAGGCTCAAGCTGATTCCTCATTCCGGCGACTGGAAAGATGCCGCCATTCCCGCTCTGGCCGAAGAGTTTTTAACGCCGCCAACGGCTGTTTATCAGGGCATTCACCCCGGAACGATGCCGAAGGCCGACTCGTGGATGTCCCTTGATGCTGCCAACGTAATTATATCGTCCGTCAAGTTGTCTGAAGAAGGTGATGATCTGATTATCAGATGCGTAGAAACGCACGGCAAACAGACGACAGCCTCGCTGGACCTTCGCCTCTTTGACAGAAAATGGACAGGCAGCTTCAATCCATGCGAAATCAAGACATTACGCATAGACCCCAATTCAAAATCAATCAAAGAAGTCAATCTGCTGGAGGAGGAATGATATGATAAAATATTTGTTAGGAATCGATATCGGCGGAACGAAATGTGCCGTGATATTGGGAGAATCGGATGAATCCGGGCGGATTCAAATTATTGGGAAATCGTCTTTCCCTACGGAAACGGCCAAAGGTTTTGACTTCACAATCAATACGATATTTGCCGCGGCGGACGAACTGTTGATGCAATCTGCCGTCTCACCGTCCGACCTTTCGGCCATCGGCATCAGTTGCGGAGGGCCGCTTGACAGTACGAAAGGCATAATCATGTCGCCCCCAAATCTGCCCGGATGGGATAATATCCTGATTGTCAAGCTGTTTGAAAACAAGTATGCCGTGCGGACAGCACTGCAAAACGATGCCAACGCCTGCGCTCTGGCCGAATGGAAATACGGCGCCGGTATCGGGTATGAAAATATGGTTTTCCTGACGTTTGGCACCGGAATGGGGTCGGGGCTGATATTGAATGGCCGCCTCTATGCCGGGACAAATGATATGGCCGGCGAAGTGGGACATATCCGCCTCGAACGGACAGGTCCTGTCGGCTACGGCAAAGCCGGTTCGTTTGAAGGCTTCTGCAGCGGCGGCGGCATTGCACAATTGGCTCAGACAGCGGCGCTTGAACGGCTGCAAATGGGTGAAAAGGTCTCGTTTTGCGCTGGTATCGAACTGCTGCCTCAAATTACTGCCAAGTCTGTAGCCGAAGCAGCCTTTGCCGGCGATACGCTTGCCATAGAAATATACCGTACATGCGGCAGCTATCTCGGCAACGCCTTGGCCCTCCTGATCGATATACTCAATCCTGAGTTAATCGTACTGGGCAGTATCTACGGCAGAGCGCAGTCGCTGATTGAACCGTACATGCGTCAAGTAATTCAACGCGAATGTGTCAGCCATTCATATAAAGTATGTCAAATCGTCCCCGCCGGTTTGGGCGAGCAGATCGGGGACTATGCGGCGTTGTCCGTGGCGAGTTATTCATAGCTTTTAAAAGTAAGACAGCCCGATTTCTCGGGCTGAACTTGCGGGTGCGACTGCGAGTGAAACCCGGAGACACACCTATGAGGTTTTATGCTCACTTCATGCGCTCGTTTTGAAGCCTGCGCACTTGGCTTTATTGTCTACAATAGCTTGACTGCCAACCTTGCCGTGTATAAATCGTAGAGTCGAGCTTCCATCTCAAAGTTTTGAATTGCAAAGATACAACTTATTTTTAAATTACAAAACAAAACCGGCAATTTCTATAGCGTTATCTCGAATTTTTTGAAAAATAGCCTCGAATTATCAAACCGGTAAAAAATATTTCCTATCTTTGACATGTTTAAAAACGATAAGATGAATATCAACATACAACAGGAATTTGAGATGCTTTTTGAGCATTATCCGGCATTGGAGGTATGCAGGGCGAGTATTTGGACCTCCTTCCGCTTGTTAAGCGACTGCTATCACCGAAAGGGACTGATCATGGCTTGCGGCAACGGCGGAAGCGCAGCCGACGCCGAACATCTCACAGGCGAACTGATGAAAGGCTTTAAGATGCGCCGCCCATTAAGTAATGACCGGCAGACCCGTATACGGACTCTATTCCCAGAAGAGGGTGATTTTTTGACACAAAACCTGCAACAGGCCATTCCCGCCATCTCTTTAGTGAGCCAGACCTCCTTGTCAACAGCTTTTATAAATGATGTACACGCCGACATGGTCTTTGCCCAGCAGGTATGGGGTTACGGCAAAACAGGCGACGTGCTTATCGGTTTTTCCACATCAGGAAATTCGCGCAGTGTAGTCAATGCCTGTAAGATAGCCAAAGCCTCAGGCCTTCGCACCATCGGATTTACCGGTGAAAAGCCAAGCCGCCTCCTTGAACTCTGCGACGTCACCATCCAAGTCCCCGCCCACGAAGTATACCGCATCCAGGAGCTTCATCTTCCTGTATATCACACACTTTGCGCCATGCTCGAAATAGAGGCATTCGGTCAACAATGAATAAATGCAAGCAAACAATCCTAAAAATAAAAAAAAGTTTTTTTATCGATTATTAATGATTATTTTTGTAAAAAAAGATGAGTATGGACATAATAAAAGACTCCGGATATAAACAGTGGCTTGTAGATTTGAAGGCTCGCATTCGCCAAAGCCAATTAAGGGCAATGATAAAGGTAAATGAAGAGATGTTACGCTTTTATTGGGATTTGGGACACGATATAGTCGTTAGTCAAATGGATGCCGAGTGGGGGAATGGATTTTATAAAAATCTGAGTCGAGACTTAAAGGCTGAATTTCCTGATATGCAGGGTTTTTCAGTTACGAGTTTGAAATATTGCAAGTACTTCTATCAATTCTATTCGCAAGATATTCAAATTCGTCAACAGCTTGTTGACGCAAATCGTC
>JAITMM010000145.1 GCA_031277335.1 Tannerella sp. | reverse complement strand
GATGGAATTATAAGTAAACAGATTATGAAGAATCAGAGCGGTAACGTGACACTGTTTTCTTTCGACAAGGGACAAGGTTTGAGCGAACATACTGCCCCGTTTGATGCTCTCGTACAAATCATTGAGGGGAAAGCCGAAATCATTATCGGCGGCGCGCCCCATTTGCTGGAAACAGGTCAAATAATCATTATGCCTGCCAATGTGTCACATGCAGTCTATGCGACAGAACGGTTTAAAATGATGCTTACGATGATAAGAGGAAGCAACGATTGACGTCGAACAAATACCTACAATAATGCAGCCACGCACTCACGGTCAGTCTGCATGATTTCAAATTCGGAGGAGACAGGACGGCTGCCCATCGGTATATCAGTTTTGCGATAAATCATCTCGCTGTGAACGACTTTTCGTGCTGAGGAGTGAAATTCGGTGGCGCCTGTTTCGCGTTCGATCAAGGCGATATTGTCAGCATTCACGCCGCCGCCGGGCATAATGATTATACGCCCTGCAGCTCGCCGCACAAGTTCGGCCAGCATCGGAATGCCCCGCACGGCATCAGGTTGCTGTCCCGAAGTCAGGATGCGGTCGAAACCCAACTCAATCAACTGTTCGAGCGCCATAAACGGGTCACGGCATACATCGAACGCCCGATGAAAGGTGAGGGAAAGCGTGCCGGCTGCTTTTTTTAATACTTTTATCATTTCGATATCCAAATCACCTTCTTTTGTCAGACAGCCGAATACGACACCATGTACACCCATATCATTAGCCATCAAGATATCAAGCAGCATAGAGGCTACCTCCGGTATCGAATACAGAAAATCGCCTCCACGCGGACGGATGATTACATTAATATCTATATGTGAAGTCAAAGTCTGAGCTGTCTTAATAACGCCGTAAGTGGGTGTTGTCCCGCCTTCAGGTATGCCTGCACAAAGTTCAACACGTTTTGCCCCGCCGGCCTCGGCTTCAGCGCAACTTTGCGCCGAGTTGGCGCATATTTCGATGATACGCATATAATTTTACTTTTCCTTATTTTTTATTTGATACGCCATCAAAGCATCTCCGTGACGGATATACAACACACCATCATAGATGACAGGATGCGCCCAATGCTGATTTGTTCCCAATGGCACGTCAAAACTGCTCACTACCTCCAACCGCTCAGGATTGGGTGCGATCAGATAGACCTTGCCCGGCTCGTCGTAGCAATAAATCATTCCATCGGCAGCAATCACGGGGCCCGGCGCAATTTCCCGTTCCCTGTATTTCGTTTCGCCTGTTTGCCAGTCGATACAAAAAAATGCCCTGTTGTCATCGCCCGTTCCGTATACGCAATCGCCGACCTTGACATACCCTCCTTTTTCGTTGTCCATTTCGTTTTTCCAGGCCAATTCAACAGACCTTCCGTCGTCGCTCAGTCGAAGCAGCATCGCTCCTGCTCCGCCGCATACGCTTGAAAAAATCTTTCCGTCGTCATAAAGTAGGGTATTGGGATGTACGCCGTATTTGCTCTCTTGCGGATACGACCACAGCATCTCGCCCGTATCGGCATTAAAACCAATGATGTGCGTCAGAAAGTTGGTCACTATAATGGGAACGTCATATCCGGTGATAAGTTGCGGCGAACAGTAGGCCGATGTTGCACCTAAGCCGGGCGAGGTCCAGATCAATTCACCGGTATTTTTGTTCAGCGCTATCATATTGTTGACGATTCCGCCCGGGGTCATAAAAATCTTGTCACCCACGATCAACGGATTTTCAGCCATGCCGAATTCGAGATTTCTACCGTCAAAATCTGTCAGGATATTTTTTGTCCATACCGTGTTAAGTGTCGCTTCATCAAGACAATAAAGCTCTCCGAGTGCGCTGAAGATATACAGTTTTCCGTCGTTGATGCAGACTGAGGAACGCGTGCCGTTCCAATTCTTATTCCATTCCTTTCCTATTTCCTTTTCAGCCAGCTTGTTGCCTGCCATGTCAAATACGTATAACAGCAGAAGGCTGTCTTCACGCATCCCTGTCACATATATCTTTTCATTGGAAATGGCTACCGAGGTATGGCCGTCGCCCAATCCCTCGTAAGACCACAATAATTCGGGGCCGTCAGCAGGCCATTCTTTCAACAATCCTGTCTCGTTATAGATTCCGTCACGATGTTCGCCCCTCCACTGCCAATCTTGCATGGTTGGCTGATTTTCAGGAGTTTTCTGCTGTTGGCATGACAACAATATAAAAGGAAGAAAAACTGCAATTATAAAAAAACTTTTGTACATAACTATATGATTTTTAAATTTATATTCAGGAAATATCAAAAAAATCCACATCCTATCATGTAAATTTTGTTGCAAAAATAGGTTAATATTTTTGAACTTCATCTATTTGCCGGGTTTATTTTATGATATGCGTCGATTTCCCATATTGAGCAATCTGTTACGATTGAGCCGCTCGGCAAGACAAAAAATATTTTTTTTTATTTTAATATACGTATGAAATGAAAATAGTTCTTATCTTTACCGCCAAATTTTAACAAGCTATTAATATTTAAGATTTATGAAAAAGATTCTGTTAGGTTTAATATTATTTTTATCCCTCTCTCTATCAATCTATTCGCAAGATTTAGCAGATCGTATCGGGGTATGTACTTCCGTAAATAATGCGCCGCTCCTGAAACAGGCCGGATGCAGTTATGTTGAGATTGGCATAAACAATTTTTTTATGCCGGCTCAAAATGACTCTGCTTTTGCCGCAAATCTGAAAAGTGCGACCGAGAGCGTACTCCCGGTAAGCGCAGGCAACACTTTCTTCCCAGGCAATATCAAATTGGTTGGTCCTGAAGCTAATATAGACGCCGCTCTTCGCCATGCCGATATCGCCATGCAACGGGCAAAGCAGACCGGTACGCATATTTTTGTGTTGGGAAGCGGAGGTGCACGTCGCATACCCGAAGGTTTTGATGCGGAAAAAGCAATGGATCAATTCATTGAGTTATGCAAACAACTTGCCCTGCTGGGCGAAAAATACAATGTCGTAATTGTGATAGAGCCGCTCCGAAAACAGGAGACTAATTTTATCAACACCGTTCGTCAGGGAACTGAAATAGTACGTAAAGTGAATCATCCGAACCTGCGAGTTCTGGCTGATTTCTATCACATGGCCGTAGAAGATGAAGATGCACAGGCGATTATAGAGGCGGGTGAACTGCTCTACCATTGCCATATCGCCGAAGAAGCCGAGCGGACATCGCCCGGCATCAAGGGAGACGACTTCACAGCTTACTTCAAGGCCTTAAAATCAATAAATTACAAAGGAAGCCTTTCGCTGGAATGTAACTGGAAAAATTTTGAACAGGAAGTCATTTCCGGGGTAGCCGAAGTAAAACGTCAAATTAGAAGTATTTATTAATTTATCAATCAATTCAATATAATTATTAAAGTATGAAAACAATAAAAATTGCAATGTTATTATCACTGTCATTGCTGTATGCTTGCAGCCCGAATGACGGTTGGGAAAAATTATTTAACGGCAAAGACTTGACCGGATTCAGACAACTGAACGGGCAGGCGCCTTACCGCGTGGAAGATGGTATGCTGATCGGGAAATCCGTATCGGGGCAGCCCAACAGTTTTATGGCGACGGAAAAGGACTATGGAGATTTTATCCTGGAATTTGACATCCTGTGCGAAGAAGGGTTAAATTCGGGTGTGCAGTTCCGCAGCCTAAGTCTGCCTGAATATAATAACGGTCGCGTACATGGCTATCAATGTGAAATAGACCCGTCAGACCGCGCTTGGAGCGGCGGAATCTACGACGAAGCCCGACGCGGATGGCTCGTGACGCTTGCCGACAATGAGGCCGGCCGCAATGCCTACAAGAAGAACGACTGGAATCACTACCGCATCGAAGCCGTCGGCGACACGATCCGGATATGGCTCAATGGCGTCAACACCGCCAATCTCTTTGACAATGAGACGCCTTCAGGATTCATCGCCTTTCAGGTACACGGCATTGGCAGCAACACCGAACTGGAAGGAAAGGAAATCAGATGGAAGAATATCAGGATCATGACCGAAAACCTTTCGGCCAACATGACGCAAGGTGCCTTGGCACCCGAAGTCAACAAGGTTCCTAACTTCTTGACTGAAAACGAGAAAGCCAATGGCTGGAGATTGCTTTTCGACGGCAAGACAACCAACGGATGGCGCGGCGCCCACAAGACAACTTTCCCGGAAGCCGGCTGGAAGGTGGAAAACGGACAAATCATTGTCCAGGAAGCCGATGGAAGGGAAGCACAGAACGGCGGTGATATTGTGACGGTTGACGAATTTGCAGCCTTTGAACTGTCGCTGGAATTTAAGATTACCGAAGGCGCCAACAGCGGCATCAAATACTTCGTGACGGAAAAGGAAAAGCCGAGCGGCTCAGCATTTGGACTTGAATATCAAATACTTGATGACAAGAATCATCCCGATGCCAATCTGTTTACGACTGTTCCCGGAAGCCGCAAGTGTGCCGGTCTATACGACATGATTGCCCCGCAAAACATACGCTTTAACGGCATCGGCAACTGGAATCAGGCCGTGGTAAAAGTTTTTCCCAACAATCATGTGGAGCACTGGTTAAACGGCTTCAAAACAGTGGAATACGAACGCGGATCCGATGCATTTCGCGCACTTGTCAAAGGCAGCAAATATTCCGCTCCTGCCTACGCCCCGCTGGGACGTTTCGGCGAAGCGCCGACAGGCCGTCTGCTGTTGCAGGACCATGGTGACGAAGTTGCCTATAGAAATATAAAGGTGAGGGAGTTGAAGTAGTTCAAGGTTCAAAGTTCAAGGTTCAAAAAAAAAGCAGGTACTTGTTTGTACCTGCTTTTTTCATTTATTCCCTTTCGAGCGTCATAAGATAAAAATCTTGCAAGTTGAGCGTGAATAATGTAGACTGGTCAGATACTTGCAATGTGTCAAACGATTCTACCTGAATCGAATAATTGATTTCATCTATATGTATCGGCATTTCTTCCTTTCTTTCAAAAAAGAGCGAGTAGCACAGGATGGCGATAAAAAATGTTATTAACAACGGTTTCATATTTATAATGACGTAATTTATATGTAAAACGTTGCATGGCGTGAAAAAATTGTGTGCAATTTAAAAATATTTAAAAAAAATTGAGCTGATCGGAAGCTTCTTTTCAGCATCTATGCTCTTGTCTTTCTTATCTCTCCCGGATTTTTGCCGAACGCCATCTTACAGAAGCGATTGAAGTTTGCCTGAATATTAAAACCGTATTCATTTGCTATGTCTTTGAGCGGCTTGTTAGTACGACATATATCACCGTAGATCAACCTTGCTTTTTCACGTTGCATCCATCCATAAGGCGTTTCGCCGAAAACGCGTTGAAACCGTCTTGAGAATTGTTGAGGTGTCATATTCAATGCCGTAGATAACTCATTTACAGTATTATATTGCAAATGATACGAGCGTACAAATTCCATAAACCCGATGTCGGACGTAAAATAATAATAGAAAAAATGACACAAATCATCTTCCGAATAGTATGCCCTAAGCATTATGAGCAATTCCGATATTTTAGCCTGAAAATAATACCTGCATTTCAAACCGTCATCCCAAGCCTCGACTATGCCCTTTGTAAGATGCTTCAGACGGGCATTTATCGGCAGCACGGAATATCCTGCCGGCTCTTGAATCAATTTGATCTTGCTGTTAAGTCTGTCAAGATTAAAAGACTGACAAAGACTAAGTTCGCCCTGCAGTCTGATTATAACGTAGACGCCGCCTGAAAAAATTTTGTAACGCATCTGATGATTCGCCGGTATGAGCACAAAATCGCCTTTACAGATTTCCGTAGCCACATTATTACTCTTGATTAACCGTATTTTACCTTCCAACACAAAGACAAGATCATTGTATTTCAGGGTAAATTCACCGGTGAATATTTGCTTGTTTTTGCGAACTTCTATAAGTGCATCATCACCGTTGTCGTAACAATAACAGGCGACGTGTTCCTCTACATTATATATTTTCATTTCAATACATTTTTATAACACCCGGCAAAATTAATAAAAATTTGATTTGAACAATACTTTCATAAAGTTTTTTTAAATAAAATATTTCCATTGGCAATTTTTTTCTCTGTAAATCTCTTTATCATTAATGAACTTCGTTTAAACAGTAAGAAATAATTTGTACGTAACGGTTTCGTTACGTACAAATATAATAAAATCAAGAAATTACACTCCCCGACAAAATTGCAGGGATTACGGAAATATCTTATTGAAACAGATGATTCTACTCAATCATCCATTTAAAGCAAAAATATGAATAGAATCCTTTATATCAGTATATTACGAGCGTATTGCACACATGTTTTCGTTTCTTTGACCTGGTCCGACCAAGGCGCTATATTGTATTCCAACTCGATGTCCATATATATTGGCCATCCTTCGGTTTTGATCAGTAACAAGACTTCTTCCAAAGGCGTTTGACCCTGCCCCCAAACTTGATTTGCGTTTTTTGGCTCTGTATTTGGACCTGTTTTATCCTTAATATGAATACTATATATCCGATCGTGATATTTGCGGATGAAATCACAGGGATTCAGACCTGTAGAACCGAAATAATGACCACAGTCGAAATTTAACATTACTGCAGGCGAAACGGCAAGGAATGGGTCGGCACTAAATCCGGGCTCGGCGTACTGCATGTGATTGTGGAAGATGGCGTTCATCCCGTGTTTTTCGGCAAACGGCGCAAGTCTATTAACTGCCGCCTCACTGATTTCATCGCATACAGCATTGGCACCCATCGCTTTAGCCGTGACAAAAGCATAGTCTATTTCTTCATCCGACCACCTTGCGGGCGAGAACTTTACGATATGTACCTCAATGCCGGCGTCATCAAATAATTTTTTGGCAGCCGATACTTTCTCGGGCGTAACGCCAAGTCGAAACGCTTTCATGTCGGCATTGAATTTTTCCATGATGGCATCACGTTCTTCCTGCGTAGGGCCATCGGCCGGCGGGGGAGGAGGAGGTGGTGGCGGGGCTTGAGGCATTGCGGGCTGTTGGCCGGCAGGTTGAGTGCTTTCCGGACGCGGCTGGCGCATCATTGCACGCATCGGATTTTCAGGCGCACCTAAGTAGGTTTCAAGGTCGCCGCTCATCAACTCGATGGAGTTGATGCCGCTCTCCTTGCAATACTTAATGATATTTTCCAAACCTGTTGGCATGTTACGCCAACTATACGTTATTGCCCCGATTTGAACACCGCCGAATTTCGAACCGAAATCATTGATACCGGGAAAAGACGGTCCTTTAGGTTGGCAGGAAGTGACCACCGGAGCCATTGCCGTGGTGGCAAGCAAAGCGGCAGAACCGCTTAAAAAATTTCGTCTTGATAATTTGTTATTCATCTCTTTTTTATATTATTGATTAATAAAAACTCATTCAATCTCCATGTAAAACAAAAGTAAACTAAGTATAATTCATTTTACGAAATAACGTAATAATATCATTGACACAACATTAGTTCTAAATTTCAAAATATTTCGCAAACAAATCCGTCAACTCTTTTGGCGGGCGGCAAACTTTACGCGTCAAAACATCAAGTAATGTTAAGACAACGGTACCGGTATTCACCAGTTCTCCGCGTTCGTTGAATATCTCGTGCTCGAATATCATCCTGACGCTTGGCATCCGCCTCACAATCAGCTTTACTGTTAGGAGGTCGTCATAGAAGGCCGGTTTATAAAATTTCATATTTATCTCATGCACAGGCATTAATATCCCTGAATGCTCAATATCCCTGTAACTCGTGCCGAGCGAACGGAGCATTTCCGTCCGGGCACTCTCGTAATAAGTTGCATAGTTGGAATGATGCACTACCCCCATCGCATCCGTCTCCTTGTAGCGAACCCTGATTGTCATTTCATAAGTCAGCATATACCCAGTCCCGATATTTTTTTTATATAAAATCATGCAAATTTATAAAAAATTTACGTCATATAAGCATATTATTCATTTTAAAAAAACAATATCAATATGGTTTACGGTTACATCAGGGTTAGTACAAACAAGCAAACAGTAGAAAATCAGCGTTTTGAGATCACAAATTATTGCACAAGCAATGTTATTTCGGTAGACAGGTGGATTGAAGAAACTATTTCGGGCGTCAAAAAAGTGGAGAATCGCAGATTGGGCATGCTCCTGAAAAAGATGAAGGAGGAGGACATTCTGATATGTTCGGAGCTGTCGCGCCTCGGCAGGAACTTGCTGATGATCATGGGCATTCTCAATGAATGTATGAATCGCGGCGTTCATATCTGGACGATAAAGGACAATTATCGATTGGGAACGGATATAAATTCAAAAGTCCTTGCCTTTGCATTCGGGCTTTCTGCCGAAATTGAACGCAATCTCATTTCTCAACGTACAAAAGATGCACTTGACCGTAAACGCGCCGAAGGATTCAAGCTGGGTCGCCCGTTGGGCAGTAAGTCGAAAAACAGGAAATTGGCAGGTAAAGAGACAGCTATCAAAAAATTACTGGACAAAAAGATGTCAAAAAGCGCAATCGCACGTTCGCTGGGAGTACATCGAATGACGGTGACGACATTTATCACTCTACGTTGATTACCAGCTCATTGCCACGTTTCAAGTCGTCATGTGAAATAAAATAGCCGTTGATTTGCTGTCCGTCGTAGGTGATGCCGGTGATTTTTGTTCCGGTGCCTACTTTTGAGATGGTAAACTGATTCGTATCCTCTAACGTGAAAACAGTCTTGTCGAATAGGGGCACAGTGACTAAATATTCGGGATCGGCAGGTGAAAAGGTGTATAAACCGATGGCATTCAGCACATACCATGCCGACAGTCCGCCTGCATCGTCCATTCCGGCGTAGGCCAGACCTTCTTTGCCCATATTGTAATATTTGTCCATCAGCAGGTTCAGTTTTTCCTGACATTTTTCCTGCTTGCCGATGAAATAATACAAGTACGTTACCCCGTGAGAAGGCTGATTACCATGGCAATACTGTCCGATAAACGTAGTCATGTTATACACCTCCATTCCGTTCCAGGGCACGATATAAAGCGAATCGAGTTTTTGCTCGAATGCCTCTTTGTCGGGATAGAGATTGATTAGTCCGATCGGGTCGTGAGGTGCGAAAAATGTAGATTGCCAGGCATTTGCTTCGCGATACATAAAGACATAATATGGATAGGCGGGGTCAAAAGGCGTGACCCATTCGCCATTCGCCCATCGGCCGCGCATAAAGCCGGTGGAGGCGTCGAACACGTTCTTGTAGTTGGCCGAGCGTTGCATCAGGGTGCGATAGTTGTCCGTATCGCCTAACTCTCTCGCCAACAGCGCTACGGCATAGTCGTCGTATGCATATTCGAGTGTCTTGGTGACGGCGGCCTTTGCCTCGTCAACTTCCGTTGCAAAAGTTGGATTTTTAACGTAGTTTTCGGCAATATATCCGTTTGCAATGTATTCATCGAGATACAGTCGCGCCCTGGGGTTCTCGACGGTGGCATTGCGCAGCATGTAATGGTAAGCGCTGTCGGCGTCGTAGTTGCGAACGCCGCGCAAATACATGCCGGTGACGAATGTAGAAGCATGATCGCCATGGAAGTAGGTAGGCATGTGACCCGTCGCTTTTGCTCTTTCCGTAATCGAACTGATGATATCGCCGGCCACGTCGGGCGTCAACATGCCCAGCAGGATATCCTTGTTCCTGTAATCGTCCCAGAAGGCAGGCGTGGTGTAATACCTGAAACCTTTATTGACTACATTACCTTGAGGGTCAGTAAATTCGCCGTCTGCATCGCTGCGCAGCGCAGGCCACAGGAATACTTTGTAAAGACATGAATAAAAGGTGCTTCGCTGTTTTTCCGTTCCGCCGGAAACACGGATTTTTGATAACAGGTTTTCCCATGTTCCGTCGGCTTCACGGCAGATATCGGCAAAGCTCTTATTATTTATCTCTGCTTCAAGATTTTGACGAGCCTTATCTACGCTTACGTACGAAAAACCGATTTTCAGTTCGAGCGGCCGCTCTCCGTCGACAAAATTGACAATTGTAATTCTTTCTGCATCAACGCTCACTGAATCAATGCTTTTAATGGGATGATTAGCGATCGCATAAAAGTAGATCGCCTCGCCGGAGCCTTGCGAACCGGAAAATGTGTTTTCCGATTCCTGTCTGAACGTCCATTTTATATTTCCCACCCGACGGCTATTTACACGTGACAGGTTGAGCAACAATTTCTTATCGTCTTTTTCCCGAAAAGTATATCGATGATATGCGCAACGCAGGGTAGACGTCATTTCGGCATTGATGCCATAGCGTTCGAGGTAGACCTGATAATAACCTGCCTTGGCCGATTCATTGTTGTGGCTGTATGTAGAGTGGTAATTATCAGCCGTTATCGTACCTGTAAAAGGCAGGATGGGCACATTCCCCAAGTTCCAGTGCCCCATCATCGTATGGGCAAAAGCATAGATCACCGTATCTTCGTACTGATAACCGGCCCCGCTGCCGAAAAGTGTCACGGGTGTGACCTGTACCATCGCATTTGGAAGCGATGCGCCGGGGAACGACTCCGCTCCCCATGCCCTGTGAGTAGGTTCGTAGCCAAGGTCGGCGGCATCCCAAAGCGTAGCCGTGCCCACGAAAGGATTGACATAACTTGTCAGTTTCGGTTGTGCAGGGGCACAACCCACCGTTAAAGCCAAAAATAAGATGGCCGGTATTATATTCCTGATATTCAGCATCATAAATGTTGTACAATTCGTATTTAAAAATCGTTGCCAAATTTGATTCTAACAATCTGTTCCACAACGCGTTCAATCTGTTGCGAAGCAAAAGCCGGTTCCATGGCTTGCTCCAATGAGACGGGGCCGGGCTGAATGGACATGGCTGCCATAAATCCCTGTTTTACAAGTGCATCCGATTCTTCTACCGCTCCTCCGATGGCTATAACCGGAATGTGCTGACGTCTGCCGGCTGCGAGAATGCCGGCCGGTGTTTTACCCATGCCCGTTTGACGGTCTAACCTTCCTTCGCCGGTAATGATCAGGTCTGCATTCCGGATGCGGCTGTCAAAGTCTAAAGTGTCCAATACCATTTCGATACCCGGCTT
>JAITMM010000072.1 GCA_031277335.1 Tannerella sp. | reverse complement strand
TTGTAATCTTTTTTTACTGCCTGTTGATCGGAATTAGAAGCAAAAGTCTCAAACGCCAAAATTGTAGATATTATTAAGGCGATACATAATATGATAATAATCCACATGGTTCTCATTTTCACATATTTATATATATACGATATGCTATTTCTTCAATAGAGTCAATAAAGCGAACGATTTGGTGATTGCTTATATTAAATTTAGGACGGGACATAACGGAAAAAATTTCCTGCAATATTTCGGCGGTAACAAACAATATATCTTTTCCGTCAATGATCCTTGTCATTATTTTTCGTGGATTGCCTCCCCAAAAGAACGAGGAAATAAAAATATTTGTGTCTAATACGAGTTTCATTTCTCGCGGCGCCAAGCCTTGATTTCATTCATCACGTCGTCTTCCGACAAATTGTTTTCCACTGCCAGCCGTTCACCGAGCGCGAATATGTCTTGCCAATTCTGCTTGCGGACAATGTACATTTTGATTGCCTCAAGAATAATATCTGCGCGAGAGCCTGTACTCTCGTCAACGAGATCGTCTATTTGCTGCAATAAATCAGTTTGAATGGGTAAAGCAAGTTCTACTACTGCCCGATTCGGAATTAATGTCGTGCGTATCATATTGTTGTTTTTACAATTTTCGATGCAAAGATACAAATTTTCTGCAATCTAAACTCTAAAATCTCCATCTCAAACAATCCCCGTCCTCAGCACAATCCCCGTCCCCTTATCTATTTCCGACCGGATGAGCAGTTTGGCGCCGATCTGTTCGGCGCGCCGCTTGATGTTTTCCAGGCCGTTGCGCGAGGTGGGGAGGGACGTGTCAAAGCCGCAGCCGTCGTCGTGGACGGTGATTTCCAGTTCGGGCTTTTTCAGCAGGGCGACCGTCAGGTTCCGGCAGCCCGAATATTTCACTGCGTTGTTAATTGCTTCCTTGATAATGAGATAGATATTCCGCCGTTCGTCCATGCTCAGCTTGATGGAATACACGGCGTCGTCCACCTTCATGATGCACGCGATATTTCGCGCTTCGCAAATGGGCATGGCATATTCGCGCAGGCGCACCGTCAGGCTTTCCAGCGAGTCGTTTTTCGGATTTACAGACCAGATAATGTCGTCCATGGCATTGAGCACATCGCGCGAGTTGACGTTTATCTTGCTCAACGCACTCGCCAGCGCCGCCTCCTTGTCCTGATAACCGGCCATTTCGCTGATCAGCGAGATACTGCTCAGCGTGGAGCCGATGTCGTCGTGCAGGTCGGCGGCGATGCGCGCCCGTACACGTTCGAGCTTGATAACCTGACTTATACGGTAGCGATAAAACATGTAGAACAGCGCAAACAGGAAAGCGGCAATGAGCAGATAGAACCAGAACGTCTGATAAAATGCAGGCAGGATGCGAAGCGGCAACGTCAGCTCTTTCCTGTTGTTTTCGTTCAGGATATCATACGCCTCGATGGAGATGGTGTAATTTCCCGGCGCCGGCTTGACGAGCGACAGCCTCGGTTCGTCCCGCAGGTCCGTCCAGTCATCGTTATCGAAACGGAAGCGATACCTGATTTTGTATTTTTCCGCAAAATGAAACGCCGAGAAATAGACGTCTATCTGCTGCGCCGATTTTTCGGATACCTCGATTTTGCCGTTCAAATACGGTGTCATGGGACCGTTATTCATCTTTATTCCCGTGATATCCAAGCCTTCAATCGGCTGGATATTGATCAGCGTCTTCAGGTCAATTTCCTGCACTTCGCGTTCGGTTGCAAAATAAAGGCGGTTTTCGGCATTCATCATAAACCCGAAAACGAGATTGTTGGAAGCCAGACCATCCCGTCTCGAAACGCGAAACATCTTGTCGCTTGCCGGATGATAGCAGTAAAGCCCTTCGGCACAGCCGAACCAGACGTTCCCCGCATCGTCCTGCGCAATGCCCTGGATATTGTTATTATACACGTTCTCATACATTTCCGTCCACAAGCTCCCCGTAATTTTGCCGTCGCCGGACACCATGTTCCAGCCGGCGATGGCCGAGAAAACAAGCGTGTCGTCCTTTATTGTATAGACGCGGTTGAAATAGTCGGCCACAAAGAGCGGCTCATTTTCCGCGTTGTGAATCGTTTCGAGGCATTCCGTTTCTCCGTTGAAAAAGAAGATGCCGTAATCTTTTGGCGCCCAGCCTGCTATCCAGACCTT
The DNA here is from genome assembly GCA_031277335.1 of Tannerella sp. GTDB lineage: Bacteria > Bacteroidota > Bacteroidia > Bacteroidales > Tannerellaceae > Tannerella. The sequence continues at coordinate 6,095 of JAITMM010000072.1, read as the reverse complement.
GCCGTGGTTCAGAATGATGTCGTGGAAGAAGTTTTCGGCGAAGAAATCAGCTTCGTTTTTGATGTAATTCTCGATTTCGCGGTAAGTCACGGCATCGTACACCCTGATTCTGCCTGTTTCGGGCATCGCCCAGATCCGGTTGCCCTCCTCGAGCGCTTTGACCGTTTTGTAGGGCGTCGGGATGATTTTCTCGAAAACCGGATTCTTATCGTTCATATTCAGGCTGTAAACGCCCGTCTCCGTCCCTGCCAGCAATCGGTTTTCGCCGGCTGACAGCTTGTTGACAGGTTCGTTGATTTTAAAATGGCGAACGGCGTCTCCCGTTTTGCGGATCACATTCCCGTTTTCGTCGGAGAACCAGAGCGTGTCTTTTCCCGTTTCCAGAATCGTCGTAACCGTCTCGTGCGGTGCAGGTAAATCGATGGTTTTGATGATTTCCCGTTTGCGGATCAGCTTGACGAGGCCGTTTTGCGTAGAAACCCAGTAAATGCCTGCCTGCCGGTCGTAAAATACATGATTGACAGTCTCTTCCGATGTGAAGATCAACCGTTGGGACTGCGTGGCCGGGTCGAGTTCATAGACCGAGTTCCAGTCGTAGGCAATAAGCGGCGTTCCATCTTCAATACCCTGTACAAGACGAAGATACGGCAAGTGAAAGTTCATCTTTTTCAATTGACGTTCCGCAACGGAAAACTCGTAAACCGCCGCGTTGTCCGATACGTAAATTTTCCCGTCGTAGAAGGCCGACGAGGTAATGGCGGCGGCGCTGATTTTCTCGAGCGCCGTGTCGGGGCGTTCGTTCCATAAGAAAATTCCGATGTTGGAAATGATCAGCAACCCGTCTTTTACGGGAAAATAATTATTATGCATCTCCATGATTCGGCCTTCGCGGATCACGTTGAATCGCGCACTGTCTCCGTTTTGAGGGTTGAAGTACTTGATATAGTGGAGGTCGGAGCACCAGATATTGCCGAAGCGGTCTTTGTAAACATTTTCAAAATGATCGTTGTCCGGGTCAGAATCCGTGTAAACCACATGCTGCAACACCTTCTTTTCCGAAAAAATATTCCCGATGGACATAAGCCCTGTTTCGTTCTCAAACAGATAGATAGCACTGTCGTCTGCAAAAATGCTGTTAATGCCGCCGATGATGCTTCTGTTTTTCACAAAAACGTATCCGTCATACATGTAAAGACCTCTTTGCGTGGCGATATACAGATAATTGTCTTTTTTCAACGTGGCAAAAACCACATCCGAAACCACTTCCTCCGAGAAAATGATTTTTTCCGCCTGGTACGCAGACTGGGAAAATGCCCAGACGGGGATGAGAAGGAAAACATATAACAATCTCAATAACATACCAATGATGGTCTTATTCCATTTTTTAAGAAATCCGACCGTTTACAGTTTTCAGCAGGAGGTTTTTTCCGTGTTGAGGCTTGACGTCACAAATTTCATCCCTGTCAGTAGTCCTGTCAAAACAGTCAGCCTGCAAATATAGGTAAAATAATTGTATTTTGGCAATCGTATCAGTTGAATTTTGGCAGAAAACCGTAAAAAAAACGGTTATCTATCAAAATTCTGCTATCTTTGCCTGACTTTATTGCCGAAAAAAAATGGAACGATTGCGAAACTTGGGAGTTATTCCCGTCAATAGGAACGTTTTATACTCACTGTATGGAGATTTGAAACGTCCCGACGGGAAAATATCGGAACTGGAACGAAAGGGGTTGATCATTCGGATCAGGCGCAATTTATATGTCGTATCCCAAAAAGTTCATCATCAAGAGATTTCAAGCGAATTGGTTGGAAATCATTTGTATGGGCCTTCTTATATTTCGTTCGAATCGGCCTTGTCCTATCATGGTCTGATTCCTGAAAGGGTCTATTCAGTCATGTCAGCTTGTATAGGACAAGGCAAACAATACAGTACTCCGCTCGGTAAATTTGAGTATATTAAAGTACCCGTAAATTATTTTCCGGCAGGAATCAATCAGGTAATCATCAACAATACCTTTGCTTTCCTGATCGCTTCGCCTGAAAAAGCGTTGTGCGACAAAATCATCAATTTTCGAAACGTTAGAATTCAATCGGTTAAGTCTATGCGTGAATATCTGGAAGATGATTTACGCTTTGAAATGTCGGCATTAGATTCATTCAATACGGAGATCATTGAATTTTGTATCCGTACAGGCAAAAAAAGAACGGAATTGATCCAATTATTAAAATTGTTGAAGGATGGAAAATAATGTTTTTGACAGGATGATTGCTCGTTATGTCCCTGTCACAAAGGATGAAAGACGACATGCGACGTGCGAAGTAATGCAGGAAGTGGTGCTTGCCGGACTTTTCAAAGCAGGTTTTTTTGATCGGGCTGCCTTTTACGGCGGTACGTGTCTCCGTATTTTCTACGGTTTGCCGCGCTTTTCGGAAGATATGGATTTTTCACTTTTGCAGGTTGATGAAAATTTCGCACTGGAAAACTATTTTGAACCGATCATTACCGAATTTAAAGCATTGGGAAAGGACGTCGTGATTCAAAAAAAGACAAAAACAACGCAAAGGAATGTAGATTCGGCTTTCCTGAAAGAAAACACAGCTATTTACGACCTGCAATTTTCAACTGAAAAGCAGATTAAGATAAAAATCGAAGTCGATACGCAACCACCACCCGGTTTTATGACCGAATACAAGTTGCTGTTATTGCCGTTTTCGTTTATGACACGCTGTTTTGCCTTGCCGGATTTGTATGCGGGGAAAATGCACGCTTTTCTTTTCCGCAACTGGAAAACACGTGTAAAAGGACGCGACTGGTACGATTTCGAATGGTACGTACGAAACAATATCAAGCTTAATTTTACTCATTTACAGAAAAGAGTTGAGTCAATCAATCTGTTGCCGGCAATGGAATTTACATCCGCAGTTTTCAAGCGAATGCTCAAAGAACGGATTGAAAGCGCTAATATTGAAATGGTTAAAAATGATGTCCGGCCGTTTCTGAAAAATCCTCAAGAAATGGAGATTTGGAACAGGGAATATTTTCTGCAACTGGCCGACAGGATACAGTTTGATGATTGAGGATGGCGTACCATCTAACGGATGTACAGAAAAGTGTATTTTAGTTAATAATTATTAAATAACATTAAATATTAGTAGCATGTATTGCATGGTATAAAAGCAATGCCTATATTTGTGCCGAATTTTAATAGTATACGATATGAATGTAGAGAATGTAAAATCGCAAATGAGAAAGGGTATTTTGGAATACTGTATCCTGCTGCTGCTCGACAGGGAGGCGCTCTATACGACTGATATCATTCAGAAGTTGCAGACAGCCAAGCTGATAGTGGTTGAAGGGACATTGTATCCATTATTGACCCGGTTGAAAAACAGTGGTTTGCTGGGATACCAGTGGGTTGAATCCACGCAGGGGCCTCCCCGCAAATACTACAGGCTCACGGAGCAGGGAAATGCCTTTTTGGCCGAATTGGAAACTGCATGGCATGAGTTAAACGACACCATCAGTCACATTAAAAACAATTTAATAGCATAAATAAAATGAAAAAGACTTTGAATGTAAATCTCAATGGGCGGGTATTTACCATTGATGAAGACGCTTACAACCTGTTGGATAATTATCTGAACAGCCTCCGGCATTGTTTTCGCAACGACGAAGGCGCAGCGGAGATTATCGCCGACTTTGAAGCGCGTATTGAAGAGTTGTTCGGCGAAAAGATTCGCCTCGGACATCAAGTGATCACGCTGGAACATGTGGAAGAGGTGATTGCCCGCGTGGGCAAACCAGGTGATTTTGAGGGAGAAGGAGCAAATTCGCAGGCAGAGACCGACGTCGCCGACAAAGGCAAAAAGAAATTCTACCGGAATATGAACGATAAGATGCTGGGGGGCGTTTGCTCCGGCATTGCGGCCTATTTCGGGTGGAGCGTGATTGCGGTGCGGATCATTGTGCTCGTGGCACCTTTCGTGCTTTCATCGCTGATTAACTGGCATATAGTTATGCCCTTAGTATCTTCGTTGCCCGGCATGTGGATTTTGGCTTATTTCATCTTATGGATGATCGTGCCGGCAGCACAGACGGTGGAGCAGAAATTGCAAATGGTCGGGAAGCCCATCACGGCTGAAAACATCGGCAAGACCGTGGCAGCCGAATCGGCGCCACCGGCACCAAAACAGCAAAAAGGTTGTCTGGCCGGATTGCTCGATTTATTTGTAGCCTTTGTGAAGGTCACGCTGGCCGGCCTGGGTTGCCTGATCGGGTTGCCGATTTTGTTCGCCTTGCTGATTGTCGTTATCGTATTGATTGCGCTTGCCCTTGGGCTGGGCGGAGGCATGATCGGCGTACTGCCTGCGTTCGTGGCGGTCAATCACCCTGTGCTGGCGACGGTTACGCTGGCGCTTGTAATCGGCATCCCTGTCTTTGTGATTATTTATGGCATCATAGCTCATTTTGCCAAGTTCAAGCCTCTGCATCAGTCTATTAAATGGGGTATACTGTTGCTCTGGATCGTGGCTGCCGTCATGTTTTTCTTCTCGGGATTCCGCGTTGACGGCACAAAATGGTTTAAGCATACTCCTTGGTGGAATGAATCAATTATCGGGAATAATATCCCGTCCGAAAAGACATTCAATTTCGAGAACGACTCCATCAACCGGCTGGAAATCGGTGAGCACATGATGGCCTCAATCTATATTGAACAGATACCCGACAGCGTCCCTTCATCGCTGGAAATCAAGGGAGATGAAAATATTGTGGAACTGGTGCGTTATACGGTCAGCGACGGACGGTTGTCACTGACAGCCGACAAGTGGATTCGAAACGACAATAACCTTGAAATCCATCTGCGGACAAACGACCTGAGCCGTATCTATGCAGCATTTATCGGCAATATCCGCATCGATCATGCCTATTCGGGCGACGTGATGGAGATTATCATGAACGGAGTCGGCGATTTTCGTGCCGACAGTCTGTATGTTGACAATTTAACCGTGCGAACCGAAGGCGTCGGCTCGGTCAATATAGGCGGTAAAACGTTCAGATCAACCCTGAATACATCCGGCGCCGGCGGCATCAATGCCTACGAGATGGTATCCGATACGGTCTATGCGGAAGTAGACGGCGTCGGCGCCATCAGATGCAACCCCACATCGTACCTGCACGCCCGCGTAAACGGCATCGGCTCAATCACCTACAAAGAAGAACCGGCAGATAAGAATACCGGCACAAGCGGGATTGGGAGGATCAAAAGAAGATAATTATTATGCCGGCATGATTTGAATTGTAGAGACGTTGCGTGCAACGTCTCTACAGCTGTTCCCGAATCGCCTGCGCCGTCCCCGCCAATTCTTCCGCCGTTTTCGTCAGCTTCGGCTTTGCAAACGAAATATCCGACACCTGCTGAATAGGCACAAGATGAATATGCGCATGCGGCACCTCCAACCCGATGACCGCCACGCCAATCCGCTTGCACGGCACGGCCTTCTCAATCGCACGGGCTACCGCCTTGGCGAACTGCATCATCCGCCCCAACACATCGTCGTCGATATCAAAAATATAATCAACCTCCTGCTTTGGCACAACTAATGTATGCCCATCAGCCAACGGATTGATATCTAAAAACGCAAAAAACTCCTCGTTTTCCGCAACTTTATGGCAGGGAATCTCGCCTGCAATGATTTTACTGAAGATGGAAGACATAAAAATAATGAATAATGAACAATGAATAATGAACAATTATGGGGGAGAGGTGTGCGTCGTGGAGACGTTGCGCGCAACGTCTCTACAATTTCATTCGTGTAAATTCGTGTCATTCGTGGCCAAAAAATCTCTTGAATCTTCATCCGTGGCCACCCCCGCCTACAACGATATCTCCAACACCTCAAACTTAACAACCCCCGAAGGCGTAGTAACCTCAGCGATATCTCCTACTTTTTTCCCCATCAACCCCCGCGCAATCGGTGTGCTGACGGCAATTTTGTTTTCTTTCAGATTGGCTTCCGAATCGGCCACCAGCGTATACGTTGCCACAATGTTGTTCTGTACATTCCTGATCTTGACCTTATTCAAAATCTGGATC
>JAITMM010000070.1 GCA_031277335.1 Tannerella sp. | reverse complement strand
AGCCGGCAAGTGACGGAGGCGTGCCACAGGCATGGAGGATTCTACCTGGGCAGCATCGGAGGCCCCGCCGCCATCCTCGCACTCGAAAGCATCCGCAGCGTCGAATGTCTCGAATATCCCGAATTGGGCATGGAAGCCATCTGGAAAATCGACGTGGTCAACTTTCCGGCCTTCATTCTCGTTGACAATAAGGGGAATGACTTCTTTAAACAGTTTAATTAATATTAATTTATACCTTACCTATGCGACTTAAATATTTTATTATTCTATGTTTTTGTGTGTTTGCGAGTTCTGCCGGCAGCCAACAAATCATTCATGTATCGACCGATGATATAAGCCTGATTTACAGGACAGGAGATAACGGCCGTTTATATCAGATCTATGTAGGGCAGAAACTGCGACACAGCCCGGATTTTGCCAATCTGTCAAATATGGGTGAAGCCTATATCGGAAACGGGATGGAAGATTATTTTGATCCTGCCGTCCGCGTACTGCATAATGACGGAAATCCGTCTTTATTGCTTAAATATATCTCACATGAAGCCAGACAGTTACAACCTAATGTGACGGAAACGGTTATTCATTTGCAAGACGATAAATATCCGTTTGAGGTGAAACTGTTTTTTGAGACTTATGCCAAAGAGAATATCATCAAGACGTACACGGAACTGGTGCATCGCGAGAAAAAGCCTGTCACACTGTATAATTACGCGTCCTCGATGCTCCACCTGAATGCCGCGAAGTATTACCTGACAGAATTTGCAGGCGACTGGGCGAATGAGGTGAAGATGACGGAGACGCCGTTGACTTTCGGCAAGAAGGTGCTGGACACGAAGTTAGGCAGTCGTGCCGCCATGTTTTGCAGTCCGTTCTTCCTGCTGTCCTGCGATGAACCGGCTCAGGAAAATCGCGGCGAAACGCTTTTCGGAACGATCGGATGGACGGGAAATTTCAACTTCACCTTCGAGGTAGACCAGACGAATAAACTGCGTATCATCTCCGGTATCAATCCGTTTGCATCAGAATATGTGTTGATGCCCAACGAGTTATTCCGTACTCCGGAATTTATTTTCACCTACAGCGCGGAAGGAAAAGGCAAGGCAAGCCGTGATTTTCACCGCTGGGCACGCACCTATCAACTGAAAGACGGCGACAAACCGCGCTTGACCCTACTGAACAACTGGGAAGCGACCTATTTCGATTTCAATGAAGATAAATTGATTTCCATTATGGATGAGGCAGTTAAGCTTGGAGTCGATATGTTTCTGCTCGATGACGGTTGGTTTGGCAACAAATATCCCCGCAGCAGTGACCGTCAGGGACTTGGCGACTGGCAGGTGACAAAAGACAAATTGCCGAATGGCGTAGGAAAACTCGTCGAGGAAGCTGCGAAGCGCGATATCAAGTTTGGTATATGGATTGAACCTGAGATGGTTAACCCCAAAAGCGAACTCTATGAGAATCATCCCGACTGGGTCATACAACTGCCTAACCGTGAGCCTTATTATTTTCGCAATCAGATGGTTCTCGACATGAGCAATCCCAAGGTGCAGGACTTTGTGTTCGGGATTGTGGATAACCTCAAGTCGCAAAATCCCGGTATCGCTTACTTTAAATGGGATTGTAACAGTCCGATTACCAACATCTTCTCTCCATACCTGAAAGACAGGCAATCCCACCTTTATATCGAACATGTACGCGGCGTGTATGCCGTAATGAAGCGGGTGAACGAAAAATATCCCGACCTGCCCATGATGCTTTGTTCCGGTGGCGGCGGGCGTTCTGACTTCGAGGCGTTGAAATATTTCACGGAATTTTGGCCCAGCGACAATACGGATGCCGTGGAGCGGATTTTTATCCAATGGGGTTATTCTCACTTCTTTCCGAGCAAATCCATGGCTGCGCACGTGACAAGTTGGGGCAAACAGCCTATCAAATTTCGAGTAGACGTTGCGATGATGTGCAAATTGGGTTTTGACATTCGCATCAATGAGTTGAGCGCCGATGAACAGACATTCTGCCACGATGCGGTACAAAATTTTAATCGTCTGGGAAGCAGTATTTTAGAGGGAGATATGTATCGGCTGATGTCGCCTTACGAGAGTGACCATGCCGCCGTACAATATGTGAAAACGGGCGGGCGCAAGTCGGTTTTGTTCGCTTTCGATATCCACCCGCGCTTCGGCGACCGGATGCAGCCGCTGAAGCTGGACGGACTGCACCCTGACAAAAGATATATATTAGAGGAAATCAACTTGTTACCCGAAACAAAGTCATATCTCCCGTGCAACGGCGAGATTTATTCGGGCGATTACCTGATGAAAGTGGGTATACAGGTCTTTTCACCGCAACATATGACAAGTCATGTGATTGAGATTGAAGAGATTGAAGTTGAGGTTGACCAGGTTAGGTAAAAGCTCATTGTTTGATTAACATTCCCATAGCGCCATATCAATACTGCCTTGACGAAAATCTTGCCACGTCATTTCGAGCCTGCGAAGCAATCCGGCATCTTGTGTTTCACTGGATTGCTTCCGGTTTCACCCTCGCAATGACGTTACGACGTATGACTCTTTAAATGATATCATGGAATATCGCATGGTAGAAAAACTTTACGCTATATGCGCTGTATCAATTCGGTAAATAGTTTTGTCATCGTTGCGGTGGCGCGGTTGGCTGCTGCCACTACATCGTCGCCGCTGTTGACAAAATCGTCGGCAAAATGATATCCCTCGTTGGTAATCACCGACATACCGAACACGCGCAGCCCTGCATGACGGGCAACGATGACCTCCGGCACCGTGCTCATCCCGATGGCATCGCCCCCTACCCTGCCGTAAAAGGCATATTCGGCAGGTGTCTCGTAGGAAGGGCCGGTCAAACCGACGTAGACGCCTTTTTTCAATGCGATCCCTTGATTCACTGCAATTTCTTCCATACGGCGGATCAACTCGCGGTCGTAGGTTCGCGTCATATCGGGGAAACGCGTGCCGAATGTCTCGTCGTTCGGACCTATCAACGGATTGGGCAGCATGTTGATATGGTCGCGGATAATCATAAGGTCGCCGATCTTGAACGTCTCGTTGATGCCGCCTGCGGCGTTTGATACAAGCAAGTTCTTCACTCCCAGACATTTCATCACGCGGATTGGAAACGTCACCTGCGACATGGCGTATCCTTCATAATAATGGAATCGCCCTTGCATGGCTAACACATGTTTTCCTCCCAGCATGCCGTAAATCAGGTTGCCTTTATGGCCTGTGGCCGTTGAGTGTACGAAGTTGGGAATCAGTTGGTAAGGGATCACGACTGCCTCTGTGATATCTTCTGCCAATGCACCTAATCCGCTTCCCAGGATGATTGCAGTTTCAGGGGTCTCCCCTATTTGCGCTGCAATGAAATTTGCAGTTTCTTGATATTTGTTGTCCATATTTCAGTTTTTAGTTGTCAGTTTTTAGTATTTAGAAAATAGAATATTTATTCTCAATGATTTAAACCTATTTTGCTTGCAGTAGTTTTATAGAATTAATTTGTACGACTACTTAATTTCAGATAATGAATCCCGTAGGGATTATCGCTCGGTAGAAAGATTTTCCGCCCAAAGGATGCATTCCGTACGGAATGCAACCGAAAACGACCAATTTTTTCTACCGAGCGATGCAATCCTGACGGATTGCTAAAATTGGTTACTGCTTCAAGTACTTTTACCAGTTCATTCATATTATTTTATGGCTAAAACATTGCCAAATATGTGTACTACTTTGAGTATTCATTTTTACTATTTTATCTTTAATCATCAAGTATTAACGCCCGTGCACATTGTCCGGCATGCTCCAAAATTTCATCTTCACCCGGCACTTTCTTGTCCCGCATCAAAATCTTGCCATCGCAAATCACTGTGTCAATGCAACTTCCGTTGGCGGCATAGACGAGATTTGAAACGAAATTAAAGTTAGGCGTAAATGCCGGCAAATTCAAATCTACCATGCAAAGGTCTGCCAGCGCTCCTTCGGCAATTCTTCCGGCATCAAGGCCAAGTATCTCCGCTCCGGCGCGAGTAGCTGCATAAAGCATTTCATCACAGGTCATTGCGGTCGGATCGCTTCGCCAGGCCTTTCCCATGTAGGAGGGACGACGCATCGCCTCAATCATATCGAGGCTATTCGACGATGCGCATCCGTCCGTACCCAGCCCAACGGTGATTCCCGCCTCACGCATTTCATGGTACTTAAACCGGTAGCCCGACGCCAGCTTCATATTGGAAGCCGGGTTATGAACCACCTTTACACCATTTTCCGCCAATATTGTTATTTCTTCCTTGTCTACATGAAGTGCGTGAGCCACAATCAGATGCGGGGATAAAACACCCAACCGGCGGAGATATCGGACAGGCGACATCCCATACCTTTCAATACAGTTTTCAACCTCTTCTTCCGTTTCCGATAAGTGGATATGAATCAACAATCCATGCTCTTTTGCGAAGTCATGTATCCATTTCAGCAACTCGCCGGATACGGTATAAATGGCGTGCGGCCCGATGGCCATCCTAATACGTGAACCAAAAGACGGAGGCGACTTGAAACGATTGGTAATCTGCTGCTTACAAGCGTCTGAAAGGGAAGGGTTTAAATGATCGAAGCAGACTTCCGCCATGACAGCCCGCAATCCCATTTCTTCGACGGCTTCGGCAATCATGTCGAGATTGAAATACATATCCGAAAACGTCGTCGTCCCGCTTTTAATCATCTCTAAACAAGCGAGTTTAGTACCCCAATAAATATCCTCGCCCGTCAGTTTGGCTTCTTTCGGCCATATCACTTCGTGAAGCCACTTCTTCAATGGCATATCGTCGCCCGCCCCGCGAAACAGAGTCATGGCCGCATGGGTGTGCATATTCACAAAGCCCGGAATAATGGCTTTCTTATGTCCCGAAATGACAGTATCAGCCTCTACATCAAGCGATTGGCCAATAGTTTTGATTCGGTTACCTTCTATAAGAATATCCGTCTCATCAGGTATACCATTGATTTTTATTGATTTAATAAGAATGCTCATAGCTGTCATTTAAATAAATTCGGCGATTCCGATTACTTGCCTTGAATATCTTTGTTTCTTTTCGCTCATATTTTTTCGTTTTTGCTTGTTTATTAATTTTTATTGTTGTATCTTTGCGGTGAATTTGAGTCGGGGAAAGGGTTCGTCCCTCCTGGACGTCTGTCAGCCTGTCAATCCGTTTGACAGGCTGTCTTTTTATTTGTAAAATAATGCAGTTTATTGTCTTTAATAAACCATATTTCATTTATTTTTTCAACTGTTTTGTATACATTGTTGAATCTATTATACATTTGATGATTGTCTTTAAATTTGATATAATAGACTATTCTTGTCGCATCCTGTTCGGATGCTTCTACTGCCCTCTTATGAATATTTCTATATCCGTTCATCACTTTTATTTCAGTTGGAATCCCATTAATTCTGATATCATATTGTCGTTTCCTGAAATCTGATTCATCCATCATTTCAACTTTGTACCCATTTATTGCCAAAATGACGGCTGTTTCCTTTTCATACTTTCCGGTTTCACTATCAAATTTATGCCCCTTGTGAGTTACCACATAACCGCCTGTAACCTCATCAAAATACGTTTTATCCCAATGATCAGAATCGTAAGAATTATACTTTTCTCCTGAAATATCTGTTTTGACATCTATATTAACGTCCAATCGTTTTGATTCGGTTATTGTTGATAAATTTTTTAGTTTCACCCGTTATTTTATTGATTTAATAAGAATGCTCATAGCTGTCATTTAAATAAATTCGGCGATTCCGATTACTTGCCTTGGATATCTTTGTTTTTTTTCGCTCATATTTTTTCGTTTTTGCTTGTTTATTAATTTTTATTGTTGTATCTTTGCGGTGTCAATCAAATTAAATTTGATTGGAAGGCAATTCTACGGATTTGCACATCGCAGGGGGGCTTTGTTCCCCTTCTGCTTTTTTATATAGGATCGTTAGTTTGCTTTTTTCAAATAACCATATTTCGTTAATGTTTTGCTTCAGTCTTATTCTGTCAAATATTATTTTCATAATAAATCTGGCTGATGTTCCTTTATTATTGTCTATAATTAGATTTGGAGATTGTTTGAGACCCCTACTCAGCATACCACTAATTTTATCCTTTTTAAATGGCCGTATATAACTTTCCACTTCATAAAATTTATTTCCAACTTGAAGATCCGGATTCTTTCCATAATATTTTGTTCCTTTCAATGCGCCATAAATAATATCATATTCTTTTGATTTTAAATGTAATACTGGATTAGCTTTCACTTTTTCTCCCAATCTTGCAAATTCAATTCCAACTTTTTTTACCAGTCTGTAATCATGTTTCGATTTATCAATTCCGATATGTTCGCAGTAGGCGCCACCGTTAGCAAATTCTTTTACAATTATATATTGTTTTGTACCCGAATCGCCAACCACTCCATGCCTATATTCCATATTTCCAATCTCTTAACATTTATTATCAAAAGAAGTTAGAATTGAGAAAATCACTTTCATTTATTTGCATATTTTTTGTCTACATCTTCCAACATGGCTGACAATTGATTTCGAAATTCTTCGGCGGAAAGCGTTCTTCTAAATTCTTCATCAGGTGATAAAATTTCATCGTAAACATTTTCTGAATGGTAAAAATCCGAATCATCTCCATTTTTGTTTATTAGAAGAAATACATTTTCTCCTCTTTTTATGTAAACCCGCTCGTTGATGGCAAGGTCAAAATACTTTTCCTGATCTGAATTAAACTCTTTTGTACTGACTACTGTCATGGATTCTTATTTTAATTGTTTCGCAAAGATAATGAATAATTTTGGCTATTGATTCCTGATTATAAGATTTTTATATTTTTTGACAATAAAATTTCGCCACCGCCTTTACCCCCTTGTAAAATCTGTCCAAACTAAAATGTTCGTTGGGAGAATGGATGGCATTGCTTTCGACGCCGAATCCCATCAATATCGTCTTGATACCCAATATTTTCTCCAGAGTGGCAATGATGGGGATGCTGCCTCCGCGACGAACGGCTAACGGTTTCTGACCGAAAGCGATGTTAAACGCTTTTTCCGCCGCCCGGTAGGCCGGAAGGTCGATCGGACATACATAAGCCTGTCCACCATGCAGATAAGTCACTTTCACCTTAACGGCCGACGGAGCTATTCCCGTAATATAGTCGATAAACAGGCGGCTGATTTTCTCAGGATCCTGATGCGGAACAAGCCTGCATGACACTTTGGCATACGCTTTGGAGGGCAACACGGTTTTGGAACCTTCGCCCATGTATCCGCCCCACATTCCGCATATATCGAAGGTCGGGCGGCATCCTGTGCGTTCCAGTGCCGTATATCCTTTTTCACCGGATAATGCCTCAACATCAATAGCTTGTCTGTATTTTGTCTCGTCGAAAGGCACTTGTGCCAGCATCTCCTTTTCGTCCCTCGGCAGTTCTTCGACATCGTCGTAGAAATGGGGGATGGTGATGCGACCATCTTCATCGAGAATGCCTGACAGCATGTTGCACAGGACATTGAGCGGGTTGGCCACGGCTCCGCCGAAATGTCCGGAATGGAGGTCGCGATTCGGCCCCGTCACTTCCATCTCCCAATAGGCTATGCCTCGCAAACCTGTTGTCAATGAGACTGTTTCCTCACTCACCATCGTGGTGTCGGACACAAGGATGACGTCGGCCTTCAGCATCTCGCGGTGCGCCTCGCAAAAGGCTTCCAAGCTCGGCGAGCCGATTTCTTCCTCTCCCTCGATGATAAACTTCACGTTGCAGGTCAGTAAACCGTTGCGAAGCGCTGTCTCAAAGCCTTTTACCTGAATCAGCGCCTGACCTTTATCGTCATCGGCGCCACGGGCATAGACCATACCGTCACGCACTTCCGGTTCAAACGGAGCGCTTTTCCAAAACTCCAACGGCTCGGGTGGCATCACATCGTAATGCCCGTACACCAGCACCGTCGGCGCTTCGGACGAAATGATCCGCTCGGCATAAACCACCGGATGTCCTGCCGTCGGCATCACCTCCGCCTTATCAGCGCCGGAAGCCAGCAGAATATCCCTCCAGCATTCGGCACAGGCCTGCATATCAGCATGATGCTCGTGCTGCGAGCTGACGGATGGGATACGCAACAACTTGAACCAATCTTCGAGAAAACGGTCTTTGTTCGTTTCGATGTAATTATTAATTTGCTTGTTCATAGCTTTTTAATTTAAATTTTGTTCAAAAATATCCCGTAGGAATTACCGCTTGGTAGAAATTGCACCCGGCATAAGGATGCATTCCGTACGGAATGCATCCTATTGATCATAACCTTTCTACCGAGCGATGCAATCCTAACGGATTGCCTAATTGACATGTAACATTGAATATCCATTATTTATTGTTAATTATTCATTGTTAATTGTTCATTATCAATTGTCAATTGTTTTTACTTCAATATATCATTTAAAGTATCAATCAACGCCTCAATATCCTCATCCGTTGTGTCCCAAGACGTTACAAGGCGAATCTCGCTTTGTTTCTCATTCCAGTAGTAGAAGAAATACTTTGCAGACAGTGCTTCGGCGACTGCCTTCGGAAGCGTGAAAAACAGTTGATTCGTTTCAGGTTTTTGCGTAAATGTCACCTGCGGATATTGCTCCAGTATATGGACTAATTTTGCAGCCTGCCGATTGGCATGTTGCGCATTTTTAAGCCATAGATCATCAGATAGATACGGGATAAACTGTGCTGACAGATAACGCATTTTGGATGCTAATTGAGCCGACTGTTTCCTGAAAAACGCGATAACCTCCGACAACTCGGGGCGAAAAGAAATCACGGCTTCGCCCTGCATCATCCCGTTCTTTGTGCCCCCGAAACTCAAAATATCCACTCCGGCATCTACGGTCAGTTCTTTCATCGAGCAGCCTAAGCAAGCGCAAGCATTGGCTAAGCGGGCGCCATCCATGTGCAGGTACATGCCATAGTCATGTAGCAGTCCGGCTAACTCCTTGATTTCCTCAATCGTATAAACGGTGCCCAATTCGGTGGTCTGCGAAATGTAGACGGCTTGCGGCTGAGAATGATGGCAAACGCCGAAGTTATTCAGGTGTGGGAGAATCAGTTGCGGTGTCAATTTGCCGTCAGGAGTTGGGATGGCATTCAACGCGCAACCCGTCATTCGCGCCGGTGCACCGCACTCGTCCACATAAATATGGGCGGTCTGCGTACAGACAATACTGTTGAACGAGCGCGTAGCAGCCTGTAAGGCAATTGAATTGGCACCTGTCCCATTAAACACGAAAAATGGAGATGCCTTTTCTCCGAAAACTTCTTTCAGCTTGTCGGCGGCTGTTTCGGTCCAAATATCGTCTCCATAACCTACCGTATGGTCGATATTGGCTTTCACGATGGCGTCCATGATCAATGGGTGAACGCCTGAATTGTTGTCACTTGCAAAACTTCTCATTGCATTGTTTGTCAATATGTCCTGTTAAAAAAGAGCAAATATAGTGCAAGTCGAGAGAAGAACAAAATAAGCTCGCTTATTTTTTATTCTAAGGTGCCGTCTACCTTCGCTTTGCGAAGCAGAGAAAAAGTTAAGACTTTACTTCAGAAAATCATCAGGATGAATATCTGCTTGTTTTAAAATCGCCCTTAATGTCCCTTCGGGCATATCGCCAGTATGATTGTTATACCTGTGCTTCAATGAGTTTTTTAGCCACATCTCTTGCTGTTTCAATCGTTTCCGTAATGCTGTTCCCTTGAACAACAAGTCCCTGTACATTGTCTGACGTAGCCAGATAAACCCCTTCGGGTAATTTTTCAATTTGAAGATTTACAATCCTTTCCATTTTATATGTATTCTATAAATATTATATTCGCAAATGCAAAGATATGAATTATTTGAGAATGGACAATTGAGAATGAAGATTTTTTGACCGACGTGGAAAGAATAATAATAAAATGATTATTTTTGCCAGCCGGAAATAAACCGGAAATGAATGTGAGCTTGAAAATTAACATGAATAAAATATTGAGATGAATATGAAGTATTTAATGCGTTTTTTTACAGTGATCGTCCTGTTATCGGCCGGTTACTGTCTTATCTCCTGCAATTCGACAAAGAAAGTGAACATATTGGTAATCACCGGTGGACATGACTACGACGAGGCAGGATTCAATCAGTTACTGTCCAAACTGCCTGTCACTTACGACTTGGTAAAACATCCCGAAGCTGATGACATGCTGGCGCCGGAGCGCGTCAAAAACTACAAGACGGTGCTGCTTTATGATATGCCGACGGACATTACGGAAAGCGCCAAGAGCAATTTCCTGGCCATGCTCGAAAACGGCACGGGGCTGGTGGTGTTGCATCATGCGGCGTGCAGCTATCGCAATTGGCCTGAGTATTTGAGGATTGCAGGTGGCAGATATGCCCATACGCCCTGGATGAAAGATACCGTCATGCAACCGGCATCGACCTACAAGCATGATGTGAAGATGACAATCAAGGTTGGCGACCTCGTACACCCTGTGACAGAAGGAGTTAAGGACTTTGAGATTATAGATGAGACGTATGCCGACATGGAGATTTTGCCGACGGTGCATCCCCTGCTATCTACCGATGAACCAAGCAGTTCTCCGTTGGTGGGCTGGGTAAATTCGTATGGAAAGTCGCGCATCGTCACGCTGACGCTCGGACATGACCGTCAGGCTTGGGAAAACCCGTCGTTCCAGCAAATATTGTCACAGGCAATCCTTTGGACATCAGGAGAATGACCCGATGGGATATTTGACAAATCAACGGATTGTGCTGTTACGCAGCTATATGCGTAGGAAGAATCTGCAGGCGTTTATCGTGCCGTCGACCGATGCACATATCAGCGAATATATCCCTGAGCACTGGGAATCAAGAAGATGGATCAGTGGATTCACCGGCTCGGCCGGAACGGTCGTCGTGACATATCACAAAGCCGGGCTATGGACCGATTCGCGCTATTTCCTGCAGGCAGCCAACGAACTGGCCGGCAGCGAAATAATACTGTTTAAAGAACGTTTACCCGACTCCATTGCCATAGCTGACTGGTTGAAAGAGCAGCTCTCGGCAGGCGACAATGTCGGCATCGACGGCAATGTATTTTCGGCCAAAGAGGCGTTGAAGTTGAAAGCCGATTTGGAACCTGAGAAAATAAATATCGTATCCGATTACGATCCGTTTGACGAAATCTGGGCTGACCGACCGCTCCTGCCTCAGCAACATGCTGTAATTCACAATATTGAGTATGCAGGAGAGACAGCCTGTCAGAAAATGGAGCGTCTTCTGGCCGAAGCCGATAAAAATGACTCCAACGCCGTATGGGTAAGTACATTAGACACTATCGCATGGCTCTTGAATATCCGAGGTTCCGACGTCCCGTACAATCCGGTTGTCGTCGCTCATGCGTTGATATCTGCGCAGGAAAAGATATTGTTTGTCGATTTGCATAAAATAGATGAAACAATGGCTGCCTACTTGCAGCAGGAAGGCGTTAAAGTGATTGATTATCACCAGACAATGGCTTATATTTCAGCACTGTGCAATCTATCGATCAGCGTGGACAGCAGCAAGGTGTCTTACAATATATACAACTTGCTTTCGGAGCGTAACTGGGTGAACGACACTGTTTCAGAAGCAGATTTGCTGAAAAGCGTCAAGTCGCCGGTCGAAGCCGAGGGATTTCGTCAGGCCATGATCCGCGACGGCGTGGCTATGACGCAATTTTTGATTTGGCTCGAGCATTCTATCCCTGACGGTGTCGTTACGGAATACAATATCGGGCTGAAACTGAAAGAGTTCAGAAGCCGGCAGGAGCATTTTGCAAGTGAAAGCTTTCCGACCATCGCAGCTTATGCCGCCAATGGCGCCATCAATCACTATCATCCTGTGCCTGAGGATTGTATGCAAATAGAACCGGAGGGCTTGCTACTGATAGATTCCGGTGGACAATACCTGTTCGGCACAACAGATATTACGCGCACCATCGCCGTTGGCTCCGTCACGGACGCAATGAAAGAAGATTATACGCTGGTACTCAAAGGAATGATTGGCCTGACAAATGCTGTTTTTCCTGCCGGGACGCGCGGCTCGCAGATTGATATGCTGGCGCGCCGGGCAATGTGGGCGCACGGCATCAATTACAGACACGGTACGGGACATGGCGTGGGCCATTATTTAAACGTGCATGAAGGCCCGCAAAGCATTCGCCAGGAAGAAAACCCCGTCACGCTACGTCCGGGCATGATTACGACAAACGAGCCCGGCATCTACCGCGACCATGCCTATGGCGTCCGCATCGAAAACATGATGCTCACCACGCTTGCCATGACAACCGATTTCGGTGATTTCTACCGTTTTGAGACACTTACCCTCTGCCCGATAGATACAACTCCTATCATTCAGGAAATGATGACGGCCGAAGAGATTACATGGTTAAACAGCTATAACCAAACTGTTTACGAGAAACTTACGCCCTATCTTACGGCCGAAGAAAACGAATGGCTCAAACAGAAAACAAAAGAGATATGATTGTTCAGGGTTCAAAATGAATAATAAAAATAATATCCAACTTGTGCAATCCTTTGGGATTGCATCGCTCGGTAGAAAATTTGTTCCGATGTTGGTTGCATTCCGTACGGAATGCATCCTGCAGGTTGCTGTATCTTCTACCTTGCTATAATCATTGACAGGATGAAAACAATTTGATAAACAAATAGATATGTCAATATTCAATAAATTTCCACGTACATTTTGGGTGGCCAATACCATCGAGCTATTTGAACGCTGGGCGTGGTACGGCTT
>JAITMM010000067.1 GCA_031277335.1 Tannerella sp. | reverse complement strand
AAGGATTGGGTGTATCCGGCTCTTCTATTTATAAATCCTATCTCCCAACCTTTATCCGCATTACGTAATCCTTCATAATGAAGCCGTTGCCGATGGGAAAATCGCCTGCGTAGTCGATGGTCATGCCCATCTTTTGATAGAAGGCAATAGCACCTTCGTTGTCGCGGTGTACTTTAAGTTCCAAGACAAATGGTTCGGGATGAATCTGTTGCATATATTCGATGCCGGTTTCAAAGAGAAATGTTCCGGCGCCTGCTCCTTGAAAATCAGGGAGTATATAGATTTTTCTCAGGACAAAAAGATCCTTATTCTCCTGTATTATAGAAAGGTATCCGCAATCTTGACCGTCTTTAGACAATATGAAGTAGACATATCCTTCATCGATGGCCTGTCGTGTTTTCGTCGGCGTGTACATATAGCTCATCATATAGGCGGACTGTTCGGGCGACAGGATCTCCCGATACGTTTGCGGAAACACCTGTAATGCCAGGGTAAGAATCAATTCCGCATCTTCTTTTGTCGCTTTCCTTACGGTGAACATGCTTGCTTCGTTCGCATTTAATTTACGTGGCAAATATAAGTTTTCTATTTCGATAAATCAAAATACAGACATTATTCTTTTTCAGTTTTCGCAATCATAAACAGTTTTTCAATTCTTTCTCAATAAATTTTTGGTATTGACGATACATGAAATTGTAGAAGATGACGGGGTTGTCTTTTTCACGCGCCCGTTCCAATGCCTGAATAAATATAATTGCCTGTCATTCATATTATTGCTGTTTTATAGAGGGAATTATTTATCTTACAACGATGCAAAGATAAAATATTATTTTGACGGATAATGAATGGGATGATTCATTTAGATGGAAAAAATATACCTGCAAGAACTGTTCAGCCTTTATTTTTCCTTGGCTTTTGCAGATAAATAATCGATTATTTCTGTCAGGTTGAACATAAAAAATACGCGGTGGCTGGCTGGAGCGCTACCGGTGGCAGGGTCGGGGACGGTAACAGCCGGCGGTGATAAAAATGGATTGATCGGACCACTCATACCACTCATACCTGTACTGAAATATATTGATTCAAAGGGTCTTAGAGCCGGATCTAAATAGGTAAAACGTAAAAACGGACTGAAATCGATTATTAAAGGAATCTTTTCTGCTGAGTTAAGATTCTGATTATCAGATATCTGATTGTCGCTGCTGATTTTTTCGCCACGATTGATCAATCGGTCTTCCTCAATGGCTTTCCGCACTTCGGGGTTCAGTCTGATTTCGGTCTTTCCGGAGATAACTTCCTGAAGCCAAACAGAATCGGCTGCTGTCCACTGGGCATATAAGCGTCCGGAGATGAGCAGGCAGAGCGTGAAAACAGTTAGTATTTTTTTGACCGGAGACATATTGATAAACAATGACACACAAAAGTAAGAGAAATATGATTATAAAGGTATTTTGTTTAATGATATTTAACGGATTGAAGGTGATAGTTTGATTATTTAAGACATCCCTCTACTCAAAAAAGGAATTTAAACTTTAAACTTTGAACTTTAAACCTTGAACTTTCAATCTTGAACCTTGAACTTTCAATCTTAAACCTTGAAATTCTCCAATTCCATCGTCTTCTCTGTCCAAACTTCCAATGTATGAGCGAGTTGCTGTTTGAGTGCTTCATGTTGATTGTAGAGTTCGGCATTGGCAGCGCCTTCCGTGGTGGCCAATTTCTCTTCCAGTGCAGCGATTTCTGCTTCCAGCCGCTCAATCAGTTTTTCAGCATCGGCCACTGCCTTTTCGAGGCGTTTAAGGAGGCGATTTTGCTCTTTTTGAGCTTCGTAGGAGAGTTTGGATGAGGAAGACCGGTCGGACGATTCGGACGGTTCGGGTGTCAACGTCGATTTTCGTTCCAGTTCACGGAGATTGGCAATTTTCTTATGCTCCAAAAAGTCGTATATACCTCCCAAATGCTCCTTTACACGCTGATTGCCAAATTCATACACTTTATCGACCAAACCGTCTAAAAAGTCACGGTCATGCGACACGACGACCACCGTCCCGTCAAAATCGATCAAGGCCTCCTTCAGCACATCTTTCGAGCGCATATCCAAGTGATTGGTAGGCTCATCGAGGATCAGGACGTTCACCGGTTCGAGCAGCAGGCGAATCATCGCCAACCGGCTGCGCTCGCCACCCGATAACACGCTGACTTTCTTGTCCGAAGCCTCGCCGCCAAACATAAAAGCGCCGAGGATGCCGCGAATTTTCGTCCTGATATCTCCCTGGGCGACATAGTCGATTGTTTCAAAAACCGTTAAGTTCCCGTCAAGCAGCTGAGCCTGATTTTGAGCAAAATAACCGATTTTGACATTATGTCCCAACGTCAACTTACCATCAAAATCGACTTCTCCCATAATACATTTCACCAGTGTTGTCTTTCCCTCGCCGTTTTTACCGACAAATGCCACTTTATCACCGCGATGAATCGTAAAATTCACGCCGGCAAATACCAAATGATCGCCGTAACTCTTGGCCAGGTTTTCGGCAATCACCGGATAAGAGCCTGAACGCGGCACAGGTGGAAACTTCAATCGCAACATGGCATTGTCCACTTCGTCCACTTCTATCCGTTCTACTTTCTCCAATTGTTTGATACGTGACTGAACCTGAACGGCTTTGGTCGCTTTGTAGCGGAACCGTTCGATAAATGCTTCGGTGTCGGCCAGCATTTTCTGCTGATTTTCGTAAGCACGCTGCTGCTGTTCGCGCCGTTCTTTGCGAAGTTCCACATATTCAGAGTATTTGACCTTGTAGTCGTAGAGTTTTCCAAGCTCAAGTTCGATGGTGCGTTGCGTCGTATTTTCAATAAAAGCACGGTCGTGAGAGACAAGGATCACCGCATTGGCATTGGCTGCCATAAACGATTCTACCCATTGAATCGATTCAATATCAAGATGATTGGTCGGTTCGTCGAGTAATAAAACATCGGGGCGTTGCAGCAGGAGTTTAGCCAGTTCGATCCGCATCCGCCACCCTCCGCTAAATTCGGCTGTCGGGCGCTCAAAGTCTTCCCTGCGGAAGCCCAATCCCAGCAATGTACGTTCAAGATCAGCCTGATAATGAGCACCTCCCATCATCTGAAACTGTTCGGACAGAAGGGTGATGCGGTCGATGATTTTATGGAATGATTCCGATTCATAGTCGGTTCGTTGAGCCAGTTCAAGATTTAAGAGGTCGATTTCGCGTTCCATTTCGTGGATTTGTTCAAAAGCCTTTTCCGTTTCTTCGCGTACCGTATGAGAATCAGTTAATTGCATCTGTTGAGGCAGATAGCCGATGGTCGTATTTTTGGGGATGCTCACATGGCCGGATGTAGGCGTTTGCAGGCCGGCAATGATTTTCAACAATGTCGTCTTGCCGGCGCCATTCTTGCCCGTCAATGCAATCCTGTCTTTGCGGTTGACGATAAAAGACACCCCGTCAAAAAGTGTAAAGCCCCCAAACTCAACTGTTAATCCTTCGATTGAAATCATTTTTCAGCTCTTAAAGGGCGCAAATTTACGAAAAAAATCGTACAAATCGCTTGGGCGGGGGGCCAAAGAGTTTGTCCACGAATTTCACGAATTTACACGAATAAAACAAATAGGGGATTCATTCCCACTTTGAAGTGGTTTTGGAGATGTTTCCTTCAGTCTATCAGTCTGTTACGACGATGAGTGATAGGTATTGTATACACTCAACAAAAGAACTTAAGGATTCAACAATTCATGAAGCGTTCATAAAAATTCGTGTAATTCGTGTAATTCGTGGACAAAAAAACATATATTTGCGGAAAATTTAAAAATCGAAATATGAAAAAAGTATCAGCATTTGTGACACGCCAAGCGGGTCAGTTAGGGTTGGAAGAAGTGGAGCTGGCATCGCCGCAACCATCTGAAGTACTGGTGAAAACCATCGCTTGCGGGGTATGCCATACCGATGCGGCGGCATTATATCAATTTATTCCGATAGCATTGCCTGCCATCCTTGGGCACGAGGGAGTGGGAGTTGTGGAAGAAGTTGGAAGTGAGGTCACTACGCTCAAGAAAGGCGACCGTGTCATCATGACGTTTCCTTCATGCGGCCATTGCGAATTTTGCGAGAGCGACCGTCCCTACGCATGCGATCACGTTAATACACTGTTTTTTGACGGGAAATATAAAGACGGCACGAAAAGATTTTCGCAGAATGGCGTCGACATATCCTCTTTCTTCGGGCAAGGCTCGTTTGCCGACCACGTCGTCATTGACGCCCGCAACGCCGTGAAGGCGGAAGGCCTTTCCGACGAAGCATTGGCACATTTGTGTTCGTTGGGATGCGGCGTACAGTCAGGGGCCGGCGCCGTGCTGAACCGGATTAAGCCGGCCAAAGGCAGTTCGATGGTTGTCTTTGGATGCGGCGGCGTCGGGATGAGCGCCATCATGGCGGCAGTCATTGCCGGATGTCATCCGGTGATCGGGGTGGATATCGTGCCGGAACGGATGGAATTAGCCAAAAAAATCGGCGCAACTCACGTCATTAATAGTCTTGATACAGAGCCTGTTGCCGAGATAAAAAGAATCACCGGCAGCGGTGCGCATAACTGTGTGGAAGCATCCGGTGTGGCAAGTGTGATGTTGCAGGCGCTGCAATGCCTAAGACGCGATGGCACAGTCGTTTTGCTTAGTGTGACGGGGCCTGAGGCGCCAAACATCCCCCTCGAAGCGTTGCTCCTGAACAAAAGCGTGACGCTGGCCGGCTCAACCGAAGGAAACTCAAACCCGCAAGCATTTATTCCTCAGTTAGTTGAATATTATAAACAAGGCAGACTGCCGGTCGATCAATTAGTGAAATTCTACGATTTCAAGGACATTGAACAGGCGTTTCAAGATTCGCATACGGGTGCCACCATCAAACCCATTATTCGCTTTTGAAAATGAAGAAATATCTGTCGATGGTCATCTTGGTGTTTATCACCGCTTGTATCCAACAGGACAATAATATCAATAAATATGTAAATCCACTAATTGGAACAGACATACGGATTGTCGAGGGAAAAGATAAAAATTCGACCGAAGAACGTGGTCAGGTCATGCCTGCCGTCGGTGTTCCTCACGGGATGACCAACTGGGTGGCGCAAACCGAAGCAACCGAGCGAAAATGCGTACCTCCGTATTATTATTTTAACCATGCGTTTCAGGGCTTCAGGGCAAGTCACTGGACAAACGGTTCCTGCACGCAAGACTATGGTAGCGTGACGATTATGCCTTTACACGGCAAGATTGAATTTCAACCTGAAAAACGGGCATCGACCTTCAGCCATGAAAACGAAACGTCTTCGCCCTCCTATTACAGTGTTTTTCTGGATGATTTTGACATCGCAGCCGAAATAACAGGACTTTCGCGGGCAGGCATCATGCAGTTTGACTTCCGGCGTGATGGCGATCAATATATTGTTATAGAGCCAAATAGCGATGAAGGGGAAGGATACATGGAAATCGATCCCGAAAGACGCGAAATCACAGGATATAATCCCGTTCACCGCATTTATCAGGGTTGGGGCAAGGCAGCAGGATTCAGCGGACACTTTGTGATTCAGCTCAATGAAGCATTTGCGGAATTTGGGGTTTGGAAAAATGGGGAAAAAATATCGGGGCAAACGTCGATCAAAGGTGATAGCAGCAATGTAGGCGCCTGGATCAGGTTGGCTTCGACGAAACCCGGAAAAATACAGGTGAAAGTTGGGACTTCATTCGCAAACATAGAAAATGCGCGTAAAAACCTGGATGCGGAAATTCCCGGATGGGATTTTGAAAGCGTACGCCACACATCATCAGCGTTATGGAACAAGGCTTTAGGGCAAATCGCCGTGAAAGGCGGCAACGAAGAACA
>JAITMM010000014.1 GCA_031277335.1 Tannerella sp. | reverse complement strand
ATGCGTTCCCACTGCCAGCGTTTCTCCGTCTCGCAGTTGTTGAGTTTTATCTCCTGCATGCCTGTAATCATCTGAAAAAGATTACTCTGCTCGCCGGCCGACTGCGAGAATCGGCGGATATCGAGTTCGCGCCTGTAGCGCATAAAGGCCAGTACCCAGGCCACATATATGCCGTTGCCAAGCAGGAACAGTCCCAAAATTGGCAGGCTGTAGTACCCCAGCACAATGCCGAAGACGATAAAGTTGACAAACGAAAACAGCGTATTGATGGAGGACCCCGTCAGGAACGTCTCGATGCGCCTGTGGTCGCCGATGCGCTGCATGATGTCGCCTACCATCTTGGTGTCGAAGAATTTGAGCGGCAGCCGCATAAGTTTGGCCAGAAAGTCTGATATCAGCGCTATGTTGATGCGCGTGTTGACGTGCAGCAGTATCCAGCTACGAATAAAGTCTGTCGACATGCGTGCCAGGAACACGATCAGTTGAGCAATCAGCACCAGCGTGATAAAGCCGAGGTTGCTGTCCCTTATCCCTGTGTCCACCAGCGACTGCGTCAGGAACGGCATGATTAACTGCAATATACTTGCAGTTATCATCCCAAGTATCAACTGGATAAGTTCCTTTTTATACGGTGTCAGGTATCGAAAGAAAAATGAAATGCCTTGTCTCTGCTGCCTTTTCTCGTCTTCCATTTCATAAAATGAAGGCCCCGGCTCCAGCAGCAAAGCAGTTCCCGTATCCTTATCATCAGTCTTGGAACTAAGCCAGCAGCGTTTAAACTCTTCTTCCGTAAATGTCACCAATGTTGATGCCGGGTCAGCAATATGAAATCCCCCTTTCTTTCGGAGAGGGCGTGGGGTGAGGTCATATAATACCACAAAATGATTCTGATTCCAGTGCAGTATACACGGCAGCGGCACTTCCTTTTTCAACTGCTCCAGCGTAATCTTAACCCCCGTCGTACGAAACCCTATGGATTCGGCCGCCTCACTTATCCCCAGCATCGACACCCCTTCACGCGTTATAAACGCCTTCTCACGAAGCGTTTGCAGCGTATAGTTGCGCCCGTAATGCTTCGCAATCATCCTTAGGCACGTCGGCCCGCAGTCCATTGCATCAAGTTGGCGAAAGTGGGGAAAGGATTTCAGCATTTGAATCATTTTATAACAGCCTCAAAGATATTGTTTTTTTTGAAAACAAATGTACAAATTAAAAAAATAAGTTAATTCGTGGTTTTTTAAAATTGATCGTTAAGGATAAATTGAAGTAATGACCATGCGAATACGGCTTCCAATAATTTCAGGATTTAATAAATACTGTTCCTTCATGAAATGCAAAACGATAAGATAGGAATATATATCATAATTTTTTCTTGTAGTATATTTTTTTCTTTCCAATCCGAAATTCATCCGGTATTTTTTGATATAAATCAATTGGTTCCGAGTATTTGCGTTTAAATCGTACAAGATGATAGAGCAACGCTTCAAATTCTTTACGGTAGATTAATGACCCTTTTTTCCAAAGCATATTACCGGCAAAACCTTCAACAATCTGAAACTCGAAATACGCTTTCAGTTTATTTTCTTCCTGTAATCTTCTTACGACATGTGTCATGCTTTCAACATCAGTTTTTATTTGGCTGTAATGCAATCCTTTTGCAAATTCATCAAATGCAAAATTTGTTTCGTCAAAGAAAAAGTTACGTGGATCAGTAAAGACTTTACGGTAGTCTTTACTTTGTTTGAATAACTCCCGCATATACTTATTATTGCGATACAGGGCAAAACAGCCTGTCAGATAATCATGACGGGCACTGATCACATCGTACTCGTTTAGCAGTTCATCCGTCATAAAAGACCGGATGTTACCGAAAATCACATCTATATCGCAATAGCCCCAGAAATTGTAATCCTTAATGTAATCGGAAAAGATTAGGCCGTAAGCCGGCTTGAAATCACACAGTTTATAACCTGATTCTGCCGCAATCTCAAATCCCATTTTTTTATAAGCATCTGTTTTGAACCGATCAATCGAACTGGATACTATTTTTACATTTTGGGGAACTTCAAGATTGGGATCGTAGTTATCGGTAAAAATCAGAAAATCTATAGTTGGATTAAAACGACAGGAATGTAGAAAGTAAGGAAAATACCATGGTAGATTTCCACTCCAGTAAATTAAAAAAATAATTGATGTTACATTCATTTGCCTGATGCTCAGTTATTCTTTTAATTTCACTATCATTAAAACAGGATTGTCTTCCGGGTCAAGAATTTGCATCATTTTTTTAAATGACTTTATATCTTTAGGATTTCCTTTAAGTCCTTCTTTTTTCATGCCGGAAAGATGTTCGGTGAATAAATAGGCGTCGTAAAACGCATACAGCGTATTGTTATCCTGACGCGTCGGCCAGAAATCCAATCCTCCGTCATAATCGTTCGGAATTCCCTTGTCCGACTTGAAATAGAGCAGCGCTTGATCATTTTTATCATAATAACAATAATAATACTTTCGGTTGCCGAAGATGTATGAAATAAGCAATTTATCCTGTGTTTCAAAAAACAAATCAAAATTGACATATTCCCGCATTCTTTGCCGGAACTTGAAAATGTCCGGCGTTGCACTTAGTTCGGGGGTTACTTCATGTTTGCCCGCGTTCACCACATATTTGGGCTTGAAGGAACAATCATTTTCGACGGTATAGATTGTATCGTTGAGTGATGTTTCCTTCCATTGAATTTTATTATTATAGAGGTAATGCCTTGGGGTTCCTATCATACTGACACCCTGTCCTCTTTTGAAATAAACCGTTTTGATATTCTCTGACATCAATTGCAAATTGATGTCCCTGATTTCATAAACAAACGGCATATTTCCATTATAATTATTAGTGTAGATGAAAAACAAATCATTATATAATCGCTCATAATGACCGGTTCCTGTTTTTTCATCCATCGTCACGGAACTTACAAATCTGCCTCTCAAATCAAAAACCAATTGCTTGCATTGATGTTTGTCATGAACGATAATTCTGTTTCTCTTTTCATCAATTAAAAGGCATGAGATGGAATAGCCCAGATAATCTTGAGGGCCTTCCCCATGTTTACCTATCTGGCTGATAAAGTGTCCATTTCTATCAAACAGGTAGAGATTCAAAGTCTGGGGGCAATATACAATAATATAATTTTCAGATATATCGAAATAATATATGGACCCGATTAAGCATTTATCGTTCGTTTCCAACGGGATATATTCAATTGATTCGGCCAAATCACTCAGCGTATAATTTCCCTGGCGCAAATCCAAAGGGTTGACCGTAATTTTAGTCACTTCCTGAGCGAAATGATAGCGCGACAGGCATAACATGCAGCAAATCAATAAATATTTGAACTTCAGTTTAAAACTGATCAACATTAGATAGTTGGGATATTTCATTGGTTTTGTTTTTTATTTATCACACAAATGAGATGGAAGAAGGTATGAGAGACTTCTCCCATACCCATCTTACCATCAGCGTACTTTCGTACATTGCAATTTAAATGGTTAAAAACTATCAATTCCATATAAGAATTTTTTACTAAAACCCGTTTTTTTTATAATGATTCGTTAAAAAGTTTTAACATGCCTTGCATGCCGATGAAGTTTTTTGTCATATCTTATTGTTATTTAAATGTTACCATCATCATTAACGAATTATGATCCTCAGTAAAATTCTCAACTATCTGTTTTAAGGAAGTTGATTGGTCGCTGGGGTGCTTTGCTATAAAATCCAAAATTTCCTGCCTCTTTTTGCAAATCTCTGCGGCAGGGATAAGTGCTATAGCCTTGTCCATACTTTGATATTGAGGATTGAAGTTCAATCCCGAAATCATATCATCAACAAAAAAATCATGCCATTTGACATCCCCTCTTGGCGATTGAAGCGGATTTTCATGTCGTGTTCTGTGTAGCGATTGAATATCTTTATTATAGACGATGAAAAATCGCTCATAATCATTGCTTAGTCTAAAAATCATTATACGGTTCGATTCAAAAATTCCAGCATTAAATCGCTGAATAGGGGTAGATAAACGTAATTTATTGCCGGTTTTTTCCAAATAATGTTCATTTAAGGACAGTTTTAACTCGCCGGTTAATATACGTGCAGGTAATAAAGAATTACTCATTATGTTAAAAATAGTATCTGTCCCATATTCAAGATAATAAAACCTGTTTTTAAAACTCCACAAAGGACTCATATCGGGGCCTAATAATCTTGTCATTTGGGATATAGGATAATTTTTACTCCATATTGTTTTCAATACTTTTCCATCGTGAGTGATAAATTTGATTAAGGGCGCAGGTTTTAGCTGTCTGTCATAAAGACTCTGTCGTAAAGCGATCATCGATGAATCAATTATTGCAAGCGCTCCGTTAATCAATTGAAATGATTGCACGAATGTTCCATTATAACGATAAACAACTACTCTTTGCCTGTTTAAATCCGAGGCATATATTAACTGTTTTGAGCGGTCCAATTGCAAAGGAAAGGAAATATTTATGTATTCTTGAGGCCCCATGCCGCTTCGACCTATATGTTGTATGAACTTTCCATCCATGTCGTAAGATTTTATATCGCCTGCTGACGCCAGAAAGATATTGTCTTCACTCAGTTCAACACTGCTAATATGAAAATCATTCAAAGGGGGATCAAAATCCAGCCATACAAAATCAATGTTTGACGCAATTTCAGACAAATTATTGTTTACCGGTGCATCTGTAGTATAAATGGGTATTTCTTCAATCTCACCGGATTCTTCTCCGATTTTTTTATTTTCAAACGACTCAATTGATAATTTATTTTTTTCATCCGAGTGGTTTGAACTGTTGGCATTGCATTGACAAAACAGTATAGGAATAATCAAAAAAATAAAAAATAACCTTTTCATAAATTCAGTCTTTTATATTTTAGTGTTCTTTTTTTTGATATGATAAAAATAAATTATGATATACAGTGTTCATTTCAATGGACATTCGTTTTAATGTTATTTCGCTCGATAAATACGTCTCTATTTGAAAAAAAGATTTCATGCAACTCAATATTTACTTAAATTTAACAATTCTTACTATCGGATTATCATCTTCGTTAAGTGTTTTCGCAAACTTATTCATATCCTTTGTTAATTGCTTAGCCTTAAATGCATTGATAATATACATTGGCCAAATCAGTTGGGCTGTCATATTTTTAGAAATGCGAGGAGTTTGTCCAATATTCCAATCCTTATTCCATCTTCTATTCATGTTTCTTACTACATCTAAATCTAAAAACGATGTGTCACTTATTTCGCCGGTTTCGAACTCATACATATATGTCGCAGCTTTTCCACCGTCACCGCCTTCGCGACTACCTGCCAACTGAAGCTTTATAGGAATTATACAGAAAATTATAAATTTATCGGTTGTCAATATGGGTGACCAGATAAGCATTGGGTCGGTTGAAGCATGGACTGACGGCTTTCTGGCTAACAAAGGCTTTAGCTTACGGTCTTGTGTTAAAATGTATAGCGTGTCGGATGACGTGTCTGCAATGACAAAATCTTTACCGTAATGCATGTTTGACGGGAAAATATTAATAGAATTCCATACTTTGCCATTCTCAAGTTCTTGAAATACTTTTGTAGAAACCCGTTTAGGTAAATGAATATCCAAAACTGCCGTCACACTTCCGTCTTTTTTTGATATCAGACTGTATGGATTTGTTTTAGATTTGCTTTTATTGGCAGGATTAAAAATGAAATCTTCGTATAAAAGCAGGGTTTCATCATCAAAATTGAAAACTTTAGAATTATACTTTATCGTGTTTACCGGTAAAGTACGTTTGTGTTCTCCGCTCAGCGAATAAACCTGAATGGAATAGGAACAAACAAAAATTTCC
This sequence comes from Tannerella sp., assembly GCA_031277335.1. GTDB lineage: Bacteria > Bacteroidota > Bacteroidia > Bacteroidales > Tannerellaceae > Tannerella. Next base: position 45,047 of record JAITMM010000014.1, on the reverse strand, counting down.
TCATTTTTTTCATCTAAAATAGTTCCGATCGAGTTGGATGATACACCGGCAATCATTTGATATTCTCGTCCGCTCTGTCCTTTATGATTGAAATGGGATATTATTTTCCCAGCTCGATTGAAGACAAATATATCACCACGTTCCCAGTCATGTATAAGAATATAGTTGTCTGAAACATCTGAAAGAACAGCTCTATTGCCCAATAAAACATCATCGGTTGTTTCTAAAGGGATGTATTCAAAATCTGCAACATCACGTAGATTTTTCTCCTTTTTGGGATATGTTTTTGACAAATCAATGACCGGCAGATTTTCAGTACCTGATTGAGGACTTATAACTTGGCTGACCGTCAAAATTAATAACATCAATAAAACAAGACCTTTTTTATTCATGAAAAATTATTTTAATATATCTTTTAATAATATGCAAAGATAGATATTGTTACTTGATAATCCAACTTTTTTCATATAGTATTACTCCTTTCAAGATACCGTACGTTAATTTCTGTCTGTTTTCGTCAAATACACATAGCTCGGCGTCGATATGAAGAGATTGTTCGTACTCCGAAATATATGCGTCAGTTAGATTAATCTACTTGAAATGCAATAACATATAGATATCGTTTCCTTCCTCGTCCGAATTGTCTACCAACTCTTTTAATCTGCCACTCAGTTTGTTTTCCAGGTTAGCATCCTTTAATTCTGTCATACTTAGCACGATAACCCCCAATTTGCTATCAGTTGTGTTTAATACCGTAAAAGGAGAAATATCAACAACCTTTCCCCGATAGTCGTCAAAAGTGATTGCAGGGACAAACATCGAGCCTGTCGTTTTGTCACGCATCAGGTATTTTCTTGGCAGTCTTTTGTTTTCAAGCTGTACTTTTGTAGTAAACATAAATTCATAATTCCCGGCTTCGACAAATCCATGCAATGCAATTACCGGATTCATTGACTGTACTTCAGGTTTTCTTACCATTATTGGCGAAAGTACTTTTTCCCGGGAAAAGAAATAAATCGTATCATTGGAAAAATCACTCAGCAAATATCCGTTATTGTATCTTAAAATATTCGTAAGAGGCAGTCCTGCATAAGCTTTGCCACCCTCCCATTCGTCTGTTAATACTTTTAAAATCAACCTTTTATATACAGGAAGATTTACTGTTTCCAAAACGCTACCGTCTTGTTTGGAAATCAATACAAAGGGAGACGCATACACAACATTCTCGTCATGAAGCAATAAGGTCTCCGAATCAAAAACTACAATGTTAGTGATGGAGGCTCCATCTTCTTCCAACAATGGTATCTCCCGTCTGTACAGCCCTGATAATGAGTAAACCATCAATTTATTCCAAGTTCTAACATAAATCTCGTCCGCAGCTTCATCGTAGAAACATTTGCCCGTGATAGAGGCATATTCTCCGGGTCCATTACCCGTATGGTTGAATTTTGACAGAGGCTTTCCCGATCTTAAAAAAACAAGAATATCTCCATTCAACTGATGAATTATCAACTTACTGTCCGTAATATTTTCAGGCGGTTCATTAAACAGAAATTCATCATTGAAATCCAGTTGCAAATATTCAATATCAGCAATTTCTGACAAATTAATCGCCTTTTCGGTAGAAGAAGCGTTTACATCAATCTGAATAAATTGATTCTCTTTGTCTATCTTTGCCTTACATCCGATAAGTGAAAGACATATTGTACTATAAATAAGAAAATTAAATATATTTTTAAGCATAGTCTATAATGTTTATTATTGCTTTTTATATAGAGAATTAAAACATTTTTATTGATAATAAGTATACTGTTTCCCGTTTGTAGACCAAAACCAGACTGTCTTAAAGTGATGCTTTGCCGGTTTAACATTGCAAATTTATAATCTTTTTTTCAAAAAACAATTCTTTTGGTATTTTTTTATTTCATCTTGCCTATGACGACCACCGGATTGTCTGCTGCACTTATCTTATTCAACAATTCTTTCAGTTTTTTATGGGCTTGGGGATTTTTTATTTCGTGGGAAGCAAAATATTTGTCCGTCAAAAATTCTTTCATGTCATAAGATTGCCAGATATCTATCAATTCGTTGTCCGAGCTATAATATCTTGGCCAAAAAGACAGGCCACCATCCACATCATTCATGAGACCGGGTATAAGAGAAATGTGATCGGCATCTAATAACCGGGTAATTTGATTCTCAAAAAAATAAATACCAACTACACTATGACTATCAATACGTCCTGTAACTTTGAAGCCGGGAGGAATAACAGGAATGCGAACTCTTTTTGCGGGAAAAGGAATGTTTTTTGGTACTTCCTCTGCAGTAAAACTAAAAAAGAGATACCGGGGAGTGCCAACTATCGGCATATTATAATTAGGGATATGAATTAATCCTCCTTTTATTGTTTCTTTATAATCCCGTTGATTTGCATTAAGTCTTTTTTGTATTGAGTATCCAAAGTTGCCTAAATCAAATATGTAACCGGCAATCATCTCATTATATTTGTTTAAATAGTATAATGTATCATTTGAATTTTCTTTTACAAAAATACTTTCCGACATTCGAAACGGTTTAATGGCGCGCTCTGCAATAAAATAACTTGGCTTGGTATGATTTATTTTCACATGGTTTTCAAAAGATTTGACAACCTGACCGAGTGTATCAAACAGGAGAAAATTATATGGTTCATTACCAACATGATTATGATTATGACCTATAAACAGATTATTTCGTACAAAAGAAACATCACCAAGAGGACTTTTATTCGTGTTTTCGGGTATAGGGATTGATTTTTGAAAAACGCCATCCCAAGAATATTCAAACACGTTTCGAAAGTTTTCAAAAAAGAGGGTTTTGTTTTGTTCATCGACTGACAAATTGCCTATTACTTGATATTCTCCCGGCCCGTTTCCAATTCTTCCTATCCGGTTGAGAAATTTGCCATCACGACCAAATGCGTAACAATAATTATCACTAACAATAAAGATGTGCGTTGTAGTAACGATAAGGTCTCTTATATTTTCTCCGATCAAACATTCAAGGTCGGTCTCTAACGGAATATATTCCAATTCAGACACAAATTCACTGACAGGGATCGTCTGATATTTTCCGAGATTATTAATGATATCAATAACCGCCAAACCGTCCGGTTTATCCCTGCTTTCTTTACGACATCCAAATAATGAAATGCATGCAAGCAGTCCGATTTTTAAAAGAGTAATCGTCGTCCGTTTCATTTTTTTTAATAAACTATATTTCCACTGTGTAATTTAAAACATTTTCAGACAGAACGTCAACTGTTATATTATTTTACTTCAATTTTTTCGACCTGTCTGATGATTTTTCCGTCTGCCGTTAATCCTTCAATCACAACGGAATAGGTAGTCGGGAAATCGGCAGTATAGAAATCGAAGCTCACTTCTTCCTCGCCGTTGAAAATAATGTCAGGCTTCCAGAAAATCGTAGTCCGGAAGTCGGGAATGGTTGAATTTTTTGCATCGGGCGAATCGTATTTCGGGGCATAAAACTCGATAGGCTTTTGATAACCCAACGGGGAGTAGACCAAATTATTCGTTGTTGTCCCTGTCAATCTGTCGCTGTCGGAAAATCCTCTTACGGTGGTGATGCTTATCACTCCGTTGGCTCCACGGGCGCCAAATGCCGAAGCGCTTCCGCCCGAGAACACGTCAATGCTCTCCACCATTTCAACAGGCATAGATGCCAAAGGGTCTTCTCCTGCCCCCATTCCGGAAACAGCTACTCCATCGATTATAATCAAAGGCTCTGTAGACAAGGAGTAAGAGCTTGCTCCTCTGATATTTATTCGTCTGGCGCGAGGGTCGAGAGGATCAGTCGAAACGCGAACGCCGGGAACGGTACTCAAATAATCAGCAATATGGGTATAGCGAACTTTCGCAATTGCCTCTCTACGGACAGTAGCATCCGAGCCTTTATTCAGTTCATATTTGAGGCGAGGCTCTTCTCTACTTGCCATTCTGCGCGCTGTGACCTCCACTTCGCTCAGATTTATTGACCACATATCTTCATCATACTTTGCCCGTTGTTCCGCCTTGCCGATAAATGCATCTTCGTCTTGTAGAGACGTTGCGCGCAACGTCTCTAATATAGGAACGTGCACCGGCGGCGGAAACAATTCTCCGTCAAGCACGATCTCTGTGCGATTGGCGCCACGGTCGCTCAGAGACTGAATAAAGAACATCGTACTGTCGGGAAACTCGATATCACGATACTTGAATCTCCCGTCCAGATCCGTTGATACAATAGCAAAATTACCTTGCTGCGACAAAATGGAAACTTCGCTGTTTACCAGCGCACTTGACCGTCCGAACAGCCCCGAACGCTTGACCGTGCCGGATATTTCCTGACCTGTCTGCGGGGCGATGGAAGGATTTTCGAGCTTTCCCCCGGCGACTGCCGGCATGTCATATCTTCTCCAGCCATGGGTCATCATCAAAAGGTCTAATGCTCGTTGCGCATCAGGATTTTCATTTAAATACCAAGCCGGGTTCTCAATATTCCCTTTCAGTTCGGAAGAAAGCAACAGGGTGGATGCGACGGTTGCAGAGGCATCGGCTGTCAAATCCCTGTCGTCCGTGACGGCCACCGACAAATCGCCTTCCTGTAGATTTTCCTGCAACCCCGTAAGGGACAGAGTCACCAGGACATGCTCACGCTGTTCATACGAGGCTTTATCGGTGTTCCATTCCGCCTGTGCCATGTCTTTATCGTTTTTATTGAAAACAAGCCGTTCGCTGAGCGGATTCAACTGCCGGTCGAAAAGGATTAAATGGATAATGCCTGCAGGCAAATCGTCCGTAATAAGGTCGACAGCCCGGTCATCGCTATTCAAGACATCGAAATAGATGATTTTGCCTCGGCAATGGGCCATCAGATAGCCTGGAATATCAGGGCTGAGCGGATTTTTCAGGATGCCGACCGAGATGGTTTCATCATCCTGAATTGCTGTCAACGCATAGGCACGGGCATTTGCCTGCGGCAGTTCGAAACGTTTTTCACAATTTGCAGTGTTACTGCATTGCAAAGAATATTTCTTTCCGCGTTCAGGTGTAATTGAAAAAACACCCATTCCGGCATAAAATGTCTGTACATCAGTTATTACGATACCGTTTTCGTCGACTATTTTTCCGGATATGCTTTCCGTAGTCCCATCGCTCCGCAATGCCTTCAATGCCACCCGACTCAATACGCCTTCTACCAAATTTCCGCCTTCAGGGAAAAATGACACATCGAAATCGTTTAAAATCATATCATTCCTTTCGTTGTTTATTGTATCAACTAATGATAGGAGATTGCCAATATTTCCAATCCTGATATTTTTCCTGAAAAAATAATCCTCTCCGCTATTTTCCATATACCGCGTATAGCTTCGCAGCGTATAATAGCCGTCGGGCACGCGCTCGGTGATCGGTAGATATCCGAAAAACATCCCGTTCTCGGGTCGGATCATCACACGGTTGACAAGTGAATCGTCAGGACTGACAAGCTCCACAAATATATACCGGCTGATATCCGAACGCTGATGAGTGGCCGCATCGACAAGATACGCCTTGAACCATATCTTTTCTCCGGGCACATAAACATCGCGGTCAGTATGCAGGTGTATTTTTTCCTGCGGATATTCATAAAGCTGTGTAGCAATACGTTGTGATACACTATCAAGCACGGCTGTCTTTTCTTTTTCCATCTCCGACATGGCAATGGAAAGTGCTTCAGGCAAATATTCGGTTGGCAATCTGCGGTTAAGTGACATAATGGTAGACAATAAATTGACAGGCAGCACTTCCAGCAGGTCTGCATAAGTGCCGTCGGGATAGATGCGTATAGATTCTCCCTGCAACATGTCAATCATAAGACGTTGATTTTTAATAATATCTCTTACATCTAATGTATTGAGATGCTGCAAATCCATTTCCGTCACAGGACGGCCGTAGCAAATCAGTAAAATCTGTCGGCCGGCGAAATTCAATGTTCTGCTTCCGTCGGGCGCCGCGGGCGACAGCAGGACGGCAGGGTCCAACACGGTGATCTCGTAGGATTTGTTAATTTCAACACTTTTGCGCAAATCGGCCAAGACGAAACCGTCCTCAGTCATGGAGTTGTTATACAGAGATTTGTAAAATTTTTCAGCCGATATCCTATATACTTCGCGTCTTCTGTTCTCCCATTCGTTTTTCTGTTTAAGATTTTCCGGTTCCAATTCTGAGAAAAAGAACTGCTGGCTAAATTCGGTGACGTCCGTACCGTAATCGTGAGTAAAATTTTTCAGGATATATTGAATATGATATCCCAATTCGTAATTAAATATTTGCAGCGGTTCGCGGCACGTCACTGTCAGTTTGCGGGTGTCGGCGTTGTAGTAATAATAAACGGCTTCCGGATTCTGAACCCATATTCTCCGTTCCGTCGGTTTTTCTCCCAGTACGGTCTGCCAAAACAAATTTATATCACGCTGCCTGAATTTGATTTTTTTAGCTATCACCACTTCGTCCATCTCGCGAGGTTGCAAAGCCACATCAAATACAAAAGAAGCCGTTCCTGCTTCAATATCTTTATATACAGCTTGATATCCCACATGTGAGACTGTAAGCTGATAACTCCCTTCGCCCGGTATCTCAAGCCGATAACGACCGTCGGCGTCTGTCATATCGGCCACTGACGTATTGGAAAGAAAAACCGTAACACCCTGCACAGGAGTTTTATCCTCAGCATCAGTGATTTGACCGCTGGCTGTCCGTTGTCCGAATGATGCGAACGGCAAAATACAGAGTAATAAAATAAAGAATTTCATTTGATTATTTTATAATAAGTTTCTATTTTTATACTGAGATATGATTTATTAACGGAACAGAAAAATTATTAATAAAAATTCTGACGTTTATTGATTGCTTCGCAGGCTCGCTACGCGCTCGGCGCATAATTCTCCATCGATGGCGGCGGAGATAATGCCGCCTGCGTAGCCGGCGCCTTCGCCGCAGGGGTAAAGGCCTTTTAGAGTGACGTGCTGCAAGGTCTCTTTGTCACGGAGGATTCTGACGGGTGCGGAGGTGCGTGATTCAAGGCCGATCAGGATGGCTTCGCGGGTAAGGAACCCTTTGGAGACGCTGTCGAATTGATGAAATGCCTCCTCCAAACGCTTTGTCAGAAAGGGTGGCATCCAGGCATGAAACGGCAAGGACAATAACCCCGGTGCGTAGGACGATGGGGGCAGGTCGGACGATTGTTGATGCTTTATGAAATCGGTCATTCGCTGGGCGGGAGCCACTTGCGTCATGCCGCCCTGCTGCCGGCAGATTTTTTCCAACTGCGCTTGAAAGTGCATCATGCGCAGCGGGGAGGCGTCGTCCTTATTTATTCGGCTTTCAGTATTGAATCGGCTTTCAGTGCTGCCGCGATTGATTTGAAGTTCTTTAGACCGGAGGTCTTCAGGCAGTAACTCGACGACCATGCCGGCATTTGCCCATTTGGAACTGCGGAATGAAGATGACATGCCGTTTACTACCAGCTGATTGGGGCCGGAAGCTGCCGGCACGACAATGCCGCCGGGGCACATGCAGAAAGAATAGACGCCGCGGTCACGGGCACGGGTGACAAACCTGTATTCGGCGGGCGGCAAGTATTCGCCGCGTCCTTCGGGACGGTGATAGCGAATGCGGTCAATCAGCGCTTGCGGATGTTCGAGCCGCACGCCGACGGCTATTCCCTGTATTTCGATCGGTATCTGTTGACTGTGAAGCCATTCGTATACATCGCGTGCCGAATGTCCCGTAGCCAGGATCACCGGGCCATGAAAAATTTCGCCTTGCTGCGACTCGATGCCGATCACTTTGTTATCCTTGATAATCAGGCTTTTCATGCACGTTTCGAAATGTACTTCGCCGCCGGATGCGATGATTTGGTTGCGCATCTTTTCGATGATGCGCGGGAGTTTGTCCGTCCCGATATGCGGGTGGACGTCCCACAGGATGGAAGGGTTGGCGCCGTGTTGGCAGAAAATCTGCAGGATACGTTCGACGGAGCCTCTTTTCGTGCTGCGCGTATACAGTTTGCCGTCAGAGAAAGCACCTGCTCCGCCTTCGCCGAAGCAATAGTTCGATTCGGGGTTGACGAGATGGTTGGTGCTGATTTTGGCGATATCTCTCCTGCGGTCGTGCACATTTTTCCCGCGCTCGACGACGACAGGACGCAAGCCCAGTTCAATCAGCCTGAGCGCGGCAAACAGGCCGGCCGGACCGGCGCCCACGACGATGACAGGTCTGCCGCCTGACACATCGGGATAGGAAATAATCGGATATTCAAGTGTATCAGGCATTTCATTGATAAAGACGCGCAAGGTGAGATTGATATAAATCACACGCTGACGCGCGTCAATCGAGCGTTTCAGGATACGCACGGCTTTTACCGTTTCGGGATCCTCTCCCAACTCGCGACAGACGACGCGCCGAAGCGAATCTTCATTGGCAGCCTCGTCGGGCAAAAGTCGGAGTTGTAGGTCTTTGAGCATAAGATAATAACTGAGTAACTGAATAACTGAATAACTGAATAACTGAATAACTGAGTAATGGAATAATTGATTAAATGAATAACTGAATTTAGAACATCAAATGAATATCAAAATGATAGCCGTTAATTGCAATCCGTTAGAATCGCATTTTTGAATCTTTGAATCCTTGAATTTGTTAATTTTCGAATAGTATTCTAAAAGCTTCTTCTATTTTCCTGACCTGATGGATTTTGATTTGTGTATGAAGGCTTTCGAGGCCTTTCATCTGCGGGATGATGATCCGCTTGAAACCCAATTTCTCCGCTTCCTGGATGCGTTGTTCGATGCGGTTGACGGGGCGTATTTCGCCTGACAGCCCCACCTCGCCGGTCATGCAGATATGGCGTTCGATGGCCATGTCGAAGCTGGACGACAGCACGGCCGCCGTCACCGACAGATCCATCGCCGGGTCATTCACCTTCAACCCGCCTGCAATATTCAGAAAGACATCCTTTTGCGCCAGTTTGAAACCTGCGCGCTTTTCGAGGACGGCCAGCAGCATATTCATCCGCCTGATATCAAATCCCGTGGCGCTCCGCTGCGGCATCCCGTAGACGGCCGAACTCACCAGCGCCTGTGTCTCAATCAGAAACGGCCTGACGCCTTCTATCGCGGCGGCAATGGCCACACCGCTCAGCCCCTCGTGATTCTGCGTCAGCAATAACTCCGAAGGGTTGCTCACTTCGCGCAAACCGTCGGAGCGCATTTCGTAAATCCCTAATTCAGAAGTGCTTCCAAAACGATTCTTGATGCTCCGCATGATGCGGTACATATAATGACGGTCGCCTTCAAACTGCAAAACCGTGTCCACAATATGTTCCAGCACTTTCGGCCCGGCAATATTGCCTTCCTTGTTGATATGCCCGATCAGCAGCACGGGCGTCCCTGTTTCCTTGGCATATTTGAGGATGGAAGCGCTACATTCGCGCACCTGCGAGATGCTGCCGGGCGACGACTCGGCACGTTCGGTAAAGACCGTCTGAATGGAATCTACAATCATCAGGTCGGGCTGAATGTTCTGCGCCTGCACAAAAATCTGCTCCAGGTTTGTCTCGCAGAGGATAAAGCAGTTGTCCGCATCTCCGCCCGCCAGACGCTCTGAGCGCAACTTCAACTGCTGCGCGCTTTCTTCGCCGGAAATATACAGGATACGCATATCACGCAGTCGAAGAACGGTTTGCAGTACCAGCGTCGATTTGCCGATCCCCGGCTCGCCGCCAATCAATACGAGCGAACCTTTGACAAGTCCGCCTCCCAGCACGCGATTCAGTTCGCCATCCTGCAAGTCGATGCGCGCTTCTTCCTGCAGGGTGACGTCGCGCAACAGCCGCGGGCGGGCGTCGGGTTTGGCCAAACCCGGGATTTCACGCTTTTGAGCCGGCTGATTGGCGATGATTTCTTCCACATACGTATTCCATTCGCCACATTCAGGGCATTTTCCGATCCATTTCGGCGAATCGGCTCCGCAATGCGAACATATAAATACGGATTTTAATTTTGCCATGAAACTATTTTTTTGCTCCTATCCGAGAGCGGTGATTTTTTTGTATTCCTTGAATCGGAAGCCGGATTTGATTATGGATGAGTTGTTTATCTCAGATTCGGAGATGGAGACTTGCGGCTTCCATTCTCCATCGTTTAATACCTTGATGGCACGATGAATGACTATATCATCTTTCTGTAAGACAGGATAATAACCGGGGTTTTCGAAGAAATTTCTGACAATCAGCGAAAATACGTTATTTTCAAGCATCCCGTCAGAAACGTCGGCCGATGACGGACGTCTTTTGATATCTTTGCTTTCTGCATATTCAAAAAACTGATCCATAACACGTTGGCTTTTCAGATAGGAATACAGTTCTTGATAAGTCCCAAAAGAACCAAGCTTCTTACGGTTGCGGAATGAATACTCTAACGTGAACTGTAACAGCACGTCGGAATTGGCCACGTTGACATAAAATGAAGTAATGCCGCTCGTGTCGCGCGGGATAAAGATGTCGGGCATAATGCCGCCGCCACCATAGACCGTGCGACCTCCCAACGTCTTATATTCAAGCGAATCGACCATCTTGATGCTGTCTGCATACAGGAATTCGCCGTGCATGTAACGGTTGTATAGATCTTGCTCATAATCAGCCGCATTGCCCATCTCGTAAGCCTTCTGGATACATCGTCCCGAAGGCGTATAGTATCGTGCCACCGTCAGGCGCAATTCCGAGCCGTCTTTTAACGGTATTGGCGCCTGTACCAATCCTTTACCGTAAGAGCGGCGACCGATGATGATGCCCCTGTCGTTGTCCTGGATGGCTCCTGCAAATATTTCACTGGCCGACCCTGACAATTCGTCGATTAACACCACCAGCGGTGCGTCCTGACACGACCCGGTGCCGTCTGCCCTGAAATTCTGACGCCTGAACGCTTTGCCTTCCGCGTATACGATGGGACGTTTTGCAGGCATAAACTCGTTGATCATCCTGATAGCCACGTCCATGATGCCGCCGCTGTTGCCTCTCAAGTCGATGATGAAGCTGGTGCAACCTTCGTCTTTCAACGTCGCAATGGCGGTGAGAAAATCGTTGTAAGTTGTTCGTGCAAAGTTTCTTATCTTAATATAACCGATATTGTTGCTCACAACATAAGATGCTTCAATTGAAAAGCTCGGCACGTCGCCGCGCGTTACATCAAAGTAAATCAGGTCAGTAGCATCATCGCGCATGATTCCCAACTTGACTTTCGTATTTTGAGGCCCCTTGATATTATTCTGTATTTCGTTGTCGCCGAATTTCCTGCCTGCAAAGACCGAATCGTTGATCGTAATGATCCGGTCGAAAGGCAAGATGCCGGCTTTTTCGGCCGGACTTCCGGGTATTACGTTGAGTACAAGGATCGTATCCGATATGAAATTAAATGAAATCCCGATTCCGCTAAACGATCCTTCGAGCGGTTCATTGACGGCTTGCAAATCTTCGGCCGGAATCAGCACGGAATGCGGATCCAGTTCATTGATGAGATTGAAGGCTGTCTTTTCGACTAACTGATTGATATTTACGGTATCTACATATTGTTGGTCGATGATTTCGAGGATGGCGTCAATCTTGTTGCCGTTGGAGAAAAAATTCATCCCGCGGTGGTTGACGTCCAAGCATCCTCTGAGATAGAAACCCGCTAATATACAGAGCGCTATAATAATAGGAGTATAGAGAGTCCTTTTTGTATTGTTATCCATTTTTTGTTATTCTTTTATTTCAATATATTCGACCGGTATTCCCGCACGAACAAGTAAATCATATCCTTCCGCAGTGTGATACCGGTCGGAAAAAACGACGCGCCTGATGCCCGACTGAATGATCAGCTTGGCACATTCGATGCACGGAGATGAAGTGATATAGATGGTCGCGCCTTTGCTGCTGTTGGACGAGGCGGCTACCTTGGTGATCGCATTTGCCTCAGCATGAATGACATACGGCTTTGTGACATTGTTTTCGTCTTCGCATACATTTTCAAATCCCGAGGGCGTTCCGTTATAACCGTCCGAAATAATCATCAAGTCCTTGACAATCAATGCGCCCACTTTGCGTCTTTTGCAATACGAATTTTCAGCCCAGATGCCTGCCATCCGCAAATATCGCTTGTCTACTTCCAGTTGTTTCGTCTCTTTTTCCGTCATGATGTCTGTGTTTCGGGAAACCGAAGTGCAAAAGTAATGATTTTTATCGTCTGTTGTGTCATTCGCCTGCAAAAATGTTTATCAGCTGCCGCGACGTTTCCGGCAAAAAGAAACGGATGTCCTTGCCTTCGTCGAGCGCTTTGCGGATAAATGAAGATGAAACTTCTATTAATGGAGCGTCAACTTTTTGAATATGAGGATATGGCGGCGTTTCAGTCTCTTCGTAGTTTTTTCGCGGATATATAAGGATGGGAAAATCGTGCATCAATTGTTCCGCATCTTTCCAGAGGTGAATCGATGCCCAGCTATCGGCTCCTATAATCAAATGAAACAGGAAGTTAGGATGAATTTGATGGAGAGCTTGAAGCGTGTCGATGGTGTAGGAAGGGAGGGGCAACGAACATTCGATATCGCTCGCCTTAAACTTCGGATACCCGGCAATCGCCGCCTTCACCATCTCGAAACGTGCGTCGTAGTCCATCAGTTCATCCTTGTCTTTCAACGGATTAAGTGGTGTTACGAGAAACCAGACCTCATCCAGCGCAACGTATTCGCACAGCCAGTTGGCCAACGCCAGATGACCTATATGAATCGGATTGAAAGAACCTGAAAAGATGCCGATTTTTTTCATGGGCGATCGAGAAACGCTGTAACCAACTGCAACGTATCTGCCAGCACCTGCTCCAGTTGATCGCTGATCACGACGGCGTCATATTGCGAGACAAATTCCAGTTCGTATGCTGCTTTGGCTAATCGGCTTTCTATCACTTCAGGCGTGTCTGTCTGTCTGCCATACAGCCGTTTACGCAATACTTCGATGGAAGGCGGCTTGATGAAAACCGTCATCGACCGCTCGCCGAATATGTTTTTGAGCCTGCGTCCTCCTGCTACGTCCACGTCAAAAATGACGTGACAGCCGGCTGAAAAAATCCGCTCCACTTCGGAACGCAGAGAGCCGTAAAACGAATCTTTGTAAACTTCCTCATATTCAAGAAATTCGTCATTCCGGATTTTTTGTTTAAACGCTTCGGGAGTGATAAAATAATATTCCACGCCATCCTTTTCTTTGCCGCGCGGCGCACGGCTTGTGGCCGAAACGGCAAACTGCATCGGGAAGTCCTGCTTTAATATATAGTTGATAATCGTTGACTTGCCCGATCCCGAAGGGCCTGAAAAAATAATAATCTTATTGTTCATAACACATTTAAAATTTGTTCCTTAATCTGTTCCAGTTCATCTTTCATCTGGACGACGATCTTTTGGATTTCCACATGGTTGCTTTTCGAGCCTAAGGTGTTGATTTCCCGCCCGATTTCCTGCGTGATAAATCCGAGTTTTTTGCCTTGACCGCTTCCGTTGCCCAATGTATCGATAAAATATTTCAAATGATAGTCCAATCGCGACTTTTCTTCGTTAATATCCAATTTTTCAATATAATAAAACATCTCCTGCTCCAGACGCCCCGCATCGTATTCGATGTCTGCCAGTTTCATCCTGTTTTCGGATATGCGCGCTTTTATCCTGTCAATCCGCTCGTTTTCATACGGTTCTACCTGCTGAAGCAGACCGGCGATCGTTGCAATCTTTTGTACAAACAGTTGTTCCAGCATGGCGCCTTCTTTCATTCTGTATTCAATCAATTGAGCAATAGCCTCCTGCAGTCCCTGATGCACGGCTTCCCATTCTGCCGCGTCAGTCTCGGATAAATCCGTCTTAACTACCTCAGGCATACGGAGTAGCGTCTGAAACCAGTTGTCCGGTTCGCTCAGATTCAGTTTTTTCGCGATGGTTTTGACCTGTTCGTAATAACTTTCAAAAATGGGCAGATTGATTTTGGCAGAAGCTTCTTTTTCAGTTATTTCCGTCGTTATTACTATTTCGACTTTCCCGCGTTCAAGCGCTTGCAGCAATTCGTTGCGAATCAGAATGTCCTTGTCGCGGTAGGCTGGTGAAATGCGCGATGTCAAGTCCAATTGCTTGCTGTTCAGCGACTTTATCTCTATTATTGCCTTTTTGGTCGGAAGTTCGACGGTCACCTTGCCAAACCCTGTCATTGATTGTATCATCGTCCACTTGAATTTTTTTGCAAATATACATTTTTTTTCTACTTTTACGCGCTTAAACAACGATGATTTTTTTCTAACATGGCGTGTATTTTACATATTGAGACGGCGACGTCGGTTTGTTCGGTGGCTTTGTCGGTGGACGGGGAGGTGGTTTTTGAGCGTGTGTCTTACGAGGGGCTTTCCCACGCAGCTCTGTTGGGCGTCTTTGCGGAGGAGGCGATTGCTGTTGCGCACGGAGCCGGTTATCAGCCTGATGCCGTCGCGTTGAGCGGCGGGCCGGGCTCGTATACCGGTTTGCGTATCGGCGCTTCGATGGCCAAAGGGCTGTGTATGGGCTGGGGAACGCCGTTAATTGCCGTCGAGACGCTCCGGCTGATGGCTTCGCAGGCCATCCGTCACGTCGAAAAATCCATCGACCTGCACAATATCACCGATAAGGAGCTGGCTTCTCAGTCAATCTGTCACCGCGAAAAATCCGATATACTGTATTGCGCAATGCTTGATGCGCGGCGGATGGAAGTCTATTCGGCCATCTATGACGCCACGCTCACGCCCGTACGGGCGACTGCGGCCGAAATATTAACGCCGCAATCGTATCAGGCGGAGTTGGAACGCGGCCCTGTCTGCTTTTTCGGCTCGGGCGCAGCCAAATGCCAATCGCTGCTCCCTGCTGCCAACGCCATATTTATTGACAATATCCATCCGTTAGCCTCCGCCATGGTGCCTTTGGCTGAACAATCTTTTGGTAATCAACAATTTGCAGATACTGCTTATTTCGAACCGTTCTATCTGAAAGAGTTTATGGCTACCGTTCCTAAGAAGTCGGTAGTCTTTAGCCGGTAGTTTTTAGAATGAAAATTTATCCATTATGATGAAGATATTTTTTATAAATACAAAATTTTGCCTATTATTAATACCCATCCTGTGCTGTTGCAGTCAGAACAGCCTGGATCGGCAAGATGGCATTGCTGTGATTGATGTGGAGCAGCAAATCGGACATTATCATGCAGTTGCCGCAAGCGAGATTATCTCCGGACTGGAATATATCCCGTTACAGGGTGGCAAGGATTTTCTGGTCGGATCAATATCCCAGATCATTGTTACTTCAACGCATATTTTTTGTTGGGGTCAGGGAGGGGGAGGAGGAGGGTTTTTAATAGGACCAAACCGTACTTTCTGTTATGCCTTCGGTCGTAACGGCCAATTTCTTAACGAAATTGGCCGCGTAGGACAGGGCCCTGGAGAATATACAATGATCTCCGGCATGTTCATTGATGAAAAAAGTCGGACACTTTATCTTTTGACAACCAGTGGTTTACTTGTATACTCATGGGATGGTGTTTTCCTGCGATCAATCAAAAGACCGGAAAACTCGCATGGATGGGGTCTTGACGGCGTTACTCATATTCGTGATAATGTGTTTATTGGTCATACTCCAAACCGCAGAGGTAAAGAGCCGTACAATTTTGTCATTTTTAATGACTCCGGGCAGGTGATCAAGGCGTTTGACAACCACATTTTTTTTGAACGGGTAGGCTCCTGGGGCGGGAACGATGACAATTCCATACCGCCATTTAAAATAGAAGAACGTATCTATTTGAAAGAGTATCATAATGATACATTGTTTTTCCTGAATCAAAAAGACGAACTTATTCCCCAATTTGTGTTTTACCTGGGCAAATATGCTTTTCCACTCCATTTGAGAGAGGTTTATGAACATAATGAGGCATGGTATAATACTAATTACAAAGACAGGCTTATCATTCCCATATGGAACGTTCCTGACTATCCTATGGTTGGAACCACTGAACATATTTTTTTCAGCATTACGCAATGTCCCGATCCGAGTTTTCCCGTACCCAAAGGGATTAAGAAGACGGCGTACGTCATGGGACAGGTACATGATTACGAGTATTTTAAACTACTGGGAATCTATGATATAGCCCGTCGCTCCATGAGGATGCCGGATACCGACCCTGTCTCCCGAATGCCCGGTTTAATCAATGACCTGGACGGAGGCCTGTCTTTTTGGCCAAGATACCTTACTTCGGACAATGAACTGATTGACATCTGGCAGCCTTACGAAATGAAAGAATTTCTAACGGAAGAATATTTTGCCGCCCATCAAATCAAAGACCCGGCCGCCCATCAACGGCTCAAAGCCGTATTACAAGATTTGAAGGAAGATGACAATCCGGTGATTGTGGTTGCCAAACTTAAATAAAATCCCTAATATCCAATAATTTATAGGTAGAACATAAGTGGTGCTGCAAGGAATAAGATTGCGGATCATGTCCGCAATGACGGCTCATGGGGCATCATTACGGCATTATTCCGGCGCGAGAAATGCTTCTACATTATTGATACACAAAGGGCCGCGGGCATCCAAGAAGCGGATGCGAAATTGATCGGCTTCTACTTTTCCGAATCGCACGATGCGTTTATAACCGACTGTCGTAGTTGAATCTGCTGTCGCGACCGTTTGCCATTTGCCATTCTGCTCAGTCTCAATGACAAAGGAGCGGACTCGTTGACCCAGCGGGATGTATTCCTGAATCAATACGCGGCTGAATTGCGTCGGTTGGGGAAACTTAAATGTCAGGTCGGCAGCGGTGATGCCGTCTTTGGTTGCCCAATAGGTATTCCAGTCATTGTCAATCGTTTGGTTGGCAGAGAAATCACTGCCGCGCGAATTGCTCGCTTTGACGGTGGCATTCGCCAATAAGTTGTCTTTGAGATCATTGCGGATGATGTTCGCCCAGTCCATGACCCTTGCCGAGTCTATCGGATGAATCCTGCCGCTCAATGCCACGGGGAAGTTCAGGAGCAGATTGGCATTATGGCCGATGCTGCGGTAATAGAAATCGATCATTTCGTTGAGTGAATGTACGAGCGTGTCTTCACGGGCGTGGTAGAACCATCCCGGACGGATGGACACGTCGACTTCGGCTCCCAGCCACTTCGGGCCGTTCTCGTCGCCCCACTGGCTGCCTGCATACTTGTAATTATGAGCCGGTTCCGAGTCGTAGATGCTCCATTGCGTATCGCCGGCCCATCCTTTTTCGTTGCCGACCCATCTGATGGTGGGCATCGTTCCTCCGAAAATCATGGCTTCGGGATGCATGGATTTGATCATTTGGGCGGCGCCTTCGTAGTCGTAATAGTTGATGGCGTCGATGCGGCGCGTTTCGTCCGCCCCGCCATACCATCCCGAGCCGCCATTGGCACCGTCAAACCAAAACTCAAAAAGAGGGCCGTAGTTGGAAATTAATTCCTTAATTTGGGCATGATATGTTTTTACGTATTCCGGCCTGCCGTATTCCGCATTATTTCTGTCCCAGGGCGACAGATAGAGGCCAAACTTCAGGCCATGACGCTTGCAGGCTTCCGATAAATCGCGTACGACATCGCCCTTGCCGCCTTTCCACGGGGAGTTTTTGACGCTGTATTCTGTTGTTTCCGTTGGCCACAGGCAAAATCCGTCGTGATGCTTAGCTGTGAGGATCACACCGTTAAGTCCTGCTGCCTTGATGATTTGCACCCATTGGTCGCAATTTAAGTCTTCGGGATTGAATGTCTTGGCCGGTGTATTGCCGTAGCCCCATTCCAGGTCGTTGAATGTGTTGAGTCCGAAATGGATAAAGGCATATTTCTCAAGTTTGTGCCATGCAATTTGTTCAGCGGTCGGCACAGGCAATACCGGCGCGGGAGGCTCGCCGGGCGACGAGCACGAAATTGTGAAAAATACAATACTTATGATTGCAATTAAAGTCTTATACATAGTAGTTGCTAATTTTGTAGCTGCGAATTTTACGAATTATTACGAATTAAAACGAAAAAAAAAAATGAACTTTGAACTTTGAATCTTGAACCTTGAACCTTGAACTTTGAACATTGAACCTTGAACATTGAACCTTGAACTCAGCTTCCATGTCCCGCATCTTCCGGGTCATCGGGCACGTCATGAATTTTCTTTTCGCCGGCCACGTTTTTCAATTCATTTATAACTCTTTGAATATCTTTGTCTTTACGAATACGTTTGATGGCAGTCTTTGCTGCCAGTTGTTGGGATTCCTTTTTGGTATAACCTACGCCTTTGCCTAAGGATATGCCCATCAACGTCACATGTGTCTGAAAGACAGGATTATGATCTACATCTCTGTTTGTTTCGAGAAGTTCAAACATGACCTCCATTTTATTCTTCTGACTCCATTCTATCAGATGTGATTTGAAATTAACTTCCTTACGCACAATCTTATCCAGCGAAATGTAAGGTTCGATGATTCGTTTTTCCACAAACTCAAAGCATTTTCGATAGCCTTGATCCAGGTAAACGGCTCCAATCAATGCCTCGCACGCGTTGCCGTAGATATAATTGTTGTGACTGTTGATGATTCGCGGCAATTTGATGAGATCATTTAGTCCCATATCGACCGCGATCTTGTTAAGTGTCTCACGCTGAACTATTTTAGAGCGCGTATTTGTTAGAAATCCCTCTTTTTTCTCGGGATATTTTTTGTAGATAATGTCGGAAACAATGGCATTCAATACGGCGTCTCCCAAAAACTCCAGGCGTTCGTTATTGTGCCATCTGCCGTCCATTGTTTCGATGGACGAAGAGCGATGAACGAAAGCCAACTCATAGAGCTGCAAGTTTTTAGGATAAAATCCAAGTATCCGGTAGAATGTTGGATAAGGATCATTCTTTTTAGAAAATCTCCACTTTAACGCTCGATATATTCCGGCAAACACACTATTCCACAAATTTTTTAACGATGACGCTGGCATTATGTCCTCCAAAACCGAACGTGTTGGACAAAGCTGCTCTTACGTCTCTTTTTTGCGCTTTACTAAATGTATAATTCAACGAATAATCAATTTCAGGGTCTTCATCTCCTTGCGTAAAATTAATGGTAGGGGGGATGATATCGTTTTGAACTGCCAGGATGCAGGTGGCCGCCTCGACGGCTCCGGCTGCACCGAGCAAATGTCCGGTCATTGATTTTGTTGAGCTGATATTCAGATGTTTGGCTTGTTCACCGAATACATGTTTGATGGCCTTTACTTCTGAAATATCGCCTACAGGAGTTGATGTCCCGTGTACATTAATATAATCAATATCTTCCGGAGTCATTTCAGCGTCTTCCAATGCATTGAGCATCACCAATTTAGCGCCCAATCCGTCAGGATGGCTTGCAGTCAGGTGATGTGCGTCGGCCGACATGCCGGTTCCCGCAATTTCCGCATAGATTTTGGCGCCTCTGGCCAAGGCATGTTCCATCTCTTCAAGCACCAAGCAGACGCCTCCCTCACCCAATACAAATCCGTCGCGGCTCAGGCAAAACGGTCGCGATGCCGTTTCTGGCGAGTCGTTACGCGTTGAAAGTGCGTTCATTGCGTTGAAACCGCCGATACCGACTATCGTCACCGCAGCCTCGGCGCCACCTGTCAGGATGACATTGGATTTGCCTAAGCGGATATAATTGAAAGCATCGGAAATGGCATTGGTAGACGAAGCGCAAGCCGAGACGGTTGCAAAGTTAGGTCCCCTGAACCCGTATTTCATCGAAATTTGACCGGCGGCAATGTCGACAATCATTTTCGGGATAAAAAACGGATTGAATTTGGGCCCTATCGCCTCTTTGTAGGACATGGCTTCATCCTGAAACGTGAAAATCCCTCCGATGCCCGACGTATAGATTACGCCTACGCGATCTTTATTAACTTTCTCTGTATCAATGCCGGAGTCCAACAACGCTTCGTCGGCGGAAATCATCGCAAATTGGGTAAAACGGTCGAGTTTGCGTGATTCTTTCCTGTCCATATACCGGCTGATATCAAAATCCTTCACCTCGCAGGCGAAACGTGTTTTGAATTTGCTCGCGTCAAACAGAGTAATAGGTCCTGCGCCACTGACTCCATTGAGCAGACCGTTCCACGTCTCCGGCATGGTATGACCCAATGGAGTAATAGCTCCAAGACCTGTTACTACAACCCTTTTTAATTTCATAATCAAATGATTATTTACTTCACGCCTGCTTCGATGTAAGCAATGGCGTCGCCAACCGTAGAAATTTTTTCAGCTTGATCATCGGGAATCGACAAATCAAATTCTTTTTCAAATTCCATAATCAACTCCACCGTGTCAAGTGAGTCGGCTCCTAAATCGTTCGTAAAGCTCGCTTCGTTTGTAACTTCGGATTCTTCAACACTCAATTTGTCAACGATGATAGCTTTAACTCTTGATGCAATGTCAGACATAATTTTTAAATTTTAAGTGAATAATATGCTTTTATTTTTAATTTTGCAGTGCAAAGGAACGAATTATTTAGCTTACGACGAAAATAAATCGGATAAAAAATCAAAAAAATTGCACATTTTTTCTTTTCGTGTGCAATTTTCGAAAATGATGATATGAAAAAAATTGCTGTTTTTGCTTCGGGTTCCGGGACAAATGCCGAAAATATTGTAAAATATTTTACTGATAATCAGAATGTTACCGTAGTTTTGGCTTTATCAAACAATCTGCAGGCCGGTGTCCATGCACGCATGAATCGGTTGAACATCCCTTCGATGACTTTTTCGAACCCTGAATTTGCGGAAGGGACTGAAATCGTCAAAAAATTGCAGGAATTTGAAGTTGACCTGATTGTGCTGGCCGGTTTTCTGAAGATGATTTCCGAGCCTGTCCGAAGGGCGTATCCTGACAGGATCATCAATATTCATCCGGCCCTTCTGCCCAAGTACGGCGGACAAGGAATGTACGGGATGCGCGTGCACGAAGCGGTGGTGGCTGCCGGCGAAACGGAATCCGGCATCACCATACATTATATTAATGAGCATTACGACGAAGGACAGATCATCTTCCGGGCGCGATGCCCCGTGCTACCTGACGATACGGCGGAAGACGTTGCAAATAAGGTGCATGCGTTGGAGTACGAGCATTATCCGAAGGTTATTGAATGGGTAATAACTGAGTAACTGAGTAACTGAATAACTGAGTAACTGAATAACTGAGTAACTGAATAACTGAGTAACTGAGTAACTGAATAACTGAGTAACTGAATAATTGATTAATTGAATAACTGATTAATTGAATAACTGAATTTTGAACATCAAATGAATATCCAATTTGACATCCGTTAATTGCAATCCGTTAGGATTGCATCGCTCGGTAGAAAACAGATGACATTAATTGGATGCATTCCGTACGGAATGCATCCTTTGTGTTGCCGTATCATTCTACCGAGCGACACATCCCTATGGGATGCATTCTTTGTGTTGCCGTATTATTCTATCGTGCAACGCATTCCTATGGGATGATCACAAGCAAATAAAAAACATTATACGACTGTATAATTGAATTTTTGAACCTTGAACTTTGAACCTTGAACCTTGAACTTTGAACCTTGAACTTTGAACTCAATACCCCATAGCACACCCGTCCTTCCGGCTTTCGGAAGCGCCGTAATAAACCTTAGTGACAGGATCGTAGCGAATGGCCTGATACCCGCCGAAGCTTTCCCCAAAGCCATAACTGACATGATGCCCCATTTCCAATAACCGGCGGACGGACTCGGCCGGGAAGCCGTTCTCGAGGATGACATCGCCTCCATTGGCGGCCTGAGCTTCACCGACGGGCGAAGTAGAACCAGCATGGTCGATCCGCGGCGCATCTCCGGCTTCCTGCAAATTCATGCCGAAGTCAATGATATTCAGAATAATCTGTACATGCCCCAATGGCTGGAAATCGCCCCCCATCACGCCAAAGCTCATAAAAGGCTTGCCGTCTTTCGTCACAAAAGCCGGGATGATGGTATGAAACGGACGTTTGCCGGGCAGCAAGGCATTGGCATGATTCTTGTCCAGTGAGAAGAGTTCGCCCCGGTTTTGCAGCATAAAACCCAGTCCGGGAGGCACCATGCCGCTTCCCATGCCGCGGAAGTTGCTCTGGATAAACGATACCATATTGCCGTCCTTATCGGCGACCGTCAGGTATATCGTGTTATTTGTATTCGAGATGACACCCGCCTGCGGATTTTGAGCCGCTTTGCCGTCGTTGATGTTTTTGAAGCGTTCCGCCGCATATTCCTTGCTAATCAGCGTGTTTACGGGAACTTCATTGAATCGCGGGTCGGCATAGTATTTGGCGCGGTCTTCAAAGGCCAGCTTCTTGGCTTCCACGAAGTAGTGGATATGTTCAGGCGAACCGAATCCATATTTCTGTAAATCATAATGCTCCAATATGTTAAGCATCTGCAGGGCGGCGATACCCTGTCCGTTGGGCGGCAGTTCCCATACATCGTAGCCGCGATAGTTGGTGCTGACCGGATCTATCCATTCCGCTTTATACGAAGCAAGATCCTCATAATTAAGGAATCCGCCCTGCGACTGGATAAACGAACTGATGGCAGCGGCAATGCTCCCCTTGTAAAACTCGTCGCGTCCCTTTTCGGCAATCAGCTTCAATGTCTTGGCCAGCATCGGATTGCGGTATACGTCTCCTTTTTCCCATATTTCACCATTTGGCGTATAAGTCTCTTTGATATTGGGATACAGCTTTTCAAACCGCGCGACCGTGCTCCTGATGCCTGGCGCTATCACTTCGGTGAGCGGAAAGCCGTTATTGGCATAGTCGATGGCCGGCTGCAATAACTCGCTGATAGGCAGCGCCCCAAACCGTTTATTCAACTCAAACCACCCGTCCACGCAACCCGGCACACTGACCGGTAGCGCTCCGAAAGACGGTATCTGAGTGATGCCCTGCGCTTTAAGCGCTTCTATACTGATGCTTTTCGGAGCCGGGCCGCTGGAATTGAGTCCGTAGAGTTTTTGGGTTTTGGCGTCCCATACGATGGCAAAAAGGTCTCCTCCAACGCCTGACCCGGTGGGTTCCATCAGGCCGAGACATGCATTGACGGCGATGGCGGCATCGACAGCCGTCCCGCCTTTCTTCAAAATATCAATCCCAACCTGCGTGGCTAACGGATGCGACGAACAGACCATCCCCTGCCGGGCGATGACTTCACTGCGGGTAGTCCACGGCAACCCGCTACGGCGACCTTGCGCAAAAATAGAAGCAGTCAACATGACAGATACAATAAAAACAACATATTTCATAATTCAATAATTTAATAATCACACTATTTAGTATTTGACATAATCATACAGCTTTTTCGATAGAAAGCGATACCATACTTTAAAATATTATCGTATCCTTCGTAACTCCATTCGGCTGCATAGTCCATGTCTTCAATCTGTTTGAGAGCCGAAAGGCATGCGTCGGGCATTTCACGAAAACTCTTGGCCTGCTTTAATTCAAAAATCACAGCTTTGCCGGCCATGCAGTTTAGGGCATACATTACCAGGTCGTTGCGTCCTTTGCCGCTTTCACGGTTTGATTTTATACGGTATCCGTCGAGACGCGACAATACACCTGTCATAAATCCATGATAGAAATTCTCTGCACTGTCCATATAGCTTATGCTTTCCGCAAGGAGCATCGAGAGTTCGGCCTGAAAAGTTTCAGTGTCTCCGTTCAGGATGGCATTGAAAAAGCGGTCGAGATTCTTGGCTGAGATACGCTCTTCAAACCACTCACTTATTTTTGTTTTGTAAATATATTTCAGTTCGATATTAGGAATTGTCAACTCCAATATGATTTCGCCCATATCATTTACTTTCTCTTCGCCAATCTTTTTCAAGTAACCTGTGAAAAAGAGGAAGTTCCAAAGAATTTTCGGGTTTTTGTCTATCTCGTCATACGTTATATCTTCGTGAATTTTTTTTGAAATGGATGCGCCTGACATCAGCTTTTCAAGGTCTTCTTTCATAAAGCTGTCTGCGCGGTCTATCAGTTTGCGGACGATATCGTTGCTGCTGGTGTTCGCCCAGAAAGGTTCAGGAAGACAGTTTCTGTCTACGTTCCAGTTGTTGATGACACGGATGGAACTCCATGGGTTGTATACTTCTTTATTTCCGAACAGATAGCCATCGTACCAGTCTTTCACTATTTGTGTTTTGCTTTCAAGATCGTAGTATTGGAGCATTCGATCCATTTCATCCTGCGTGAAACCGAAATGCTCGTCGTAATGAACACTGCGTATCGAAATAATATCCAGATTGTTCAATCCTGTGAAAATACTCTCTTTGGAAATCCGCAAACAGCCGGTAATAACGGCAATCTGCAAAAACGGATTGTCTTTTAAAGCTGCTTCAAATAGCGGACGTATGAACTGAATCATATCCTGATAAAAACCTCCAAACCATGCACTTTCGAAAGGGACGTCGTATTCGTCAATAAGGATTACTGTTTTATGATTGTGGTAATTTGCCAGACATTTGCAAAGAAATCTAAGCGATACTGCATATTCTTCAAGTGTGCCTTTGCCGAATGCTAATTTCTTGAACATTTCCCTGTCACCGTCATTTGACAATTTATCCAAAACGTAATGATGGCGTTTAAATTCTTCCATTATCTCATATTTGAGGTTAAAGTAAGAATCTTCAAAAGTACTGCGTTTGGCTCCTTTGAAACTCAAAAAAACAACCGGATATTTTCCCTGATGACGAAGATATCGCTCTCCTGCGTTTTCTATCTTTAGTCCTTTAAATAGCGCTTTAGTATCTTTTCCTCCAACCTGCGCCGTATCTTCAAAAAAACACTTTAGCATGGTTTGGTTAAGCGTTTTGCCAAACCGACGCGGACGTGTGCAAAGTGTAACCAATGCACTCTTGTCTAACAAATCGCGGATAAACAGCGTTTTATCGACATAATAAAACTCGTCTTCGATGACGCGGTCGAAGAACGAGTGCCCAATAGGCAGTGGTGCTTTACGATTATCGGATGCCATATCTTACAAAAATTGCGAAGCAAAGATAGTGCAAGCCGAGCGCAATGCCAAATTTATTTGTACATTGTCGAGGCGCCGCCTATCTTCGCTTTTCGAAGCAAAGATAGTGTAAGCCGAGCGTAATGCCAAATTTATTTACGCATTGCCGATAAAACGGTCAATTTTTTTGGATGCTAAGGATGCCGGGCAACATGTTCTCCGATTGCTTTAATAGACTTTTTGTAGAAGATTTTCTTTCCGAAAGTCCGTCCTGATCGTAAATAAGTCTGCTGCCGCCGATGTTAATTAAATTATTGTGAGGGTCGCCTCCATCATCAATCATAATAGTAGCAATATGAAGATTTATGATTCCGGCGTCCGATATCGTGCCGGAATAGAGCATGGCTACCAACGCTTCGTGACCGTGAGTATCCACATCGAGAAGTTTGACAAATACGGTGAAATTCTTGTCTTTACCAACGATATAACCGCCTACGCCGCTTCCGCCATCCGACTCGTCTCTCAGGTGATCCTGAAACACCTGTATCGTCAGATTCTTATTGTCCTGTTCCGAAAAGATTACCGTTGCATCATTAAACTGCAAAGAGCCGATATCCGAAGGATCGTCAATATTTGAGTCTTTAAGAATATTGGGAGACGTAAAATAAGTACCTGTAATATCAGGTGGCGTATTACCTCCGTAAATTGTCAGTCCCAGCCTTTCAACTTCTTGAATAATGTCCTCGGGCATAAAGTCACGAATATCTTCGGTCAGCCCTTGATCGTCCACTTCCTTGAGGTCATCTTTCTTGCACGAAACAAGTCCAATGCACAATACGGCCATCATTACCGTAAAAAAACAGAAAAAAATCTTTTTCATTTTAGAAATTTTGTTTAACGTCTGCTCCTTGGGCAGACAAAATATTAGTAATAAGTATGTTGTATTTTAGTAGTTCAAATAATCGTTTATTTTAGTATTTTTTTTGTTTTGCTATTAAATTATTATTTGCCTGTTCCACTTACATTAATCAAATATTTTCCAATTGACGTATAAAAGATTACTGTACCGGAGTAATATTTTCTAACAGTGGGTCGGAAGATTAATTCTATTTTTGCTTGTTTACCAGGTTCTATTGAACCGCTTGCTCCCGACCATGAATCTACCCGAAAGCCATCCGGACAAACCGTTGACCAATATAATATGGAATTACCACTGTTACTTATATTCAAATTTTCCGATGCGCTTTGGTTTACAGTTACATTTCCAAAATCAAAATCGATACTTCCTACTACATTATCCGGCCAGTTAGGTTGAGTACCTCCTGTTGTACGTTCCGAAAATCCGTCACTATCAATATTTAAGCGTCCTTGTCCTACTTTGATTGTAGCTGAACTCTCTTGAGTCATTATGTAGGCGCGTTGCCAATTCTTAATACCTTCAGAAGTAATTTCTCCAGACATAATTTCTACGCTTTTATAAGGACCACCTCTTGACGTTCCGTTTGCTTCGAAAAATACTGAAAATTTATTACCCTCACCTGTAATAAAAGCACCTAAACCGTCTCCTCCTAAAAAAGTTCCTGAATCCAGATATCTTTTTGTATAATCTACTTTAACAGTGAGGTTTGTGTTATTTTGCTCCGAGAAAGTCAAATCCATATTCATACGACCTAATGACGTTGATCCGTTGAAGTTCGTTTTTGTTATTATCAGGGGCGATATAAAATAACTTCCTGTAATATTGGGAGGATTATTACCGCCGTTTATGACTATATCAAGTCCTTTAAATTTTTCTAAAATCTCGTCGGGAATAATATTATGAATTTCATCAGTAAGACCATCGTCTACATAAGGTAGTTTGTAGTTGCCTGCGGAAGAGGGATAGAATACAAGTTCAGCATAATGTGAGTTAGGTGGATTGCAAAGTGGGTTTCGAGCGCTGTTATTACGATGATCATTGATTCTATCTTTTTCTGGAAGATTGGCTACAGCATCAGATAAATTTAAATTTTCTGAAAGCATCAAACCATCCAATAACTTAGCACCTGATAAAATACCAATACAATTCGTTTCATTCCATCCTACAACCACCTTTGCTCCATTATCAGTAAAATGTTTTGCAAACTGATTGGGATTTTGTAAACCGTGGCAAGATGTTAAATAAATTAAAGAATTAGGGAAAGGATTGTTCAAATAATTATCAGAAATAACTTCACCAGAAATAAAAGCATGTGTTGTTATAACTTCTTTATTATCAATATAATCTTTTTGATTAATTGCAGCTATTTTACCCATACCAATATTTGCCTTTATATTTGTCCAAAAATTGGTATTTGCCTCTTCTCCTGTTTCTATCCAAAATTTACCGTTTAACGCAATAGCACCATGAGCATGTAAAAAAACAACATCGAATTCAGATAATCTTTTTTTAAAAAAGTCAAGATTTGCACCATTTTTACCTCCAATTTCTTCTACATCCCAAGTTTTTTGAAAATCGGGGATTGCCATGTCTAAAATAAACTTTTGATAATATTTATCAATATACCAATTAGAATTCACAAAAGCAATTTTTGGTTTTTTCTCATCTTGGGCAGTATTTCTGATGCTGGTTTGTTTTTGTAATGCATTTGATAGGTGTGTTAAATCAATGGATGATAAAATTTCATCTGACACAACAGGTGGCGGAAGTATCCACCCATTAATCTGACCATTAATAAATTCAATCATTAAGCCATCCTCATTTGACTCAATCTCTTTTATTTCTTTCCTATTCTTGTACTGTTCTACTATTTCATTCCAGTCCGGTTTATCACTTAATAAAATTTCATCAGCCAGCGGTTCAATCTCCTGATACAGTGCTTCGATTTCTTCGTCCGTGAAATCGGTTTGTTTGTCACCGTCTTTCTCGCATCCCGCCAGCAGCATGCATCCGAATGCTGCTAGGATAATCAGATAATTTTTTATTTGTTTCATAATTCATTGATATTTAATAAGTATTTTTCTACCATTTATCTCGCCCACCATTGCATTCCCTTAGGTTCTTTATGAGAATATGTTTCCTTTCCGAAATCATCGGTATGATCTCTTGTCCAAAAATAAAGATTCCATCCTTTCTTTAATGAAAGACTGCAACTTATTGGTGTGAAAAAATCACCTTCCGTTTTGCCTGTTATCGCAACATCCCGGTCTGTATAAATATAGAAACCTTCTGTTTCCGGTGCTTCGTCGGGGCCGTTATATTCCATATTTCTGTATTCGTACTGCCTTCGAAATTCATTGCCTTTTAAGTCAGACTCATAGTCGCCGCCCTCCATGCTCAGATAGCAAATCTTGGCTTGAGGATCGCTGATATTCAATCCTTTCGGAAAATCGTCTTTTATATCCATCAGGTAATAGTCTTCAACCGTTTCCGGGAGATTGACCGTGAAACCGTTATCCATGAAATCAACTGTCATGAATTGTTTGTTGTTAAACTCAACTTCTACAAAATCAATACTTTCTGATGATTCTCCTACCGGATTTTTAACGTTTATTTCAGATACGCTAATTCCATTCGAGAAGTCATCCTTACTGCAACCGGCAGCTAAGAGCAACAGTGACAGTAACACTGCCGGAAATAATAATTTGAAATTTTTGATACACATAATTATTTGAATTAAAAATGTTAGAGCTAATCTATATCTACCCACCATTTCAAGCCGCTTGGGGCTTTGGTGGAGGATTTTGTTCGCGCAGGTTTTGACGTATAATCAAACTCGGAGTAAACGGCGTTCCAGCCTTTTTTTAGGGAAAGGTCTATTTCGGAGACAGCGAGAGGGTCAAGTTCTGATTCAGAGGTAACTTTACCGGTTATGGTGACATCGCGGTCGACGTAGGTAAATATACAATAAGCACCTTTATCCGGCACTTTTGACAGTGCAGGGTCGACTGTCTGTAAATAAACATCATAAGCGCCCATTTCAATCTCACTACCACGATTGGCAAAAATTTCCAACTCGCGATATTTTACTTTAGTGTCTGAAAACTTAATTTCCGGAATCTCTGCAAAAACAGGGTAAAGTAGCTCCAAATAGCTTTCATCTGTCACTTCCGGTGGAAGTTCCATCCGAAAACCGCCATTTTCAAATGGAGCCATTGATACGACGTAGATATTATCCCAGTCGTCCCATAAACATCCTCCAACAGTCTTAATCTCCACCGATTCATCAAGTTCATTGAAAATTTTGCCTTCAATGACGGAAATTGTGCCGTCTTTATTCGTCTCAATGCCCGGTGCGTTATCGTCGCTGCAACTGCCTGCGAGGAATGACAATGATAACACGGTTGCCGGTAATAGTAACTTTAATTTTTTAATGTTCATAAATTTATGATATTTAATTTGTTATATTTAATTTTTCACTGCTTTGCGTGCCCAGCCGGAGCTTCCGGTGATGATAAGGATGCCGTTTTTCAATCCGTTAAGCGGCATTTGGAAGACGCCTGACGGTTTTTGGGCGGTTTGCAATAACATGCCGGTAATCGAATATATACGGATGGATTCGGCATTGGGGCTATTGATATACAGCTTGTTATTATAAATGTAGGACTGAACCGCCGTTTGATCAATACGTTCTGTGGCGGTTGTGCGGTCAATCCTGAGGACTATTGGAATTTCCGGTTCTACGCGTTGCGTTCCGTTATCGAAAGCCAGCAATATGTTTCTGAAAGTGACTATATAGTTTCCGCTTGGCAACTGTTTGTCAATGAGTAACGGGAGATTTAAAATAGCGGACGTAGCGGAGGCTCTGAGCATGGAACGCGCAGAGGGGATGTTATCGTAGAAAATTGATAATAACCACCATGAAGAAATTCCGTCTGTTGCTTCTTCTATAAGTCTGAATACATAATTACCCTGTGCCATAGTTTTTTGCAATGAAGCCTCGTCCGGTCTGATGCCTTTGGGCAGTTTGATTCGCATTGTGACTTCGTAGCCGTTTACGCCGTCGGGAATATCATATATTATATCTACTGATTCGGTATCGGGATTTGTGTCCGATTTTTGCTCGGCAACAATTGCTCCGTCGGTATTGGAGCCGACATGCACCCTGACTTTCAGGGCATTGTCGCCGGTGAAATCGGGAAAGTCGCTGTTTGTCATCATGCAGACCAAATCGGCGTCGGCATAGCCTGCCGGAATAAGGAATTTTCCCTTGACGCCTGATTCTTTGATATCAGTTAATTGGGTGGTAAGATTACTTTGACGATACCATTTGAAAAAGGTTTTATTATTGTGCAGATAGTCAGTCATGTCAATTTCCTTACCGGGGCTTGCAGGGAGGTTGACGGTCAGTTGAGGGGCGTACCGATAATTTGAATATTTTGTTTCTTTAATTGGTAAAGTATTAAAACTAAATATATTACCCGAACAGTATAAATACTTTAAACTTGGATTTTTACTTACATCCAAATACCTAAGTAACCCCATATTAGAACATTCTAGATAACTAAGGTTTTGCAAACCGCTGACATTTATTTCTGATATTTTGGTATTATTTACACTCAAACTTTGAAGGGCTGTAAAACCTGTAGCATCCAACCTACCGGTTACATTATGGCCACTCCAATTTATATACATAATATACATTTTTGCACCATTCTCGATATATTTCCATTGTACACCTTCCACTTTTTCAAACCATTGTGAATCATTTTCCCAACCGGAACTTAGACCGAGTGAAATATAATTAATATCCTGTCTGACAAAATTTTTTAAAGTTTCAATATCTGATGAATTAAAGGCAGTTTGTTTGTCTATAATTGATACGGAATAAAAAGCTACTAAAAAGCCATTATAGCCCATCCCAATATTAACTGTTCCTTTACGTATTGCAGTTACTAATCCTTCTTGATCAACCGAAGCTATAGATGGATTACTTGATATCCACTCAAATGTTTTATTTTCAGGACCGGATTGCATAACAAATTTGTATTTTTGACCAATGTACATATAGCTTAAAGATGAAATAAAACCATGAGTTGATGTATTATTATCATCATTAACAAATATTCTACATGATGGACCTTCATTCCCGGTTTGAGAAAAAACACGAATAACAGTATTACCACGTGATATAGCTTTTACAGTCGCATTTGGTCCCGATCCGGTTACAGTTGCCACAGTCTGATTATCTGATTTCCATGTAAAAGTTTGATTTTGAGAAGTTGAAGTTGCTGAAAGCTGAAGTGTTTCACCGGGTTTAAGCCACCAACACCAATGATTCAAAATAATCTCTTCCCTGCTTTCTTCCATGTATGCTCCGAAATCTTCCCATCCGTAAGCGTACCGGTAAGCTGATTTCATCCCTGCCGGAACATGAAGCGTGGCATTGGCGGATTCGACAGCAAGAAAAGCCGGTGCATCGGGGATATCTGCCGCTTTGTCCCAGTGCGCTGTGACATCGCGCATCACAGGACATTTGAAAAACGTCCATTGGCCAATGCCTTTTACGCTTTTTGGTATATCAATGG
Organism: Tannerella sp.; assembly: GCA_031277335.1. Taxonomy (GTDB): domain Bacteria; phylum Bacteroidota; class Bacteroidia; order Bacteroidales; family Tannerellaceae; genus Tannerella. Next base: position 13,391 of record JAITMM010000014.1, on the reverse strand, counting down.
AAGTCAGAGAAATACAATTATAAAATGCCCTGTCGCCGATTGTGATTAGCCCGTCAGGCAGTTTGACCGAAGTCATTTTGGAGCAGCTGCTGAATGCCGAAGTTTCTATACGTGTTACTCCCTGCGGAATCTCCACCGAAGTAACCGTCTGATTCCCCAGAAAAGCCTGATATCCTATAGCAATAATCCCCAAATTGCCGGGTATCACGATATTTCCACCCGTACCGTTGTAATTGACAAGTACACTGTTTACAACATCAAAATCCGATTCTGCCGCAGTCATCATCACCGAATTAGCGTAAGCTGTTATTTCTATTTCACTATCAATCTTTATGTTATGATTTGCAACAACGCCTGCGGGAATATTAATTTCTCCCCATACCTGCGTCGAGAAAAAAATCGCAGTACACAATAATAATATCCTCTGTCTCATAATGTTATATTTAAAACGTTCCATCATCTCTTACGGTAAAGACAAAACTCGATCCGTTGTCGTTGCAGATCAGAGTATATCGGCGGCCGGCCAGGAAGTTATACGTTTTGACCGTGGTGTTGAAACAATAATACCAGTTTACGCCGTCGGAAAATGCCGGGATATGAGAGCCGGAAGGGATTTCTTCGTATGGCGAAGTACCTGATGGCGTACCGAAGTAATAGTTTGATAATATGTCTGTTTCGTTGACGGCAACTATGGCCATCTGTGTGCATTCGGGATAAGCTTTTGCCTTTTGAAACCTTATCTGAGCCTTTGTCGGCGCAGTGCTTCCCAATTGAGTCACATTGACGCGTTGCGATTGATTTCCTGCCGTCACGGTGATGACTGCGGCACGCGGCGATTGGATTGTGTTGGCGAAGGCCGTGACGGTGACTGTTTTATTTCCCGAACTTGATGTAGGAGATACCGTAAGCCATGTCGGCGAATTACTGCTGACCGTCCAGTTGCCTGTGGAGGTGATATTGAACGTGTTTTGGCCGCCGGAAGCCGCGAAAGTCAAATCTGTTTTTGACAGGCTCAACGTAGGTTCGGCTGCTTCCTGCATAACTTGGATTTCCTGGTCAGGCACGCCGGTGCCTCTGACAGTCAGGACGGCATAACGCGGAGTTGTGACCGTGTTGACTGAAGCGCTAATTGTCACATTGCCTTCCTTTTGTCCGGAGGCGGGAGACACCGTCAGCCAATTGTTCGAACTGCTCGAAACAGTCCAGCTGTTTGTATTGGAGTAGATCGAAAAAGACTCTTCGACAGCCTCCGGCGGCAAATTAAACGATTTTACGGAGAGCGACAGTTCGATGGGAATTTCCGATGTTGTCTCAAGACAGCTTGTGAAAGCAAGACAGGAGAAAAGCAACGAAACGATGTAATTAAGCGTTTTTAGAAATAATATCCGGGATAATAAGTTGATTTTCATATAGCTAATAATTAAAAAGTTAATCTTAAACCTGCTCCGCGATACACCGCGATAAAATTCAGCATGATATCGTGCTGACCTGATGATGGAAGCGGCTGAATATTACTGTCTAAAGACAACAGGCTATTATGCGATTTTGCCTTAGCTTTGATGACGATGCCTGTGCCGATGCAGATGCCGCCGACAACGCCGCCAGCAATCAGGTAAATGGGATTTCGCTTCTTTACTTCTACGTAAGTGCCTGTCTCATTGCTGCTGCTCCAGTCTTCCTCGACGGTTGGCGGGAGCAGATAAGTTGCAGCCGCACCGCCGACTAAGGCTACGCCTCCAACTATCAGCAACGTATTTCCCAAACCGGACGAGCGCTTTTCGGGAGCGATATTCATTATTTCGGTAGCAGGCTGTTCATTTATTTTTCCGCGTTGATTTGTCCTCTGTACGGGGCTGTCAACAACAGTTACAGGATTGTCGACAGTCCTGACAGGAGGATTTTCCGGTTTTTTTACAGGTGTTTCCACTACCGTAGTAGTAGCATTTGACACTACATTTACTTTATTCTCAGCTTCTTTAGGTCTGTCTGCTTTTGCCCGGGGCGTTGTCTGTCGCGAAGACTCTTGAGCCGTCTGCCTTTCGGGTGCAGCCGGTTTCGACAATAAATCCAATTCATTTCGGGCTTCGATATTTCCTTGATCGGCGCTCTGTTTAAACCATTTAGACGCAGAGTTATAATGTTGCCTGACGCCTCCGATGCCTTTTTTGTAGAGCATACCCATATAATATTGTGCTTGTGCGTTTCCCTTTTTGGCGAGCGGGTTGAGCAGTTGAAACAGTTCGTTGCGTGACATCGGTTTGACTTTTTCGTCATATATCAGTTGGACGAGCTTTATTAAGCACGTATCGTTCGTATTCTTACAAAGCCGATATTGTGCGGCAGCTTTGTCATATTCATTTGCATTGGCATATTGATCGCCTGAAATTTGAATGAATTTCGGACTTTCCAAGTCTTTTTTAGCTTTTTCAAATCCACGTTCGGCACTTTTTTGAAACCATTGAACTGCCTTAGCATCATCGCGTTCCACGCCTCCAATCCCATTGAGATAGAGTGTGCCTAAATAATATTGCGCCTCGGCATTGCCTTTTTCAGCCGGCGGATTGATTAACTGATACAGTTCGTCGGTAAATTGAGCATCAATCTTCTTGTCGTAGATCAACTTAAATAGCTTGAGCAAGCATTGTTCGTTGGTTTCCATGCAGATACGATACATGACGGATGCTCCTTCATAATTCCCTTCCGCAGCGTAAGCATCTCCTGCCGTTTGCTCTTGCTGGGCAAAGAGGGTCGTAGAGCAAAGGCATAATAACCAAATAAATACTGATTTTGTTTTTTTCATTATCTATAATCATTTAAATTTTCAAGATTTGTGGCGACTTTATTAGCCGAAGTGTCAAATACCGTCCAGCCTTGTTCGTTTTTTAAGGCATAAGCATTGTTTTTCAGACGGATAGATACCTGCGAATACGTAAATGCTTCTTTTTCTTCACCTTCCAGGTTTATAATCCCCCATCGATTGTTGGATTTTGCCTGTACGATCAGAAAATTGGAACCAAGCGTAAATTGATTGTTAAACGTATTGTATGTTGCAAGACGTTGTTGGATAGCTTGTTGGCGTGCATCTTCATCTGCTTTGCGTTGTTCTTCAATCAACTTCGTACATTCGTCAATCTGACCTGTCACAAAAGTAGCTTTTGTCCTGTCGCCATTACGGTTGGCAAGTGTCAAGGCGCGGTTATACTCGGTCTTGGCCTGTTCAAAATTCTTATTGCGAAAGGCTGCTTGCGCAAGTGTCAGAATACGATCGTATTCCGTAATCCATGATTGAACGGCGGCGGGGGCAGGTTCGGGAGCCGGAGTGTTATAACGCTCAGGCGTCGGCGAAGTCGGTTGAGACTGCGTATTTGTTTGCGGTTGAAGCTGTTCGTCAGTGTTTGTAGACAATGCCGAATCAGCGATGGCGCCGGATCCGGTCGGCGAGGGTTGAGGAGTAGAGACATAGTCATCGGTTGATGAGGCCTCGTTGATGGCGATGCCGACCGTTTCCGGTTTATTATTTAAGATACGTGGAAGCAAGAAAATAAACGAAATAGCTGCTATGGCAACTAAGAAAACGATGCCTCCGCCGATTATCCAAAAGATATTCTTATTCTTACGATTCGGATTTTTTGTCTTATTGGTGGAGAAGACTATTTTTTCGCCCTTAAAATGAGCGTCAGTCCATTCCACAATTTGATGAGCAAGAGGTCTGTTCCAAGGTTCCTGCTGAAGGCAGCGATGAACGATTTCGACCATATCTTTCGACCATTTTCCCGGAATATTCGGGATTTCCGACCCGCTTTTTTGCAGCAATCCTCCATGTTCGCCAAAAGGCATGTCGCCGGCAAGCAGTTCGTAGACAGTCGCTCCGACAGCCCATATATCGCTGGCTTTTATCGGCGAATTATCTTTTCCGAAGCGTTCGGGAGGCATATAAGCCATCGTGCCGCCCGATCTGGGGACATTCATGCTTTTGCGCAGCGTGCTGCGCGTTTTTGTGCTGATCCCGAAGTCGGATATCAGATAATGACCTGATTGATCGAGCAGTATATTATCCGGTTTTATATCCTGATGAATGATGGGCGGTTGCTGACTGTGCAAATAATCCAACCCTGCCGCCACATCGTGAAGCAATTGCCAGGCTTCGTCTTCGGATATTTGACCAACTAATCTGGTGACCGAACCTTGCTCGCTATAAGGCATTAACAGATAGGGAGATCGTTCGCAGACATCGAAATGCGACGGACGCATGAGATTGGTGTGATTGAGGTCAAAGACCAATTCAAACTCGCTGCTGAAGATTTGCACTCCGTTGTCATCAAGCCCTCTTTCAGGCACATACACCTTCAAAGCCATCTTCTTGTTGCCGACTTTGGTATCTTCCACAAGCCAGACTTCGGAAAATCCGCCACAACCCAGTAAACGTTTTAAAAGATAGCGGTTATCGAAAAGTGTATCTTCTTGAAGCAACATAACTATATTTGTCGAAAGTAATTTTATTTAATTCATATATCAGAAACACAGCCCTATACCTATCACATGTTTTATTTTGCCGATATAATCAATCGATTCCTTTTCCAAGGCAAAACGGTATTGAAAGGTGTATCGAAATGCTATACCTACATCATCGCTAAGGTCAATCTTGCCCAAAAGACCTATTTCAGGCGAAACGGCGCTTTTGATTTTTAATGTAAGTTCGTCATTTTCATTTGCATTGGCTTTAGCCTCATATTTTCCGACGCCCGTATAGCCGGGTCCGAAAAATATCCAAACCGGCTTGACAACTTTTATCGTCCATCCGAAAGAAATGTTTAATTCAGGTCTTTTCAGAGAATCGTTATTTGATCTCAATGCTTCAAAAACCTCTGAGTTTAAACGCATTGTAAAATATCCGTTGCTTTTGCGGTCTTTATACTTTCCTATCGAAAATCCTATCGGGGCGTCTTTTTCGTATTCATAAGTTAGTGTTGTGGCCGTTTTATTGATGACAGTGGCATCATAAATTTCCTGTATTCGCAGGTTGGCTGTGACTGATTGACTACATCCCTGATCTACAACACGTTGGTATAATTCTATAGCCTTTTCGTTTTCCCCGTTTTTTTGATAATTTTCGGCATTGGTGAAGTATATTTTACAGTTTTCATACATTTTCTGCGAGCAAAGCGTCAATCTATCCGCGACCGTCCTATCGTCTACATTATACGAATATATCTGAAAATAAAGATCATAAGCCGTCTTATAATCCAATAGGTCGAAGCTCGCATCGGCAAGCGGTTTAAGGAACAGAATTGAATCGATAATGGTTATTTTTTGATTGAGAACGGCTTCATATTCAGGTTTGAAGTCGGTTTTACACTGCATGGCCGACGTATATTTTTCCTTAGCTTCCATATACATCCCTTTTGCAAAAAAGTCGGCGCCTTCTTTTGATAACTGATAGTAGCAGCCGACTATCGTGGAATCAGGGTCATACAGAAAAAAATTCAGTTGCTTCTTGGGCGTCAGCCAGACGGACAGTGAGAGCGGAGAAAAACCCTGAACGCGAATGCTGATCGTCCGGCTTTCTCTGCCCTTACTTGCATCAAAAACCAGATGGTAATTGATGTCCGTGCCAATGGTATCGATTTTTGCAGGTAATTTTTGTATATTTGAACTAAAAAACAAAGGTTTCAAATTGGTAGGCGCTGAAAATGTCACACATGCCTCATTTGTTTGCCCGCCAAACACGGCATTATCCATTGAACGGTCTTCATAACCTAAATTCCGCTGTGCATAGACGCACAGCGATGTAAAAAGTAAAATCAATACAAATATTTTTTTCATGACTTTTATTTATTATTTTTATGTTTAAAATCTATTTAAATCAAAACTGCCGATCTGAAAAATCTCGTCTCTTTTCAACTGTCGACCGTCATATTGGTCAGGTTGCCAAGTGCGAACATGTATCAGTGGCTGCTGTTCGTCTCTGAAATCGATAAGTAAAAACACATAGCCTACTTCATTTTTAATGGCGTCAGAATTCCACAACTGCTTCAGAGTGACGCCATAAACCTTAGGATAATTTTCATGTTGGAGCACGGTTATTTCGTCGAACCGGACGTCGAGATATTTGTTTACTTTGAATACATTTCTCAGAGCAGTAATATATTGCTGCTTGTTTTTTACCTGATATTCAAATTGAGCCGTCGAAATTGACGAACGAAGTGCCACGTCTGATTTGGGCTTTTGTTTGATTGCTTTGCCCACGATAATGACGGCATTGTTGCTGAAGACCGTCTCAATAAAATCTATGTCTCTGCGATTATAAGCTGTTCTGTAATTCTCCACAAAATCCAATACCCTCATTCTCAAATCTATATCTTCGGCTTCTTCATTGGCGCTTAACAGGTCGGAGTATTGGCTGATTGGGATGAAAATATCGTCAATGAGGCCGTTGGATGTCAGATTTATAACAATTTCCTGGTTACGTTCCGATTCCGGCGCTGAGAGCATGGTGACCGGGATATCGCGTATCTGATAGCCGCCCGCAGGGCGTGTCAGGCATTTTCGTTCAAGCGCAGATGCAGCGCTGCACCCGATCGGACTTGTTTCCCAAATCGAATAAAAACGCTTCCTGGCATCGCCGGTAGTCGTTTTGCTATCCAGATCAGGCTTTTTCCCATCGATGACCGCAGTATTGCAGGCAGAAAGAAATGCAGAAACATTTTGCTCAATCCTGAGCCTTAACTGCTCATTACCAAGTCCATCGGTAATCACTAACTTGCATCTTTCAGATTGCGCATCTACATGTTGGATTGCCGTCAAAATTGCAAAAAACAAAAATAGGATATTATTGAGTTTCATATCGTTAATATATTAATTTTCATTCAAATAAGTTTTTTATATTATGAAAAGGTATGTTTGTGTAAAAGTCGGCCGTCAACGTGCCGTCGGCAGAGAACAATTGCTGCCGGTCCGCTGACACACGCAGCAGATGAACAAAATCGAAATTTTTGTTGAATAAGATTACTGACATATTAATCAGATCGTTATTTGATTTACGCAGCAGGCAAAACGTAGTAAATTCATCCTCGAAAAGACATATAAAACGATTGAGAGGAATAGTCAGAGCGGGACTGAAACCACCATATTTGCGATGCGAAATTTTCAACATCAAGGAATTGTCTATCTGATTGTTGAGGAATAAGTTGACTAATGATTCATTTGGATGATCGGTGTCGAAAACAAGACTGTATTGTCTGTCGGAGCGCTGATAATACGTGTCTGTATTGACATCGCTGTTATTTATCAGTGTCAAGCCTTTACGTCTGTATATATCAGTGCCTTGTATTAGAGACAGTTCGTTTTCGGCAATTGATTCCGGACTTTCCGGATGGAGGATTTTGCTGCAATTGTCCTGCACAAGCGACTCGCTTATTTTTTCGTCGGATTCCATTTTGTCCGTCCCGAATATCTGTTCGCGAGAGATAGGAAACGACATACTGAATGATTGATTATCACCAAATTGCCATAAAACAGAATAGATTGAATCTTTTTGTAAGGAGAAATCTGCCGGATTTTGCAAATCCGTGAGCATATTATTTATCGAATCAAATGACCGGCTTCCGAAATCAAATCCATTCTTTCGCAGACGCATGCCATATTCATTAAGTTTATACCTGACGTCTTGCGAAGACTTTTGCAACTGCAATACGAGCATGGTCTGCTCAATAAAATTACAAACCGGAATGCCTATCATCTGCTTGCTTTCGGGGCTGAATAATGAGACGCCTAAATGGTTGATTTCATTATTCTTGTTATAGCCGATCACAAGCGACTTGGCCGTTGTGACCTGCGCACAACCGAAAATGCTGTCTTTCAACGGCAAACCGATATTTGGGAATAATTGATATATATCTGATAACTTGCGTGTTGAGAAAGCCTGAGGATAAGAGGCAGACAACATGCAACCAGATAAAACCATTATAAAAACTAACCGCTTGCCCATCAATTATTTTTTTTAGGTAGAATTAAATGCTTCACTTTGCCTGTTTGATCGATTATCTTGCCTTGAATAATCTTGTCCTGCCTCATTTCGCCTTGAAACGAATCGCCTGCTTTGACTTGAAACTGTTCTCCCGATTCGGAAATCAATGTCTCGTCATGCTCATAGAGGCGAGAGATTTTTGTTGAGGTTGAGGTTTCGACCAAGGGCTGATTCAGGACGCTACGCGCTTCTATCGGAGGCTGATTAACAGCGTTGTCACGCTCTTCAGACGGCTGATTTATAGGCGCAATTTCCGTCGAAGAAGCATCGTAGTCCGCTTCCGAACTTATCGTATCTGCCGCAGGGTTTATTTCCGAGCTATCTATCTCAATACCAATATGTTCATTCGTAGAAACAATATCGGATTGTCCCGGTTTGACGAAAACGAACGTAATCGCCAGACAAATAAGTAAAACAGAACCTGCCACGATCCCGATCATTTTTTTCGACGAAGATTTGCTCGGATTTGGCACATCTCCCGTTGCCGCCTGACGTAAATTCTGTTTTGTAGCAATTTTTTTTTGCTCAAAAACGATTTTTGCTCCCTTGAAATGTTGATTTGTCCATGTTACAATTTGCTCTGCAGTAGGCCTTTGTTCGATATCTACCGAAAGACACATTGTGATGATTCCGATTAAATCGGACGACCTGTCTCCATGAATCAACGGGATTTCGGCTCCATGCTTCTGAATCAGGCCTCCATGGTCATGGAATGGCATTTCTCCCGTAAGCAATTCAAACATAGTGGCTCCAAGCGACCAGATATCACTTGCCGGAATGGCCGCATTATGCTGGCCAAACCGTTCGGGCGGCGAATAGGCCACTGTCATTGACATTTTTGCTTCGCCCACGCTCTTGCGCAGCGTACTGCGCGTTTTTGTGCTTATACCGAAGTCGGTTATCTGATAATGACCTGATTGATCGATCAATATATTATCGGGTTTTATGTCCTGGTGAATAATGGGCGGATGCTGGCCGTGCAAATATTCCAGTCCTGACGCCACGTCATGAAGCAATCGCCAGGCATCATCGTCGGCAATCAGGCCAACTAATTTATTGACAGAACCTTGCTCGCTGTAAGGCATTAAGAGATAAGGCGAGCGTTCGCAGACATTGAAATGAGACGGGCGCATCAAATTTGTATGATTCAAATCGAACACCAATTCAAACTCGCTGCTAAAGAGCTGTACACCATTGTCATCCAGCCCTCTTTCAGGGACAAATATCTTCAAGGCCATCTTCTTGTTGCCGACTTTGGTGTCTTCCACAAGCCAGACTTCGGAAAACCCGCCGCATCCCAACAGTCGTTTCAGCAGATAGCGATTATCAAACAATATGTCCTCTTGAAGCAGCATAATCAGATTTATTTTTTGCCCGGCATCACCTGTTCAATCATATCCAGAGGATTCCAAATGCGTTTTTTGACTATATAATGGCCTGCTTCGAAAGCTGCGCCAAGCAATAAAAGTAAGATAATGATTAGCAGCAACCGGTTGTTTTTCTTCTTGACAGGTTCTGTTCTGTTGCCGTTCATTATCTTCTCAATCACCTCAGTTTCAGTCTTTGCAGGGTTGATGCCCGTAGCCGGAAGTTCAAAATCCGATTTCGGCTGTTCGACGCCTGAGATGATTTGGCATAGCGCAATAGTCACGTTGTCAGTCCATCCGGCCTTCTCGGACTCCGTCCATAAAGCGTTACGGCAACTCTCCATCGTCTGCGAATTGTTTTGGATGATGTTGGCTATTTCCGGGTCGCGCAGGACGCCGCTTAGTCCGTCGCTGCATAAAAGGATGACGTCTCCGTTGCCGTTAGGAAAACATTTGACGGATGGCTCGGCCACTTGCCGGATATCTCCAAGACTGCGCGTGACGATATTGTTGTTGGGGTGGTCAAAAGCCAATTCTTTTGATAATTTCCCGCTATCCACCAAATCCTGTACATACGAATGGTCATGCGACAGCTGTTCTAAACCCGTAGCAGGATTATAGCGATACGCACGACTGTCACCACACCATCCGATATAAATATAATCACCTATGACCCATGCGAGTACTATAGTGCTACCCATGCCTTCAAGGGCATTATTGTCTTTTTCGGCTTCTTTGATTTTAGAATCGGCGCCGATGATTGCCTGTTCGATATATGACATGACGGTCTCATGCGAGGCAAAGATCGTAGGCGTCAATCGGTCAGTAGCGAACCACTCCTTTATTGCTTCAACGGCCAGTCTTGATGCCGTATCGCCTGCGTTCATGCCGCCCATACCGTCACAAACCACCATCAAAGCGCCTTTTTCGTTCAAAGTCACTTCTTTGTCTGTCATGAACCCCCATTGGTTGCCTGACAGATTGTCGTGCAGATGGAAATTGTCTTCATTGTTTGGGCGGCCCGCCGCTTCGCAACGGGCCGCCATAGCAATCTTAATTACACTCATTTAATTATTATTGTGAGGCTTGCGAATAGACGACTGATATTGGGATAATGCGTCCCTTGGCAAATGTGCTGCCGGAAAGGATTCCAACAACCTGATAGACACCTTCTTCATTGACTACGGTTACAGGGCCGCCGTCGTTGCCACGCTCCGTATTGTCGTTTGAAACCATGATGGTGCCATTCACGTCCAATCCATTTCTTGCCACGTTGCAGACGGAGTAGATAGGCGTGACCTGCACGGCTTCGTCAGCGCCACGTCCCCACGGATAACCTTGTACCGACAACACTGTCCCGATGTCGAGATTCATTGAAAGCGTACTGTTATGTGTAAAACCGCTTCTCTCAAGAGTTTGATACACAGCCCAATCGGTGTCGTCGAGCAAGGCTTTCCGCGTCACTCCCGATATTTTGCCTATTTTGGCGCTTTCAACCCTGTCCGTCGTCCTGTTGACCCTGGCTAAGCTACTGTTAAAAGCAATTCTTTTACCCGAGCTTGATACTGCCGTATAATGCGCAATGACGGTACCTCCATTATTGGCGTACATATTCAACATATCAAGACGATACGTCGGATTGGAATAAACGGTAAAAATGGAATAATCCAATTTTAAATGGTAATAGTACCATGGCTCAAGCACATGACGCGCAGTGACAAAACGTCCGTCATTCATCAGAAAGCCTGTCCCTACGAGTTTTGGAAGCGGTTCTGTAATGATCGTAGTCTTGCCACGCCAAGTGATTTCTGTCTTTTCCAACTGAATAGCAAAGACATATCCACTATAACTATTGATGTCTCTTGCTGATGGCAGCGCGTTGCCGACTGTATTTTCACCTGCTTCGCGAGTGCCTTGCAGCGCTTCGCCATGGATGCCTGCGGCGCCTGATTCGGCTGAAGCAGATGTATTGCCGGCGGCAGCACCTGTTCTTGCAGCCCCGCCGCTGCTTCTGCCGGCAGCAGTTGAGCCTGAGGATGTTGAGCTGCCTGACGATGAAGTGCCTGAGGCAGGAGATGCGTCACTTTCATCGGCAGCCATCTGATTTTGAAGCTCTTCAAAATCACGACGCGTGCGTCTGTTTTCGGCGTATAGCTGACTGTTGCTTTGAGCCAGTCTCGTGGCCACCTGCTCTGTCTGTTTGACAATTTCCTGATATTCGGCCGATGATTTGTCGGATATTGAATCGGCACGTTTGTTGAGTTCGTCCAATTCTTTTCCAAGTCTCTCATTCTCAACGAGCAGCTTTTCCTGTTTTTGATAGGAATAATAGCCCCAGCCGACCGAACCGAGCAATACCAGGACTAAAGCGATGGTCAGCAGGGTGATAGCCGTTTTATACGGACGCAACGCTTGCTGGCGGAAAAGATTGAATCGCCGCGTCAATTTCAGGCTGCCTACAGCCGCATTATTTCCCATCGGGGTGATAAACCCAAGTTTGGGGCCGCCTACGGCAAGCTGGATTTCGTCTCCGTTTTGCAGCATCCATTCGCTATCGACTTTTACGCCGTTGAGGAATGTCGGATTTGTTGTGGATAGTTGTATCAGCTTCCATCTATCTCCCGTTCTGACGATTGCGGCATGTCGCCGGCTGACTGTCGTAAATGAATCATCGAATCGCACCTGGCATTTAGGGTCGCGGCCGATTTCAATTTGATCTACAATAATTTCCTGTGATTCACCTGCTCGGTGATACTTGGAACTTGTTTTGTGTTCGAGAATAAAATACTTTCTTCCCGAACCGCCGAATAAGGAACCCATTCCGGATCCCAGTGACGACCCGAATGATCGTCTGTAAGGTTGTGTTGCTCTTGACATATTATTAATAATTAAATACTTAAAATTATATTTTTTAACATAAGAATAGATATTCCCCCCTTCTCATTGTTCATTATTCATTGTTCATTATTCATTATTTAATACCCCTCTACCCTTAGTTTTACATCTCCGATAGAAATGATATCTCCCGGCATGACAGGCATTCCTGCGAGTGTCGTTTCGGTGGAGTTTACGTAGGTGCCGTTCAAAGACTGCTTCCATCCGTTAGTAGCCGTCTTATCCCATTGTCCGTCGCGAATGATCCACTGATTGTGACTGAACAGTTCTAATGTGCAGTGTTTGCGTGAGATATAGCGCGACATGTTTTCTGTTATCGGCAGAATATTTTTTACTAACGGATCATTGCATCCGACAGTTATCATTTTTCTTGTTCCGGCAATGTAATCATTTAGTTTATAGACGGCTCCGTAGTCTTCGCCTTGCATGACACGCAGCAAAACACCGTTGACGGCAGGCGGAGGGGCATGATGGACATTGGTGTCCGTACCCGGCTGACTTGACGATTGTGGCAACAACTGCAATACATTTTCAACCGTTTGCAGCCTTTGTTTGAAATCAGGATTCAGACAGCCGGATATCACATTGACAAACAATGAACCTTCGCGATATTTTGCCAATTCCTGCCGGTTCCAGTTTCCCTCGCGCGCGTTCTTTATATATAAGACCATATCGTCTTCGTTGTTCAACGGCCCAAAAGGAAATACGCCCGTAATCAGCTGATACATCATCACTCCGAAAGCAAAGATATCCATTGTCGGCAGCACGGTCACCTCTCTGTTTTTAGGTTTGGCCTGTTCGGGCGCCATGTAAATCACTGTGCCTGTGATCTCTGTAGGCCGTCCGAACAAATCGGTGACGGTGATGCGTTTCTTTCGGTCGCCACTGATGCCAAAATCGGTCAATACGGCTGTCCCGTCCATCTTAATCAATACATTTTCAGGCTTTAAGTCACGATGAACTTTGCCGTATCTATGCAGATCATTTAGTCCGTAAAGCACTTCTTTGCCGATCTTGACAAGGTCTACGTTTTCTTGCCGGTTGACAAGTTGCAGCAAGTCTCCATTTGGACAGAACTCCATGACAATAAATGGATTGCCCTT
>JAITMM010000277.1 GCA_031277335.1 Tannerella sp. | reverse complement strand
GAGAAAAATATAATTCGCGCCCAAATTGAAGACGAATTTAAAAACAATCCATTGTTTTCAATTCCTTGGGGACATCAAAGAGGTATAATCGATAAATGCAAGTCTGTGCACGAAGCTATGTTTTATGTTCAAAAGACAATACGGAATGGTTGGAGCAGAGCCGTATTAATGAACTTCATTCAAGCAGATTTGTATTACGCACAAGGAAAATCCATTAATAATTTTGACCGTTTGCTACCTGACGTACAGAGCGATTTGGCAAAAGAAACACTTAAAGACCCCTACAATTTTGATTTCGTCAAGCTCACAGGAAAATACAGGGAAAAAGAGTTGGAAGATGCTTTAATAGAAAATATTACCAAATTTTTATTGGAACTTGGACAGGGTTTTGCATATGTCGGAAGACAATACCCCATTCAAGTAGGCAGTAGGGAACGAAATATTGATTTGCTTTTTTATCATCTGGAGTTACGGTGTTATATAGTTATCGAATTGAAAGTAAATGAATTCGAGCCCGAACAAACCGGTAAACTCGGATATTACATTGTTGCCATTGATGAACAACTGAAAAAAGATATAGACAACCCTACAATAGGTTTGCTCATTTGTAGGACAAAAGATAATATAGAAGCGCAATACTCTTTGAAAAGCAGTAACCAACCAATCGGAATTTCCGAATACACTTTATCGAAGTTAATACCGGAAAATTTCAAATCTTCACTGCCGTCTATTGAAGACATTGAAAGGGGGCTGAATGAGAACTATATTGCTCCGTAATCAAAATAAAACGAGGCTGCCTCGAAAATCAGACAGCCTCGTTTTGATAATTTGACAATTACAATTGATTATTTATAATCAGGATCCTGGGCGATAACACCCGGTTGAATATCAACCTGCAATTGCGGTACGGGCCAGTATCTCTTTGCTGCAGAATATGTAGCGCCTTTCATGAAATCCCTGAATTGGGAGTCATGCGCGATAAAGGCATTAAGCGTATTGACATCATAGCTGCCGTCAGCCTGTCCCCAGCGGCGCAGGTCGAAGAAGCGTTGTCCTTCGGTTGCAAACTCAAGTCTGATTTCCATCCTGACAGCTTCACGTGCCGTCGCCTGATTGGCAAATGCATCATTACCACCGGGATAAGGCTCAACTTTGTAGTTGGCAGCCGGTTTTGTCCAGTCCACGTCCGAAGCCGGAACAGAGCCTGAAGAAGGGATGACGGTTGCCGTCACCAAGCCCATTACCGGCTGACTGTTTTTCGCACGGTTACGTATTTGGTTCACCAAATCGCGCGCCATGTCCAGATCACCGTCTTCCACTGCAATTTCAGCGCGCCACAACAGCACATGTGCCAGCCTGTGATACCTGAAGTTACGGTCGTTTCTGGCACCCGAACCTGCCATTCTGGAACGGTTGGCCTCGAAGTGCATGTATTTCTTCGTCATATACGGCCCGCCGTTGGCATGGTTTCTGATCCATGCAGCGCCGGGGAAAATGCCCCATCCGAGGAAGTCAACGCCGCGACGTGCCACCGTCCAGTCCAGACGTAAGTCAACAAGCTGGTCGCTTGGCGTAAATGCCACATTCGAGCCCATTCCCATATCATTCTTAAACTCAGGTCTGTCGGCAGCATTCAAAATCGGCAATCCGTCGGCAGTGACTTGAAATGCGTCCACCAGGTTTTGCGAAGGTTGATAGAAGCCCCAGCCCACGGCAGCAGGTCCTGTCGGTTGAATAAAGGCAGCTTGCGTCACATCAATGGATGCATTACCTGTCCCGGACGTAGTACACTGAATCTCAAATATAGATTCCGAGTTGTTCTCCGTATTTTCGTTGTAGTTATCGAAATAATTAGCAACGAGCGAAAATTCTCCGCTATTGATAATATCATCCAGAATAGGTTTGGCTTCGCTTAATTTGTTCTGATACATCAATGCCTGAGCTTTCATCGTCATGGCTGAATACTTTGTAGCACGACCTACGTTGGCAGCATCCCATGAATCGGGCAGGTTGGCGATGGCAAAATCAAGGTCTGCAACCATTTCATTCCATCCTGCATCTGCATTGGGTATTTCGGACGGCGCTTTACCACCCTGTTCATCAGGTGTTCTGATATACGAGATATTCTTAAACACCCTGTTGAGTGAAAAATGAAACCATGCCCTCAGATACTTGGCCTGTGCTTCCACCTGAATGGCTTTTGTAGCCGGGAGCGGAGAGGCGGATGCCTGCGTCATCTTCAAAAACTCCAATGTGTTGTTCGCACGTGTGACACCTTCATAATTCCAGCTCCACCTGGCCGTCATATAGGGGTTGTCAGATAGCGCCACGTAGCGTTCTACGTCATTAAACTGGCTCTGGTCACCTTCTTCCGAGCCTTTGTAGGCGTCGTCGGCAGCACAACTGGCATAAACCCAGTCGGTACTCATCGCTGCACCGAAAATATCACCTCCGACCATTGTGCCGTAAGTGCCCATCAATAGCCCGTCAACTCCAACCTCGGTTTGCAACGTAGGTCCTTGGAGCGTAGCAGGTGGAGATTTTGTCAGAAAATCTTCACCGCAGGAAGTAAGCATAGCCATACTTCCCGAAATCAATACAATCTGTATTAAAAATATTATTCTTTTCATATTCATCATTTTATTAAAATGTTATACATTATAATCCTAAAGTAAGTCCAAACAGAATCTGTCGTGGAGTAGGTGTTGCGCCGGCGTCAATACCAAAGTTTCTTGCGCTGTCTCTATCGCCTCCGCGACTTGTATCAGGATCCAATCCCGAATATCCGGTGATAGTGAATAAGTTGGTTACCTGTAAAAATACACGCAACGCCTTGACGGTCGGTATCGTCATTATTTTTGTTATATCATAACCGAGTTGCAGGTTTCTCAAACGGAGATAGGAAGCGTCTTCAATAAATGCAGTGGAAGGCCGTTGAACAATCGTATTGCGGTCAATCATAGGCAGCGAAGCTTGCGTGTTGTCGCCATTCAAATAGGGGCTTCCCCATGAACTGTACAGATAGTCGTGTCCGCGACCGCCGTCAAACTGATAGTAGTTCAACCATCTGTTCACATAATTCACCATTTTGTTGCCATACGTGCCGTAGAATTGTCCGTTTAGGTCGAATCCTTTGTAGGATACGTCAAAAATAAGGCCGCCGGTAAATTTGGGATGGGGCGAACCGATCCACGTGCGGTCGTCAACATTGATGACGCCGTTGCCGTCAACATCCTTGAATTTGTAATGCCCCGGCACGCTATACGACTTGTCGCCAAAAGCAACCGGGTGAGCATCAGCCTCAGCCTGTGTCTGGAAAATACCTTCTACGACATATCCGTAAAATTCAGGGAAGGCGTGGCCTTTCTGGCTTCGCGTATATATTTGCTCGCGCTGGGCGCTGCCATCCAGAAATTCGTTGTCGTTACCTGTCAGGGTGACAACTTCGTTTTTGTAATGCGATATATTGAAGTTGACGGAATAATTCAGTTCGCGGTTCATGGCCGTTCCCCTGTAACCCAGATCAAAATCAAATCCCGTGTTCAGCATTTCGCCGACGTTGACGGACGGCACTGTTGCACGTCCGAAGACTGACGGCACTGCTTTCGGGAAAAGCATATCGGTCGTTCTGCGTTGATAAACGTCAAAAGAGAGTGTAAATCCACTGAGAAATGCTGCATCAATACCCACGTCGGTCGTGTGCGTCGTCTCCCATTTTACATCTATATTTCCGATACGGCCTTGTCTGAATCCCAAGTTACCGGCAGAGCCGTTAGCGCCGTTGATGGCATAAAATGAGCCGCTTTCGTCGTTTTGCTGGAACAGATAGGTGGTATAGCTGTTATAGTCATCCATCTGGTCATTACCGGTAACGCCGTAGCCGCCACGTAGTTTCAGGTTTTGCAACCATGTCTTGGTGGACGCCATAAAGCTTTCTTTCGATATGACCCATCCGACCGAGAATGCCGGGAATACGCCGTAGCGGTTTCCTTCGGCAAAACGTGAAGAACCGTCGCGCCTGACGACGCCCTCGAACATATACTTGCTGTCAAACACATAATTGACCCTGCCGAACACGGAGAACATGCTCCATGATCTTTTTTCGCTACCATTCTGCTGACCGTCGATACCGCTTGACAATTCAATATAGTCCGGGTCTTTGGAAGAATAGTTATAGCGCTGAGCCGTCGTCCGATAAAAAATATCATCGATGGCTTCGGTAGCCGCCATGACCGTAATATCGTTGAGACCTATAGTTGTCTGATACGTAATCATATTTGTCCATGTCCATCTTTTTGCCCTGTCATGTGTCATGTACATGTAATCATCCGTCCCTCTTTCGGCATGTGACTTATTGACATAGTCGATATTTTTATAGAGGAGCGTATTGTAGTTCATGCCGAATTGCGTTCTGATGCTCAGTCCTTCAATCGGTTTGAGCGTTGCAAAACCTGTTGCGGTGAGGTTCATACGTTCGCGGTTGTCATACTGATTATTAAAGAGCACTGCCAACGGGTTTTGAGCATTTCCCAATTGACCGCCTGCTCTTGTGCCGGCAAAGTTGCCCATGATGTCATACACCGGAATAATAGGCTGATTCCTGTAAGCCCACGATATGGCGGAACCCTCCTCATTATTGTTCGTGTGCCCATGCTGATTGGAGTAGGTGCCGCTGATCATTTCTCCGATTTGCAACCATTTAGTCACGTCCGACGTGATATTTGAGCGGAAATTCCATCTGTCATAGCTGACATATTTATTGATACCTTCATTGTCTAAATATCCGGCGCCGAACGAATACGTCGTATTATCGCTGCCTCCGTTAAGGTCTATCGAGTATTCCTGATACTTGGCCACACGCGAGATTTCATCCACCCAGTTTGTGCCTTCCTTGTTGGCTTTCGTTATCAGGTAGGTGTCGTCACCGTCTTCTTTGGCTGTAAAATAGTCGTAGAGGCTTGGGTCGGTTCCCGGATCGCCTTCCATCGCTCCGTTGGGGTAGATATAATCGGGAATGCGCGGTTCGGCGCCGTTACCGTATATCGGATGTGAATAGTCGGTCCGCTTCATGTTCTTTGCCTCAAGCCATAGCGCTTCGCCGTACTCCCTGGTGTTGAGCATCTTGTAGTTGTTGGTGTTGCGGTTGTTGCCGGCTCTGATATTGACTGTCAAACTGGCTTTCTGGTTCTTTTTCCCTGCCTTTGTTGTTACAAGAATCACACCGTTAGCCGCCCTTGTGCCGTAAATAGCCTGCGCGGCAGCATCTTTCAATACGGTAATCGTCTCGATATCATTGGGGTTCACGTTGCCACCGGGCACTCCGTCAACGACCCACAGCGGACCGGCATTATTGATGGTGCCGACGCCGCGTACAATCACGTTTGGCGTTTCCCCGGGCACATTGGATTGCAGCACCGTCACACCCGGTACGTTCCTGAGGACTTCATTCGTAGATACGGCTGCCAATTTTTGGATTTCACCCGATTTGACGGTGGCCACAGAGCCAGTCATCTCGCCTGCTTTACGCGTACCGTAGCCGACCACAATGACTTCTTCGAGCCGTTGCGTGTCTTCGTTGAGCGATACGTTTATAACCCGTTGATTGCCAACTGAAATTTCCTGTGTTATGTATCCGATATACGAAAACACAAGAACTGCCGATGACGGTACATTCGCAATGGAGTATTTACCGTCGATATCGGTAATACTCCCTGTCGTGGTGCCCTTAACAGATACGTTGACACCGATTAAAGTCTCGCCGGTGCCTCCGTCCGTGACAGTACCCGTCACTGTGCTTGTCTGGCCGTAAGCCATTGAAAAACACATCATTAATAGAAAAGACATCACGATGGCGATGCTTTTCTGACTTTTTTGTTTGTTAGTTAAAAAATTTCTCATACATTATTAATAATAGATTGGTAAAATGTCTAATCTCCTTCTTCTTCCCTCTTTCAAACCCGTTGTCTTTTGTCGAATTATATCCTTCCTTTGAATCCGGCAATAAAACGCTGCAAATATAGATTTAAAAAAATAATATTTCACAACTTTTTTTAATTTTTTTTGCACAAATCGTGCTTAAATGATAAAAAAAATTAAACCTCACATCGCCTCAATAAGTATAATACCTGATAATCAGGCTAAAACGCTTTTTTTATTGACATGCTCAATTGGTTCGTACTTCTTCAAAAAAAATGTACGCCGATTGTCGAAATTAAAGGAACGTTTAATTTCGACAGTTTCGACGATTGAAGCGCTTCTGAGCAAGATTCTCAATTAACGAATTGTTAAATAACCGACTATTACTTTAGATTCGTTTAAAAAAAATAGACAACAATTGTTTGCATATTAAAAAAAATGCCTACCTTTACGCCCGAATTAAACGTTGGTTTCTTTTCGACATTCATCGAAATGGGATCATAAAATGTATATAATATGAAGGAAATGAGGCGAATAATTGAACTTTTTTTTATTATTAAATAATGTATGAGAAATTTTTTAAGTAACAAACTAAGACTGCAGAAAGTGATGTCAGTGTTGATGTCCTTTCTGCTATTAATGTGTGCCACAGCGGCTTTTGCTCAAACCGGCACAGTATCGGGAGTTGTCAAGGATGTGGCCGGTGAGCCGCTAATCGGCGTCAACGTGCTCGTGAAAGGTACAACTAACGGAGCCATTACCGATATCGACGGGAATTACTCCGTTCAAAATGTTCCGGCTCAATCAATTCTTGTGTTTTCCTATATTGGTTATGTGACGCAGGAGATACCTGTTGGTAATCAAAGGAATATCACCGTAGAGTTGAGAGAAGACACCCAACGCCTGGACGAGGTCGTTGTGGTCGGATACAGCACACAGCAGAAAAAGGACATTACAGGTTCTGTGGCTGTGGTGGACACCAAAGAATTGCTGAAATCGACGGGTTCGTCCGCGATGGCGCAATTGCAAGGTAAAGTGGCCGGTATCCAGATCAGTACGTCAAGTTCAGCCGGTGGTAACAGCATGGTGCGTATTCGCGGTGTCAACTCGGTCAATAACAATGGTCCGCTTTATGTGATTGACGGTATTTCTACACGTAACCAAAACCTCAACTCGATCAACCCTAACGATATCGAGAGCTTGCAGGTTTTGAAAGATGCCTCGGCTTCGGCTATTTACGGTGCTCAGGCTTCCAACGGTGTTATCCTGATTACAACCAAGAAAGGGGTCAATACGGGGCAACCGGTGTTTACCTATGACGCCTATTACGGATGGCAGGTGCCGGGCAAAAAGTACGATCTGCTCAATTCGAAAGACCGTATGGATTTGGAATATAAAGGGATGTTGAATCAGTCCATCAATAACGGGACGTATGACCCGAATAATCCTGAATCATGGCCGTCGCATGAACTCTTCAAAACATCGGCTACCGGATTTACGCCGTATCCCTACCAGTCGAATACCCAAGGCGGTATCGATTCGTATGATATGAATACCTATAATTTTGCATATCCGGGCCTGCAAGTGTACAGCGCTTATGCCGATGCAGACTGGTGGGATATTATCTCCCGCGACAATGCGCCGGTACAGAACCATCAGTTCGGACTGAGAGGCGGTAATGACAAAGGGCAGTACAACGCCAGCGTCAATATTTACGATCAGAAAAGTACGCTTGTTTATTCTTACTACAGAAGATATTCAACCCGTTTGAATACATCGTTCAATATCCGTCCCTGGCTGCGCTTCGGTGAAGACTTTGCCTATAGCTGGTGGAGAGACTTGGGCGTAAACAACGAATCGACGGAAGGTACGCTCTATTCTCAGGCATACCGCGCTACCCCTTGGGTTGGACCCTATGATTTGGGAGGAAACTTCAACGGTTCGGTGATTCCCGGAACGGGAAACTGGAATAACCCGCTGGCTCAAATTGCCCGTCAGGAAGGTAATTACTGGACAGGGCAGCGATTGAACCTGAGCGCATGGATGGAACTTGACCTGTTCAAGGACCTGACATTCACCAGCCGTCTCGGAATTGAATATACCAACGGATGGTATTACAGGATGGACAAGATCAACCTCGAATTTTCGGAATCACCGCGTACGAATAACCTTCAAGAGCAGGCAAATTTCAATATCCGCCGTGTATGGCAGAATACACTGCAATACAAGACTGTGTTCAACGATGTACACCGTTTGACCGCCCTGATCGGTACCGAAGCTATCAACGACGGAATCGGACGCACTCTGACAGGTCAGCGTTACAACTATCTGTTTGAAAACGACGTTAATACATGGACACTTTCAATGGGCGAACGCAACGACCAGCGCGAAGCCAATTCATCGTATAACGGCGAATATGCGCTGTTCGGAATTTTCGGACGCGTGGATTATTCTTTCCAGGATAAATACCTCTTTACCGGAACGTTGCGTCGGGACGGTGCATCGCGTCTGTCGAAATCCAACCGCTACGGCACGTTCCCGTCCGTATCTTTGGGATGGCGTGTTTCAGGGGAAGACTTTATGGAATCTACCCGCGACTGGTTAGACGATCTGAAACTGCGTTTCGGATGGGGACAGGTAGGTAATGTCGAATTGCCAAGCGCTATTAACTGGGCCTCTACCTATTCGCTTTCTGCAGACCAGGCTAACTACCCGATAGACGGAAGTCAAAGCGGATCAACCGGTTTCCGTCAAACTCAGATCGGCAACGAAGACACGAAATGGGAAGCCGTTGAAAGTATCAACGTCGGGCTGGATGCCTCGCTGCTTAAAGGTAAGTTCGGAATCGGAATTGAATATTTTAACAAGAAGACGACGAACATGTTGATCCGGGCTGCATATTCCGATTTGGCAGGCGAAGCGAATGCTCCGTTCATCAACTACGGAAGTATGGAAAATAACGGATTTGAAGCGACGCTGAATTATTTCGATGGCAGTGGTGACTGGAGTTGGAATGCCACTTTGACGCTTACGCATGTGAAAAATAAGATTATTTCCCTGTCTGAAAATCCGGGCTTTATCCTGTGGACAGGTGGTAACCGTATTATCAACGAAGGACAGATCGCCCGCACAACGGCAGGATTTCCTATGGCACAATTCTGGGGTTATAAGGTGGACGGCGTGTATGAAAATACGCAGCAGGTCAATGCGTTGCTTCCCAGAGGCGTATCAGCTCAGATGTCAGAAGAAGACGCCCAGCAATTTGTCGGATATCATAAATTTGTAGACGTGAACAAAGACGGAAAATTGGATGATGTCAATGACCGTACCTTGATCGGCGACCCGAATCCCGATCTGATTGCCGGTCTGAATCTTGGCGTCAACTACAAAAACTTTGATTTGACGCTGTTCTGGTTCTCACAAATCGGAAATGATCTGTTTAACAATACGCTGCTTTTCACTGACTTCCAACAATTCCGAGGCAACCGCTCAACGCGTATGCGCGATAATTCGTGGGAACCCAACAAGCCTATTAATCGTTGGACCTTGCCGCAATTGAATGCAGCCGACAATTATTCAGGAATTGTCAGTTCCTACTTTGTGGAAGACGGTTCATACCTGCGTTTGAACAACATGGTGCTGGGCTACACCCTGCCTAAACCTCTCCTGCAGAAATTGACGATCTCCAACCTGCGTGTCTACTTCCAGTTGGAAAATGCGTTGACGTTTACGAAATATACCGGTCTGGACCCGCAAGTAGGTAACAGGATTAATGACAACGATAGCGGCCGAGACCTCGGACGCGGTATCGACGGCGGAGGAAACCCGAATGTCATTCGGTATCTCTTTGGTTTGAATTTTGCATTTTAATTATTAATAACTTGTAAATATAGATTATAATATGAAACTTAATAGATTGATCGCAGCGCTTGGTTGCGCCGCAATGTTAATGTTTAGTTCCTGCGGAGAAGATTATCTCTACAAATCGCCGCAGGGAAGCGTCAGCAAGGATGTGTTGGCTACTCCACTGGGAGTTGATATGCTGGTAACTACGGCGTATGAAACGCTGACGCGTTCCGGCTGGGGAGCCACACCTTTCAACTGGACAATGGGTAGTATGTATGGTGGTGACGCCAATAAAGGCTCAGACCCGCTTGACCAGTCCATATTGAACGAAATGGAAATCTACCTGGTCACAGCTTCCAACAGCTATCTAAATGAGAAGTGGGATTGGGTTTACAGAGGCAATAAACGCGTAGAGATGGCGTTGCAACTGATTGAGGATGTTCCTGATTTGGATGCTTCGGTGAAAGCAACAAGACAGGGCGAATTATATTTCCTCCGTGCACTGTTCTATTTCGAGGGAGTCAAAGTATTCGGCCCGTTTATGCCTTATATAGATGAGACTAATACGGAAAACGACCCGAAAATCCCTAACGATGTGGATATCTATCCCAATATTCTCTCCGATATCGACAAAGCTATCGCCAATCTGCCGGACAGGCCTGACCAATTGGGAAGGACGTATGCATGGGCAGCGAAAGCACTGAAAGCTAAAATCCTGATGCAACAGGGTAATTGGCAGCAGGCCATGCCGATATTAGCTGATGTTGTCAATAACGGAAGCACGGCTTCAGGATTGAAGTATGCATTAGCCGATGATATGACGAATAACTGGGATGCCGCATGGGATAACAAAAGTCCGGAATCGATTTTTGAAGTACAGTTCTCAAATGACGGAAACAACAATGGAAACGTCGGCATGTCCATCTGCTATCCGCATAACGGCGGTCCCGGCGGATGCTGCGGTTTCTTCCAGCCATCGTTTGAACTTGTCAATTCGTTTCAGGTCGATGACAATGGTCTTCCGTTCCTAAACAATGAATACAGGACACGTCCGAGCGTAACCACGCTGACAGGCGAAGCGCCTCCCAATATTTCCGTCAACAGCACGACCATCGCCGTCGACCCGCGTCTTGACTTTGCCGTCGGACGTGTTGGAATCCCTTATAAGGATTATGGTCCTGCAGCAGGCGTATGGGTACGTGACGTGAATAACGGTGGTTGTTTCATGCCAAAGAAACATGTGTACTATGCAAGAGATGAGGGTAATATCGGACGCGGTGGTATGAGTGACGGCTGGGCGCCCGGATCAGCATTGAATATACAGTACTTGAGTGTTAGAGATATCGTATTGCTTTATGCAGAATGTTTAGCCAATGACGGCAATACTTCGGCAGCTATGGAGCAGGTAAATAAAGTGCGTAGACGTGCTGCCTTACCTGTAAATATAATAATGCTTGACGGGGCTCCTGCTGCTAACTATAAGGTATCAGAATATCCGGCTTCACATGCCGCATTTAGTGATAGGGAAACGTGTATTAAAGCAGTACGTATGGAACGCAAATTAGAACTTGCAATGGAAGGACAACGCTGGTTTGATCTTGTACGTTATGGAGGCGACTATATGAGTCAGGCAACCGGCGATTATATGAAATACGAAGCTCAGTTTATTGACAAGTTCAATAATCGCGTACCTCTGGCAGCCAATAAGACTATGTTCCCGGTTCCGAGCACCCAAATCAACGATATGGGCAACGACGAAAACGGCAACCCGTATCTGAAACAAGCTGCTCCATTTCAATAATTGATTTTTTGAATCACTTATTTTTTTAACTTTCAAAGCCCCCTCGCGTTATGCGACGGGGGCTTTGTTTTTTCCCCTGACTTTAACATTGTATTATCCAAATTGTTTTTCCTGAAAATTTGGTCAAATAATAGACAAATGGAAAATTTTTCGAGAAGTTCGTTTTTCAGTCAAATAACGGTCAAATAAAGATATTTCATATTATCAATGCTTTAGATGTAATTTATTACTTCACATTACTTTTCAGTCAAATAAGAATTAAGCCCAAAATGGAATGTACTTTGCATGTTTCTATAATGAATTGGCAGGACATCACCTTTCAAAAAAAAAAATTGAATTTCAAAACGGATACCCCACAGCGAAGTGAAATCCTACGCGCGAAGTGTTGAAATAGCCTTTGCGCTCTGTTTCGTAAGGCAGATGCAGTCCGACACCTACATCGAGACGGAGAATCAAGACGTCCAAATTATAACGTATGCCTGCGCCTGTGCCGGTAACTATGTCATTTAGAAAATGTTTCATTTGGAATGTCCCGCCGGGGCGGCTTTTGTCTTCGCGCAGCAGCCATACGTTGCCGGCATCAAGGAACAGCGCCCCCTCCATATCGCCCACAAGCCGGAAACGGTATTCCACGTTGGCTTCCAGCTTTAAATCGCCCGTGTGGTCGAAATACAATAACGCATTGTCGTCCGAACGAAAACGTCCCGGCCCAAGCGTCC
Organism: Tannerella sp.; assembly: GCA_031277335.1. Lineage (GTDB taxonomy): Bacteria > Bacteroidota > Bacteroidia > Bacteroidales > Tannerellaceae > Tannerella. Next base: position 9,122 of record JAITMM010000277.1, on the reverse strand, counting down.
GTATAGTGAAGGCGCGGACGCTGTTGGCGCCGCCGGCGTAAAACTGCTCGCTGTAAGGCGCGACCGTCGTATTGCCGTAGCTGTAGATAATGCCTCCGCCTATACGCGTGACAAGCCGGTGATTCCTGTTAAGCACACGGTTATAGCGCAACTCTGTCGTCACCTTCAAAAATTGAGATACGGGGATGCCCAGTATGCGTTTCTCTTCCTTAAAGCCCTTTCCTGCAAGCGCATAAAGCAGCGATACTGTGTTTCCGGCTTCGGTCACCGAAAATTGCCACCACGTAATATGACGTCCCTTGCGGATTACGGAGTTGTCCAGCGTATACGTATAACTTATGGCCGGGATAAACAAGTTGTCCAAACTCTGATACAACGACGGATTCTGGGCAGCAATAAGATCGAATTTCTCGGTAGTCCTCTCTAATCTGGTGAATGTCAGACGTAGAGGCGTAAAGGCATGATGTCTGATCGGGTCGGGCAAAAAGTCGTAAGTCACGTTGCCGCCAAACGACGACATGCGGAAAAACTCTGCCCTGTTCAACCGGTTGGCATAAACCTGCATCGTCGTAGATGCCGGAAAATCATAATATTCGCGCTTAAAAAAGGCTGGTAGCATGACGCGCGGGAAAGTGAATGTCCCCGTAGCGCCATATTCATAATTGTCCAACAGCGAATAATCCTCATTTCTCTGCCTTCCTATAAGCCATTCGTAGGCGCCGTTCACGCTGATGCCAAACGACTCGCCGCCTCCGAATATATTGCTCTTTGTCAGGGAGAAAACTGCGCCTGGACCGATACGGCGATTGCTGTTGGCCGTGAAATTGAGTTGCAATTCGCCGTTCAATGGCAGGTCGTAAGTGGCGTTCACGTTGACATCCAGCGTGTCGCACAATTGCGACGTGTCTCGCGGCGCATAGTTCATTTCTATATATCGAAACGTATTCAATTGATTCAATGCCGATTGTGATTGTGTCTGCCTAATCTGGGAATAAACGTCTCCAAGTCTGAATTTAAACTGATTATACAGAATCTTAGGCCTGACGCGCAGTTTCCTGTTGTAAAATATAGTCATGTCTTCATAACGCAGCGAGTCGGTAGGATTCGTCGTGGAGTAGTCTAACAGATTGATTGACAGACGACCTATTTTCCAAGGACGAATTGACTGCTGCGGTAGGCCCTGCGACAGGCTGACACGTAGACTGATCTTCTGAGGCGATATGGTGCTATCGGCCTGATATACAATATAATCAGGGCGGAAAAAATAATATCCGTTATTACGCATCCACGAAGCAATACGCTGACGCTCAGCTTCAAGGCGTAGCACGTTGAACTGGTCGCCTTTGCGAATCAGCCTCGCATTTTCGTCTAGCACAAGCAGCGTATCGATGCGTCGCTGAAGACGGCGATACTCTATAGAATCAAACGTAGACGGCTCATTCATAGTCAGATGATATCTTATTTTAGCTTTCAGCGAGTCTTTCTTCTCCGGTATGATTTCAAAACCGGCCGTCCCTTGAAAATAACCGTTTTCGGAGAGCAGATTCTGTGCAATTTTTGTCCTGACTTCAGGGTTGACGGCCGAAATAAGTACAGGCTTTGAAGCAAAGAGCTTGTAAACCCATTTTCCAAGTCCTTTCTGCTTGTTTACTAATGCATTATGCACCCACAGTCCAAATGGAATAGGTGTTCGGATGGTCGAACTGCCGAACAATGCATTGTTTGGCGGATACGACAAGGCTGCTTCTATCTCTGCCATAAATTCATCACCTGCTTCCGATTTATCTTCATCAAGCACGTCAATAGCCTGAATGCCTGTATAAAGCTGTTCACCTGCAGGTAGATAACGAGTCGTAGAACAGGAGTTGCACAGCAAAAGCAGCAACGACACGCAGAAAATCGACAAAGAAACAAACCCTCTGCCACCATCCTCCCGTACCCTATACAACATCCTGCAAAACACCTCCTTTATCATAAATTTACAACACCAATCATTTGAACCTCAACCCTTGAACTTTGAACCTTGAACCTTGAACTTTGAACCTTGAACCTTAAACCTTGAACCTTGAACCTTGAACTTTAAACTTTGAACCTTGAACTTTGAACTTTAAACCTTGAACCTTGCCATCCCTTACCTCCCTTCCTGCGTTATCACCCTTCTCCTGAAAAAGAACAGATCCGCTAACCGCCTCATTTTCCGTCGAAAGACCACGCCGCCTCCGTATTTCGTGATCTCCCCTTCCAGCAGACTTTCGTACTGACGCTGGTAAAACAGTCTGGCATAGCGGTTTCCCTGCGTATCCAGCCTGTATTCGATGGAGGCGTCATTAATAAATGTATTGTTATCGTTCGGCAAGTGTCCAGAAGTGACATTTCCGCCCAGCATCACATTTATCCTGTCATTATAGAATCGCTTTGAGAAACGAAACGAATAGTTTGTAGCCGAGACGCCTTCCTGCTCGTAATTCTCCATTCCGAAATTGAAGTCGACGCCTTTCAGCAGGTCGCCCGTCAGCTGGTTGATTTCCGTCTGCAGGAAACTGGTCATCGCCGTACCCATATCGAACTTGACCTTTCCCGACTTGTCTTCATCCAAATAGATGCCTGTCAGCAATAAACCTACTGCCCGCTTGCTGCGTTCTTCGGCTCCCAACGCAGTCAGTTGAGTTTGCAGCGAGGCATCGTCAACGGCATCAAGCGTAAACATAAGCGACAGATTCTCCATCCTCTGTTTCACATCGATTCCGGCGTCGAAGTTGACAAGGCGTGACGACTGCCCGTCTTCCGTGCCGACACTCGCCCGAATACGCTCCGTCGCCTTGATGCTCATGTAAGGATCAAACGGGTCTCCATTCCATTCTATATAGCTGTTTCCGTTGATTGTCAATGTCTTATTTGATATCACAGGCATATCGTACCGTATTAGTCCTCCCGTCAGTGTATAACGTCCTGTAAGCATCATATCTCCCTGTGGCGTATAACGATACGACAAATCTCCTCCGCCATTCAAATCTATATGATTCGTACCTTCGCTGTCCAACTCAATCTTTAATTTTGCTGCCGAATTGACTCTGATAGACATCTGTAAATCAAGGCCTCCGATAGCTTGCGAAGAACGTTGTGTGCGTTCGCCGAGAAGCGACCTGCGGCGGGGAATCGTGTCTCTGAAATATGAAAATGTGACTAAGTTGGCCATTCTATCCTGCACAGTGAGAGGCGATTCCTTCATTATATACGTCAAGTTCGTGTTTGCCGGCAGATTCAGACTCCCGCGCACAACGAGCGCATTGACAGGCCCTTTGGCAGTGAAATTGGTAAGCGTGGCATATAATTTGCCATAGACTAAGCTCTCAGGCGTTTTCACGGCATCAAGCACTTGCATGTTGCTCGCTGCCATCCTGATATCGGCCATGCTTTTGGCCGGATTGTTCATGTTCAAGTCAATTTTGCCATCTATCGTCAACGGATTATTGCCCACGGCAAAAATTTTATACCCATCTATCTTAATTGTATTATCGCTGATTTCCACCTGTTTATCATCGAAACGAAATCTGCTTCCGACATCCGCACTGTACACCGATGCCGTATCCAACTTCATATATCCATTTAACAATGGCTGTTTTGCGCTTCCCGATACCGTCATCTTGCTTTGCAGAGCGCCATTTAATCGCGCCATCCCGGCAAGAAAAGGATTCAAAGTGGACAATCCCATCGAATGTACCTCCAACGAACCGTCAATACGTTCATTTTTAAGTGGTTGGTAAAGTGCTGTCAAAGTGGCAATTTCCTTATCGGAGTGGAATAAATTTATATCTAATTGATGCTCATTCTTTCCCATTGGCAAATAAACACTGTTCAGTAACAAGTCGCCGACAGTTTCTCCCTGATAGACAAGATTGTTGATATTAGCCCCACCGACTACCATAAATGTATTGCCCTCAGGCACATAGCGAAGCGACATATTGGCTTTGCCCTGCATGGAGGGAATTTGCAAAAAGTTAGTCGACAGCCCGTTTAAATCAATCCCGTTGATTTCGGCAAGTAACTCCTCCATAACTCCATTATTCTCAAGTGAATGTACCCATAAAGAAGCGTTATCTCGATTCGTCATTCGTAAATCGGCCGATATATCCCTCAGACTTTTGAACTTGATATAATTGTTATCGTCCACGATAAACTGCTGGAAAGCAAGGATTGGATTGGAAGGAAACACCTGAATATTAATCCCGTCCGGCTGTTTTGCTGCCCGCAGTCCCACCAGAAAACCCGTTTTGCCCTGTCCGTTGCGATAATTTAATTCCATATCGCCCTGACCATATTTCAGGCTGCCTCTCAATCCCAACGTGTACGCCTCTTGCATGCGAAACCTGTTTTTGATAACGTCAAATGTATATTTTATTTCCGTCGAGTCTGTCTGCCTGACGTCAAGTCTGACTGTATCGATTTTCATCGTATCTTTAATCAATGACAGCAATAGACCATCCATTTTCAGACCTTCTTGCGGCGATGTCCCGGCATTAATATAAAAGCTATCAAAGTATATATTCCTGTTTTGCAGATAATTATAAACAGGATTATCTTTCATGGCTTCTACCCGCAAATTCATCGGCATATATAGCGGTTGAAGTTCTTGAAAGTCAATCATGGAGTCTCTTTTGATTTGACCGGCAATATCTGAGGCAAGTATTTTCAACTTGTCGGCGATGGAAACCGCATCGGCGCCGGCCGTAAAAATTATCCCCAAGTCGCCTGCATGAAGCGACACCTGCGTCGTGTCTTCAGTCGTTTTACTGCGGAGAATCAATGATTTAGGCGTAAATATCCTGTTGTTCACAGACATATTCCAGTTGCCCAAGGTGACGTCCAATTGATGATGCTTTTTCAGATCGGAATCAAATTGAGAGAAAATCTCAAAAGCGTTTGAAAACTGATTTTCAGTGACTTTAAGCCCTTGAAGGTCGAGCGAATCCATCGATACAACAAGCATTCCCGAAAGTTTATCTTTCTGCAACACACCGTCTACCGTCATTTTCCCCTTGATATAAGGATAATTGCTTGTCACTTCGCCTTTCATGGCGTGGTCTTTCAGAGAGCCGTCGAATGATATGTCCGTAAGAGTCATGTTCTTATAATTCACGTCGTTCACAACGCCCGAAAATTGTGTCCCCGTAGAATCCCCAAACACATCCAGCCCCCTTCCCGATGCTTGAAAAGAACCTGTAAACAACATTATGGAATCTTGCGGTAAAAAATGTATCGGAGCAATATCATCTGCCTTTATATCAACAAGATACTCTTCAGTCTTAGGATTAAATTTCCCGGATAATGACATTTGCCCCTGCAATTCGCTCATCAGAACTTCTGCCGAGTAGGCGCCTTCCTGCAATGCTGCCTGCATAGTTATCCTGACCGTATCAGGCAGCGAAAAACGTCCTGCATATTGCGGAGGTATCAAGCCCGGCAACAGCTTATTGCCTTGAATCACAGCCGTCACGTCGAAAGAGCCGGACCTGGCGATACTGTCCGTTACCTGCTTAATCACCCCGGTCGCTTCTGCTTGAAACATACCGGGATAAGCGCTTTTAAATTCCTTAATATTCAGGCTATTCCAATTTCCGTCCAATAAACACGACAATGTGAATATATTATCCGGCGGCAAAGCTGCAATCGTTTTTGCGGCGTCGCCCAGCACCGTCATCACATCTCTTTGTGCCACAGCAGCAGATAGTTGTGCACGTAATGCGCCGGAAGGGTTTTGTTGAGGCGTCTTGGCGGGCAGCACGAGTTGCGCAGAAACGGACGAATAAGGCGTCTTGACAACGAAATCAGGGACGAGGATGCTTTCTTCATTCATCTGCAACCTGCACGTCATTGCAGTGACTGTCAAACCTGACCGTTCGTCGGCTGCAATTGAATGTATAAATGCCTGAATACCTTCCGGTTGATACAAAATTGAATCAACGCAAGCATATATTTTCGAAATATTGATATGAGACGGGTCAATGCCATTCTTTGGCGGCTGCAATCCTTTGTCAAACTGAATATTAGCTCCACTGAGAGAAATCTGGCTAAGATAATACCGTGCTTCATCCAACTTAATGTCTCCGTCCGTCAACGAAATATTCTCGAAAGTAGTCCCCAACATGATGGAATCTGTCGGCATAGACAGCGCAAATGCAAGATTGTCAACTTGTATGTCATCAAATATTATTTTCCAATTGACGGCCGTCTTCGTCGTATCGGCCTGCGTCGGAAAAGAGTCTATCCGAATGGTTATGTTGGAGTTAGAAAGTTTCAGCATGTTTAGTTTTGCTTCTTCATGCGGAATCGAAATTCGTTCGGAATGTCCTTCTATCGAGCCGATTACAGCATCTATGGCCATTCCTTTGATCATTGATTGAAGATGAATATCGGCTTCGTCTAAAGAAAATCTACCGATTGATACTTCCTTACGAAGCAATGGAGCAAGTTTTATATTGATTTGCAACGACTTGATTTCGGCAATTGTATCTCCTAATGAATCTGTTACGGATATATTACGGGCTGCGAGATTCAGCGGATATTTTAACCTGAACTCTCCGAAATGCACATCCAAACCGAGCGTCCCCGAGACAAATTGTGTGGCTTTATTGACCGCAAAACGCTGAAAAAAAGGAGTATACACAAGGACGACACTCATCAGGAGCAACGTTACCGGTATCAGGACAATCAGAGCCGTCCTTTTGATCCATTTTCTTACGCGTACATTCATTCTGTCATCAATCTCCTCGCAAAAGTACAAAACTTATGTTTTTAAACAAAATTATTGTATTTTTGTGCTGATTTTTAGTATTGACAAATGATCTCCGGGAAAGTAATTACCATCGTGATGCCTGCATATAATGCGGAGAAAACCTTGCGTAAGACGTATGCAGAGATACCTTTTGACATTGTGGATCATGTCATTTTGGTGGACGACGCAAGTTCCGACGCGACGGCAAAACTTGCCTGCGAATTAGGGATTCATCATGTCATCAGGCATGAAAAAAACAAAGGCTATGGCGGAAACCAAAAGACTTGCTATCAAAAGGCATTGGAAATCGGATCTGATATTGTCGTTATGCTTCATCCTGATTATCAATATACTCCGCTGCTGATACCATCCATGTGCCACATGATTGCCAACGGACTGTACGAGGTGGTCATCGCGTCGCGTATTCTGGGAAAAGGAGCGCTCAAAGGTGGCATGCCTCGATACAAATACATAGCCAACAGGCTTTTAACGTTGATTCAAAATCTGTTAATGTCGCAGAAAATGAGTGAATATCATACGGGATACCGCGCTTTTACGAAAGAGATTTTGCAGACCGTGAATTTCCGGCAAAATTCAGACGACTTTGTCTTTGATAATCAGATGTTAGCGCAAGTGGCGTACAAAGGATTTCAAGTCGGCGAAGTCAGCTGCCCGACGAAATATTTCCGCGACGCGTCGTCCATCAACTTCCGCAGAAGCATCATGTATGGTTTCGGCGTGCTGGGCGTGTCGATAGCTTATCGATTGCAAAAAATGAAATTGTGCAAATTCAAGATATTCAACTAATTCAGATATTTAAACGTAATGAAGTCCTCTCAAAATAATCGGCAACGTTCTAACAATCGGCAACGTAACAATGAGCAGATGCCAAAGCTGTCGGCCAAGCGCAATGAGCAATCGCCGACTGCCGATTCCAAAAGAATGTTTCAGAGAGTCAATGATTTTTTTGAACGCTATCAGTCTGTATTTCTGATTGTTTCATTGATTGCCGGAGTTTTGTTAAGCATCATGCTGTTCGATGTGAAAGTCAGCCTTAGCGGCGACGACAGCGATTATATCCTTAGCGCCGATGCTTTTTGGCATCATTTCACCTTTCCCGGATTTCGCGGGCCTTTGTATCCGATTGTCTTATCGCCTTTTATCGGGATATTCGGTATCAATCTGATAGTACTTAAATCACTGTCAGCCATTTTCTTACTGCTATCTATTTTGCTCTTATACAAGAGTTTCAAAGGCATTATCCCGGCAGCAGTTTTAATGCCTGGCATCTTTCTTGTCTGCATCTGCACCTTCGTGTTTTATTATGCGAGCCAGACATACAGCGAACCGCTCTTTATGCTGATTCAGAGCGCGTTTGTCTTCTATTTTTCCAAATATTTTCTTCGCCCCGCCGATATTTCCGTCAATCTGAAAACCGATTGGCATAAATACCTGATTCTTGGTGTCTTGGCGCTGTGTATGGGGCTGACACGCAGTATCGGTTACAGTGTGATTGGAGTGGTGATTCTGTTTTTTGCTTTGCAGCGGCGGTGGAAAGATATGGCCTACACGCTGGCGGCTTCCGTATTGGTGTTCTTTGTTTTTCAGCTGTTTAAGATGGTGGTTTGGCCTGACGCCGGGTCGGCTTACGATATCAGGAATTATTTGGCCAAAGATTATTATAATCCTATAGAACCTGAAACCATTAAAGGGTTTTGGATCAGACTGATAGACAATTCAGACATTTATCTGTCCAAATTCCTATGTCAAATGCTTGGCGTCATTAAAGAAACGCCCAGCAATATCGCGCATACGAATCCGATCAACGCCGTCCTGATTTACATTCTGTTTGCAGTCAGTTTTATAATCATTTTTAAACGAAGTAAGACGTTGTTATTCATAGGTATATATGTCGGTGTAATGAATTTTTTCAGTTTTATCCTGCTGCAAACAAATTGGGGACAAGACCGCCTGATCGTTATCTATTATCCGTTTATACTTGTTTTTTTGCTTGGTGGCGTTTATTATTTATTTAATATCAGGGTTTTACAGAAATTTATTATTGTTTATCTGTTGATAATCGCGATTCTTGTCGGTGGAAACTTAATAGTCACCACAAACCGAATCAAGGGTAATATCCCCGTGTTGCAAGAAAATATCCTTGGAAATCAATTATATGGATTGACGCCGGACTGGCAAAACTTTATCAAAGCCAGCAGGTGGGCAGCAGATAATTTAGATAAAAACGCAGTGATTGTCAGCCGCAAACCAAGTATCTCGATGATTTATACCGGAGGGCGTGAGTTTGCCTGGGCGCCTACTGACATTACGGTACCTTACGACTCCCTGT